>NZ_JBWDNW010000020.1:0-106335 GCF_056269405.1 Paenibacillus sp. J2L1-98 | reverse complement strand
TTTCCCAGTATGTAAGACCCCTTGAAGACGACGAGGTTGATAGGTTCGGGGTGGAAGCACAGCAATGTGTGGAGCTGACGAATACTAATCGGTCGAGGGCTTATCCTAAAAAGTTTGAGAAGCAAACTTACATCGTAAGCATACGCTTAAGTTTGTCCCGGACCCATACATCCGGCAGACAGCAGCTAATAAGGTTCAGCAAACCTAACTTTCGTATCCAGTTTTCAGGGCGCAATTCGCCTTGATTTTCAACCGTGCCTCTTTTGAAGTTGAAGCTCTTTGAGATATTTCAACTCAAAAATACAATGTTCCCTGATAGCTCAGTTGGTAGAGCACTCGACTGTTAATCGAGTTGTCACAGGTTCGAGTCCTGTTCGGGGAGCCATTATGCTCTCATAGCTCAGTAGGTAGAGTGCATCCATGGTAAGGATGAGGTCACCGGTTCGATCCCGGTTGAGAGCTCCAGAACTCTTTCAACTGTAAGGACAAGCTTCAATTTAAGTATGGCCCGTTGGTCAAGTGGTTAAGACACCTCCCTTTCACGGAGGTAACAGGGGTTCGAGTCCCCTACGGGTCACCAATTTTGTTTTTGACAGAAAAGTCGCCTCTACACTTGGACGCTTAGCTCAGCTGGGAGAGCATCTGCCTTACAAGCAGAGGGTCGGCGGTTCGATCCCGTCAGCGTCCACCATATCGCTGCTGGGGATTAGCCAAGCGGTAAGGCAACGGACTTTGACTCCGTCATTCTCAGGTTCGATCCCTGAATCCCCAGCCATTTATATTATGAGTCATTAGCTCAGTTGGTAGAGCACCTGACTTTTAATCAGGGTGTCGTAGGTTCGAATCCTACATGACTCACCATTTTATCTCACATGCGCGTATGGCGGAATTGGCAGACGCACCAGACTTAGGATCTGGCGGGCAACCGTGGGGGTTCAAGTCCCTCTACGCGCACCATCTTTAACACCCTTAACCGGGAAGCGCTCTGTATGTCGACAGAGTATCGTAGGTGGAAGTCCTACAACAATTTATGAGCTTTACTTTATTACAATATGCGCGTATGGCGGAATTGGCAGACGCACCAGACTTAGGATCTGGCGGGCGACCGTGGGGGTTCAAGTCCCTCTACGCGCATCACAACGACAGCACAAGCCTTTAGGATCTTTTGATCTTAAAGGCTTTCTTTTTTGTTTAATGAAGTATGTTATCAGGCTGCAGCG
This sequence comes from Paenibacillus sp. J2L1-98, assembly GCF_056269405.1. Classification (NCBI taxonomy): domain Bacteria; kingdom Bacillati; phylum Bacillota; class Bacilli; order Caryophanales; family Paenibacillaceae; genus Paenibacillus; species Paenibacillus sp. J2L1-98. Next base: position 105,115 of record NZ_JBWDNW010000020.1, on the reverse strand, counting down.
CCTTATGATAAGCCCGCTGGATCAAACACGATCTGGCGGGCTTATTCCATTAACGTAAGCTATTATTGATAACGTCAGGATTGGACTGATAACTATATGGCACTTATTAGCTCGATTAAGGAATCCTTTATACGTTGTGAGATGTTCGCGGCATTATTCATTTACGGGGTGAAATTATTCTGGAGAGCTCCTGATTACGGAACACCTCATAAACACGCTATTAATGGGTTTTTATTGGTCTGTGACACCTAATACCGTTTTGCAACCGGAAGAGGGCTCAGAAGCTAGAGGGAGGCGGTGAGACGCTTGATTTGGAAGCTGTACCGGCAATTTGGTAACCATATTTATCTATTTAGTGCTCACATCAGTCCGTTATTTGAAGCGGTCTTCAGACATACGTGCGCGAAGCTTCCAGGTACGAAAAGTTAAAGGAGTAAGCTGAATTTTGACTCGGCAAGACGTGAAGTGGCTCCTGTATATGAATTAGATAAACATTGACTTTTTGCATGAGAAACATTATCATTATGAAGTAAATGATAATCGTTATCATTTTTCGATGTTAAACGAAATATAAATATTTACATTTAGAATGTGTCTGCCCCGGCAGCGGAAGGAGCGTGCATGTCCAATGATTCGTCTGACGACTTCGAATCTTGACATTGCTTATGATGACCGTCTTATCGTCCAAAATTTAAACATTGCTATACCTCAAGGGAAAATTACGGCGCTTGTAGGAGCGAACGGCTCCGGCAAATCCACGATTTTGAAGACGATGGCCCGTATTATGAATCCCTCCCAAGGCAGTGTGCTTCTGGACGGTAAATCCATTCATAAACAATCTACGAAGGAAGTAGCGAAGCAGCTGGCGATTTTGCCGCAAAATCCTACAGCTCCAGACGGACTAACGGTCGCTGAGCTTGTATCATACGGACGTTTCCCTTACCAGAAGGGTTTTGGTTCGATGAGCAAGGATGACCGCAGCATTGTGCAGTGGGCAATCGAAGCGACGGGCATGGCTGATTTTTCAGATCGTCCGGTAGATCATTTATCTGGCGGCCAGCGACAGCGCGCTTGGATCGCGATGGCGCTGGCACAGGAAACGGACATATTGTTCCTTGACGAGCCGACGACGTTCCTCGATATGGCGCATCAGCTGGAGGTTCTTCATTTACTTCAAAAGCTGAACGCAAGCAATAACCGCACGGTCGTTATGGTTGTCCATGATTTGAACCACGCAACGCGCTACGCTCATCATATGATCGCGATTAAGACAGGTGTCGTGGTTGGCGAAGGTACGCCTGCAGAGGTTATGACTCCGGAAATTATGCGTGAAGTATTTAATATTGAAGCGGATATCGTGCCTGATCCGCGGACAGGCGTTCCTCTTTGCCTTCCATATGCGCTGGCCGGCCAGCCAGCTGCTGACAAGGTAGCCATGAACAGCCGCGCCAAGCAAGAGCAGATTTTTACGGCTGCAGGAGCTTAGATTCTTTATTCGTACAAAACGCATTCCCATGGGGAGGCGTTTTGTATATTTATTTAACAGAATATTTTTTGAGCTGAACGGTAATATTTTTCTCGGCGCCTGAAAAAAACCGGCTTTTTTACGTGTGGATTCTGGCGATGTGAAATCGAGGAAAACCGCGCCACTACAGCGTTTTTTCGCATTTGAACAGCAGTTGTTTTTGACGGCTAAAAATAATTTAAAACTTTTTTGTAAAAACAGTTGCTTTTTCTTTTCAGGGGTGATATATTATTACTTGTCGCCGCGATGTTAAACAAAACGAACGGCTGACACGAGTAACATGCGGAAGTGGCTCAGCGGTAGAGCATCGCCTTGCCAAGGCGAGGGTCGCGGGTTCGATTCCCGTCTTCCGCTCCATAATGTGTGCCCTTAGCTCAGCTGGATAGAGCGTTTGACTACGAATCAAAAGGTCAGGAGTTCGAATCTCTTAGGGCACGCCATTATCACTTCATTAGATGCACTTTATTTACACTTCGGGACGTAGCTCAGCTTGGTAGAGCACCTGGTTTGGGACCAGGGGGTCGCATGTTCAAATCGTGTCGTCCCGACCATCTTTAAAAATTGTATATGCGGGTGTAGTTCAATGGTAGAACTTTAGCCTTCCAAGCTAATAGCGTGGGTTCGATTCCCATCACCCGCTCCAAAATTTTAAAAGCCCGAAAGCCTTGATTATCAAGGCTTTTTTTGTTTTCTTCTTTTCGACAAATGAATAGTGCTACCCCTAGTTTGGGGCAGATTCTGGGGCAAATTTTATTTGTTTGGGGTTGAGGGACTCCAAACGATCGGCAGCGTCTCTGCTGATGAGTTCTGATTCATGCGTATAAATGTCGGCTGTGGTGCCGATCTTGGTATGACGAAGACGTTCTTGTATCTGCTTCAGATCAGCGCCGCTCTCACGCAGCAGCATAGCGGTTGTATGGCGCAGATCATGTAATCGGATATGTGGGAGTTCTCTGCCGCTTAGGAAGCGTCTCCAGGTCAATGAGGGCGTGTTAGGATAATACATCTCACCCTTACCTGAATGAAACACATACTGCTTTGATCCACCGAGCCATTTTTTACATAACAATTATATGATGTTCTTGTTTTATAGAAGATTACAACAATTTAAAATAAGCTGCCTTAGGCAACTGCTCCTTGTTTAAAAGCGATTGATTGAAACAACTGAATAGTCTGCGAACCATTTCTCCATGAGTGCAAGCTCTCATCACTCGTTTTTTTCTTTGATTAATTGTCATAGCGCGTACGCAAGCTGCGACTCCGCAGCAAACAACAATTCCATGTGTGCATACTGGTGCGCTATCGAAGTCGAATGGCACTTCTCGAAGGCAAGTTCTTGCTTGGCCATGCGAAAGAAAACCACAATCCGCCAGCGTTTGCCGTAGACTTAAAGCGCTAAATGGGAAGCGTCATGGCGATTAATAATGAACAGATAAGCTCCTTTGTACATCGCAGGGCTATCGTTATCATCTTCAAGTACAGCCGGGATTTCCTCATATTCAGAAGTATGGCCACCACGGCGGCAATGGGCACTAGGTGATCTTTCATGGTCGCTTGGCATTTTTCCTATATTCATTGGGGATGCAACCGACTACTTGTTTAAAAACTTTGGAAAAATGGGAATTGTTCATGTACCCGACTTTACTAGAAATTGTAGTTACAGATAAATTGGTGGATTCCAATAATTGTTTTGCAACCTCGATACGAACTTGAGTAATATAGCTTCCTAATGAAGTTTTCGTTTCTTTCTTAAATAACCGGGCCAAATAATCGGGATTCAGATAGACGATTTCCGCCAAACTGATTCTAGTCAGGTCCTCTCCCACATGAGTGTGAATGTATTGCTTTATTTCTTCAATAACGGACTTGGGTTGGGCTGCGAAATCTCTGTATTCCATCGCAGTATTCACTAAATATGTAAGATATTTCTCCATATCTTCAATGGAGTTCAGAGATTGGACGAATAATTGATCATTTGTTCTTCCGGAATACAATTTATGAGCCTCTATCTCTTTAGTTTTGAGCACAGAGTAAACAAGCTGCAACATATCCAAACGGAACAAACTGAGAAATTTGTTCGCTTTTGGGATGAAAGACGAACATAGACCTTTGATAAGAGAGGAATCGGGGGAGCGATTCCATTTCAGTATGGCAACCCAATTCATTTCTTTATATTCCAAGATCGTTTCAATAGAACAAGAAGGGCTCTGAAACAATTCATGCACCACATTCAGAAACGCGAAATCAAAAAGGTCTTTATCTACCTTGCTCAAGTTTTGACCATAAGGAAAAATATGGATAATAACAGAGAGAAATTTATCCGACATTTGATACGAAAGATGATGCTCTGCAATTGCCTGATGAATCGCAGCGGATTTGGTCAGAGAAGTTTTCATGATCAATTTCCGCCAGAAATGCTCCGTTATTTTCCTCTCATTTTTCTTCCAGTAGTAACCTTCCTGTATCACTTTCTCGTTATGCTGGTTTTCTTCTGCTCTGGCGACTGCTTTTTGGATAATAAGGGTCAGTTTATCAAATTCGATCGGTTTGAGAAAATATTCAAAGCTCTGCAATTCAATTGCTTTTTGTGCATAGTTGAAGTCTGCGTAATTCGTCAGGAAGATGGCCTGAATGTTGAGTTTTTCCTTTCGTATCCAAGCAAGGAGCTCAAGTCCGCTTCCTTGCGGCATTTCAATATCAGAAATCAAAATATGAACAGGATGTTGGTTTAATATGCCTATTGCCTGAGCAACGCTATTGGCGGAAAAAACCGTGTCAATTAAGAGCGCTTTCCAGTCTATTTTCTGTTCTAAAGCGGTCACGACAAAATAGTCATCATCAACTAGCAATACATTCATTGTGGTATCTCTCCTATATTTTTTTTACTAAAGGAATGGAAGATATAAAGTAACACAAGCACCACCTTCTTCCATATTATAAAAAAGGACCTTCACTTTATTTTTATAAATCATATCTAGCCTTTGAAGCGTATTCATAATACCAATATGAGTCCCTTTGCTTTGATCCAACGTTTCCCCTTTTGTTAATTTTTCCAAAACATCTAAAGGAAAACCAGGGCCCGTATCGGATATCCGGATAACGGCCATTTCTTGTTCCTCAACCAAGCAGCGGTTTACTGACAGCAGAAGTTTGGTCTTACTTACTCTTGAAACGGCATATTTGACCGAATTTTCAATGAAGGTTTGCAGTACAAGCGGCGGAATTTTCACGTCTGTGTTCTCAGCTTGTTCGATGCGATAGCTGAAAACGTCTTGATAACGATTCTTTTGAATTTCAAGATAAATTCTGACGTGCTCGATTTCATCTTGCAGCTTGACAAAATCCTGGCCGCTTTGAAAAATGTACCGGAAATACTTGGATATAGATATCGTCATGTTCTCGATTTCATCGTTCATCTGCATTTGAGCCATACTGTAAATGGTAGTCAGACAGTTCAAGAAGAAGTGAGGCTTGATTTGCAATTTCATATAATCAAGCTGAATCTTCTGTTTCTCCAGCTCTTGTTCATAAATATCGATTTTAAATTGTTTAATTTGATCAATCAGATTTTTAAACCGTATATTCGCCCGTTCCAGTTCGGCAATCTTGCTGCTGTTAAAACCTAATGGCTCGCCGTCTTCAGTTAACTGGGACAGGTTATCCGAGAACTTCTGAATGGGCGTCAGCACCTTTTTCTTAAAATACAGCATAACGGCGCATAACGAAGAGGCGATAATGACAGCAAGGAAGATAATTAGCAATTGGGCGATCATGATTTTCTCGAATGTGCCAAATACGATTTCCATTTTTACACGGAACGATGCTTTGTTAAAGCTGCTGATGACAGTGTTTCTGGACGGTGTGTCTGTCAAGAGAAATGTATTTAAAGCGTTTTGATGCCGAGTTTTTTCTCTTTCCAGCACCGGACTCGTGATACGATTCCCGTTTTCATCGATCAGAGAGGCGATACCGTATTCTCCCATATTGAGCTGTCGTAAAGGACGGATCAGTTCATCTGCAGAAATCAGACTGATTAAATAACGGTCATGATATGGAACCATATTGATGATGAAATATTTATGATTCAGGAGGACAGGCGTCCACTGGGAATAAAAAAGCTCGTACGCTTGTTTATCGGCTTTATCGGAAACCATGAGATTTTTAAGCTCCAGATACTCGCGGTACGATAGGCTCATTGGAGCGCAGTTTGAAAAAAAATTCTGGTGTTTTAGATAAATAAAAAAGTTAAATTTCTGTCCGTAATTTTGTTGGAGCTCGGAGAAACGCTTTTGAATCGCATCAATTGATTTTATAAACCTGGGGTTATCCGTACCGTACGTATCCATGTTCTTCACGTCTTCGTCGTTAACCAGCGACCATCCCATATAACGATTCAGGTAGGCGAAATCATGGTCGAACCGATTGATGTACAAATTGGCCGTATCCTGCAAATATCGCGTAGCTTGCTGTCTGACAATAGAAATGGCTGCGAAGCTGATGAGAAAATCCAGAATAAGTGTGGCGAACAAAATCAAAAGCATAATTCTCACGTAGTGCCGAAGAGGATGCGGTTTGCTTTCGGTTGATTTGGCCATTTGCCCACGCAGAGTCCTTTCTGTCTGTACTTCTGATTTCGATATCATTTGCTGGTAATGAAATAATTATAAGAGCCAGTGAGTGGAAAACAAAGGTGTTATCTTGTTTATTTATTTAAAGGTCCGGAAAGCACAAAGAAAAAGTCCGGATTTTATCATCGTTCCTCTCGGAAAGGGAAATATTTCTATTTTTTAATAATTTGGATATCAAAAAGTCCGAATATCGCTATCAATGAAGTCCGGATAAACAACATGTAAGCGGTTATAATCAACTTCAGGGCCGTTTAAACTTCTAACGCAAGTGCAACTTGGATGCAGCAGGCTTTGCTCAAGAAAGCAAGTCATCCGTTGCACAGCCGACCGCACCTTTAAAAACTTGAAGGCAATGTTACCCCGTTAGGGGGGATATTCGGCTGAACTGCGGATGAAATAAGGCGGGTCGGGTTATTAAAGACATCTGTACTTGTATTTCAGGAATTCTAAAATTTATGGAGAAGGCGGGTTGGTATCGATGAAATTGAGACAGCTGTTGGTACTTATTTTTTGTTTTACAATGCTGTTTACCCTTGCGGCATGCGGTAAAAATAATTCAGCGGGCAACGGAGGAAATGCGGTTGCGAACAATTCGGGCTCCGTGAATTCCGAAGACGACAAGACGGCCGCGAACAACAAGCCGGAGGAAGGCGCTTCCTTGATCGTGTGGGATAACAAGGATAAGGAAGGGGAATGGTCCCGGTTTGTTGCCGAGGAGTTCACGAAAAAATACGGCGTCCCCGTTAAGGTGGAGGAAGTCGGAAACATGGATGCGCCTAACAAAATGAAAACGGACGGACCTGCCGGCCTTGGGGCAGACGTGTTCGCAGCGGCTCATGACAATGCCGGCGGCATGGCAGCGCAAGGATTGATATTGGAAAACTTCTACGCGGGTGAGTACCAGCAGGATTTCATGGAAGCCGCGATTACCGGCACATCCGTGGATGGCAAAATGTACGGTTATCCGACAAGCATTGAGACATACGCTTTGTTCTATAACAAAGATCTTGTAAAGCAAGTGCCTCAAACATTCGATGAGCTTATTACCCAATCGAAAGCATTTACGGATAAAGCCCAAAACAAATACGGCTTTATGATGGAAGTCGGCAACTTCTACTTCGTGTACTCCATCATCGGCGGCTACGATGGCTATGTTTTCGGCAATAACAATACGGATCCTAACGATATCGGTGTGAACAATGAAGGCGCGGTGAAGGCCGGTGAATTTATGCTGCGTCTCAAAAAAGAAGTCCTGCCGCTTAACAACGAAGACATCACTTATGACGTCAAGCAATCCTTGTTCAACGAAGGCAAATTGATGTTTAATATTGACGGGCCTTGGGCGGTTAAGGGCTACAAAGACGCTGGCCTTAACTTTGGCGTAGCTCCGCTGCCGAAGCTCGAGAACGGCAATGTTCCGACAAGCTTTTCCGGCGTTAGAGGCTTCTACGTGAATGCGTATACGAAATATCCGGAAGCCGCTTCCCTGTATGCCAAATTCGCCACCAGCGAAGAAATGCTGCTGAAACGATTTGAAATAACGGGCCAACTCCCGCCGCGCAAATCGCTGCTCGAGAATGAGACCATTAAAAATGACGAAATGGCTTCAGCCTTCCTGACCCAAGCACAATCTGCCGTACCGATGCCCAACATTCCGGAAATGCAGTCCGTCTGGGGTCCGGCGGGATCGGCGCTTGCCACGATCTGGAACGAGAAAGCCGCGCCGAAGGCGGCGCTTGATTCCGCGGTGCAGCAAATCAAGGAAGCGATCGAAATCCAAAAAGCAGAAAAATAAGACCTTATAAAAGCTTTTCCTTGCACCGCCCCAAGGCTCGCCGAATGGAGAGTCTTGGGGCCGTATATGACTAAGAAGAAAGGTGGCTCCTATGAGTCCTCATATAAATACAACCGCCAGTAAGCCAACGGGATTGAAACGAGCCGTTATGAGCGCAGTATTATCGGCGCTGTTCATGGGATTGGGGCAAATCTTCAACCGGCAATTCATCAAGGGCATCCTGTATGCCGTTCTTGAAATCTTTGTGATCGCGGTATGGTCTAAACCGATCGCGCATGGACTTTGGGGATTATATACACTTGGCGAACAGCCCCAGGTGCGGGGTGCGCGGGGGAAAATCACCGAGCAGGGCGACCACTCGATTTTCCTGATGATTGAAGGCGTCATTATCCTGATTGTGGTCTTTATCCTTCTATTGATCTATATCCGTAATATCATCGATGCCTATAAGACCGGCAAAATGATCGATCAGGGCGGGCAGCCGAGCACGTTTGTGGAATCGCTGAGGAATGTATGGGAAAAGGGTTATGCCTATATTCTTCTGACGCCTGCTTTTATTTTCACGCTGTTCCTGACGATTTTGCCGCTCGCATTCGGCATTTTAATCGCATTTACCAACTATGCCTCACCGGTATTGCCTCCCTTGAAGCTCGTTGACTGGGTCGGTTTCCAGACGTTCGTCAACTTGTTCAAATTGGAAATTTGGAGCAATACGTTTTATGGGGTATTGTGGTGGACTGTCATTTGGTCGATTCTCGCCACCGTCACAACTTTTTTTGTCGGTTTGTTTTATGCGGTCATTATTAACCATAAACGAATCCGTTTTAAGAAACTGTGGAGAACGGTATTCATCTTGCCTTGGGCGATACCGCAATTTATTTCGATTTTGATTTTCCGCAACATTTTTAACGGTCAGTTCGGGCCGATCAATCAGTATCTGAAACAATTCGGGCTCGATGCGATCCCGTGGTTTACGGACCCGACGTGGGCGAAAATAGCGCTAGTGACCGTCAACATCTGGTTTGGTTTTCCGTTCTGGATGGCGCTCATGTCAGGCGTGCTGACCAGCATCGACAAGGATATGTACGAAGCGGCCGAGGTGGACGGCGCAAACGCGTGGCAAAAGTTCCGGAAGATTTCGTTTCCCCTTGTCATGTTCGCTACCGCACCGCTCCTTATTATGGGCTTTGCCGGCAACTTCAATAACTTTAACATGATTTATTTGTTCACGCAGGGCGGACCGACCAACATCGCTTACAGCTACGCAGGGTCCACGGACATTCTGATTTCCTGGATCTACAAGCTTACACTGGAACAAAACCAGTACAATATGGCGTCCGTCGTATCCATCCTGATTTTCGTGATCGTTTCCATTTTCTCTGTTTATAATTTCCGGAGAACAAAAGCCTTTAAAGAAGAGGATATGATACAATGACGAACCGCACGCATACAAAAAAATCCCTGTCGGTTGGCATGAAGCTTCGGGAGAATCTGGTTGTCTCTTGTATTTATATCATCCTGATTCTTACTGGTATTTTTGTCATTTATCCGGTTGCCTGGATCGTTCTGGGATCCATGAACCCGGGAAATTCGCTGTTCAGCAGCGCTTTTATTCCCGATCATTTGACGCTGAACCATTACAAAGCACTGATCGTGGAAACGGATTATCTGCTCTGGTATAAGAATACGCTGTTCATCGCCACGATGAACATGATCATTTCCACCTTTCTGATTGTGACATCGGCGTACGCCTTCTCCCGGTTTCGTTTCCCTGGCCGCAGAAAAGGGCTGATGGCGATGCTGATCCTGCAGATGTTCCCCGGCTTCATGGGCATGATCGCCATTTACATTTTGCTGCTGCAGCTGAATTTGCTGGACAATCACTGGGGTTTGATTCTGGTGTACGCCGGCGGATCGATTCCATTCGGAGCGTGGCTCGTGAAAGGGTATTTCGACGGACTGCCCCGCAGTCTCGAAGAAGCTGCTAAAATCGACGGTGCTTCGAATACGACGATCTTTTTTAAGGTGATGATGCCGCTGTCGATTCCGATCTTGACCTTTATCGCCGTCAATAATTTTATCGGGCCTTGGATGGACTTTATTTTTGCGCGGCTAGTACTCCGCTCCAATGAAAATAAGACGCTCGCCATCGGACTTTTCGAGATGGTGACCGGCAGGGGGAACACCGAGTTCACCCGATTTGCCGCAGGTGCGGTACTGGTGGCCATTCCGATTACAATCTTGTTCCTCTTCCTGCAAAAATATATTATTGAAGGCTTGAAATCGGGAGCCAACAAAGGATGATCGGAGGCGGGAATCCAGTGTCCAGATTAACTAAAGTATTTTTATGGGTCGCCATTGTAATAGCACTGGTTATCATGACGTTTTCTGCTTTGACACTATGGGTTGGCATGAACCAGCCGCAGTAACCTGTCAATATGTACGGCTTAATGAAAATTCCAATTAGGGAGCGTGTGTTCTAATGCAAAAAGAGGCTTTGCTGCATATTAGCGATCAACCGTTTGCTTTTGCGGTGGGCGGCCATGAACTTAAAGTGAGATTGCGTGCGAAAAAAGGTGATGTCGCAGGGTGCAGTCTGCTGCACGGCGACCGATACCAGTCCGAGGGCCGGGAAAGCAGTCTGGCTTTGCCAAAAGTGGCCTGGGATGAGCTGTACGATTATTTCGAAGGCGTTATTTCCACTGAATCCAAGCGGGTGCGGTATGTGTTCTATTTGACGGGAACGGGCGGCCAGCACCTCTGGTATGGGGAAAAGGGCATTTCTGTTAACCGGGAAGGGACGGGCTATTTCCAGTTCGATTATCTTGCCGAACAAGATGTTTTCCGTATCCCCGATTGGGTTCATGACGGCATCGTATATCAAATTTTTCCGGAGCGCTTTTACAATGGCGACAAGACCAACGATCCGGCGGACACACTGGAATGGGATGAACCGGTGACCGATTGGAAAAGTTATTACGGAGGCGACTTGGCCGGAATCGCGGAGAAGCTGCCTTATCTGGAGCAATTAGGGATAAACGTTATCTATATGACTCCGGTATTTGCGTCCACCACCAACCATAAATATGATACGACCGACTATTACAGCATCGATCCTCAATTTGGCGATTTGGAGACGGTGAAGATACTTGTGAAGGAAGCTCACCGGAGAGGCATACGAATCATCTTCGACGCCGTTTTTAACCACTGCGGGGATACGTTCTTCGCGTTTCAGGATGTGTTGAAACGGGGCAAGGCCTCGAAATATGCCGATTGGTTTTATATCGACGGATTCCCGGTCGTACAGTACCCAAAAACAAATTATGAGACGTTCGCTAATAATACAGCCTCAATGCCGAAGTTCAACACGAAGCATCCGGAAGTGCGGGAGTATCTGTTCAAGGTCGCCCGTTATTGGATTGAGGAGGCGGGAATTGACGGTTGGCGGCTGGATGTGGCGAACGAGGTGGATCACGATTTCTGGCGGGATTTCCGCAAAGTGGTCAAGGAAGCGAATTCCGAAGCGGTTATCATCGGCGAAGTGTGGACTGATTCAAGGGCGTGGCTTCGTGGCGATCAATTTGACGGTGTAATGAACTATTTGTTCAAGGAAGCACTGTACGACTTTTTTGCCAAACAAAATATTGGCGTCCGTACCTTTAACAGCCGGCTTACCCACTCCCGAATGATTTATTCCGATCAAGCGAATGCGGCCATGTTTAATTTGATCGACAGCCACGATACCGAACGTTTCTTAACAGCCTGCACGAAAAACGGATGGGGCTGGGACGAAGAGAGGCAACCGCTCGAGCGGATGAAGCTGGCCGCGTTTTTCCAATTGACCTACCCGGGCATGCCGATGATTTATTACGGTGATGAAGCTGGAATGGATGGGGAGAACGACCCGTACTGCCGGAAACCGATGGTTTGGGACAAGGAATTGCAAAACGGGCAGATGCTGGAGCATTACAGAACGATCATTTCGCTTCGCAAAGCGCATCCAGAACTGGCGAGAGGCAGCTTTGAAACGTGGGTGGAAGAAGAACTGCTGAATACGTACGGTTACATCCGAACCTATAAGGATCAGGCCGCCGGCTTGCTCATCAACAACAGTCCGCGGAAGCAGGAAATGAACATTTCCTTCCCTTGGAAGAAGGAAGGGGACACGGTAACCGAGTTGTTAACCGGTCGAGAGTACAAAGTATCAGGCGCAATGACCATTCAAATGGATGCTTTCGGGTACATGGTCTTTAAATAGGGAGGATGTTCCTGCAATAATTATATTTTATCAAAGGAATAACACTTGGTTCTGTTAAGGGTTAACATTAATAGATTGGAGAAGAGCGTATGCAAACTAGTGAAACGATACATCCAGACAAGAGCGATATAAATACTGTTATAGAGAGCGATTGGCGAATTGGTTCTATTCAATCGGTACATTGTGAAAAACAGGGGGCTTATTTATTCCGCGGTGAAAACGCCACGATACTACTGCAGCCGGTCAATGATTATATTGTTCGCGTGAAGTTGCTGATAGACCATGTATTCGATTTGAGTACTACTGTTGCTGTTCAAGAGGATGCGTTTACTCATGTTGAAGTTCTGCTTGAAGAAACACCACTGGCGTATAAGCTTATACTGCCGGCTCTTACTGTTGTCTTACAAAAGTCGGATACACGTTTGGATTTCTACAATGCCGATGGCGACTTGATCTCGAGGGAAGAAGAGTTATCGAGGACGGGTCGAGGTGTGTATGGTTGCAGAAATCAGATGGAACCGGACTCTCATGTTTATGGGTTAGGGGAGAAGACGAGTTTTTTGGATAAAAAGGGTGAAAAATACGACATGTGGAATTCCGATGTCTACGATCCCCACGTACCTGAAATTGAATGCTTATATGTATCCATTCCGTTTTTAATCCATTTTCGTTATGATAAGCCTGCTTACGGTATTTTCCTGGATAATCCGGGTCGTTCTTCGTTTGATATGCGCTCGAGTGAAAATTCGTACAAGTTCCAGGTACATGCAGGCACGATTGATTATTATTTTGTTTACGGGCCAGAGCTTAAGGATGTAGTGAAAAGATACAGCGGTTTGACAGGCCGGATGGATCTCCCTCCTGCATGGGCAATAGGCTATCATCAATCCCGTTACAGCTATATGGATCAAAAAGAAGTCATGACGCTCGCTAGAAACTTCCGCGATAAGAATATTCCTTGTGATGTCATTTATTTAGATATTCATTATATGGATGAATATCGTGTGTTTACATTTGATCCGGTACGGTTCCCGAATCCTCGCAAGATGATAAATGAGCTGAATGAAATGGGAATTAAAATTGTTCCAATTGTCGATCCTGGTGTCAAGAAGGATCCTGAATATTTACCATATCAAGAAGGTATAAAAAACGATTATTTCTGCCAAAAACTAGAAGGTGATTTATTCATTGGTAATGTTTGGCCAGGAGCGAGCGCATTTCCTGATTTCACGGAAGAACAAGTACGCTCTTGGTGGGGTGAACAACATCGTTACTATACAGATCTGGGAATTCACGGGGTCTGGAATGACATGAATGAGCCTGCCGTGTTTAATGCTACAAAAACAATGGATCTTGATGTTATACACCGAAACGACGGAAATCCGAAAACGCACCGTGAGGTTCATAATCTTTACGGGATGCTCATGTCTATGGCAACGCAGCAAGGACTGAAGAAACAGCTGGACGGAGAGCGTCCATTTGTGCTGACTCGTGCAGGTTATGCGGGCATACAGAAGTATGCAGCCACTTGGACTGGAGATAATCGCAGCTTCTGGGAACATCTTGCTATGGCTATTCCTATGGTGCTAAATCTTGGTCTATCCGGTCAGCCATTTTCAGGCCCTGATATAGGTGGTTTTGCCCACAATGCATCTCCGGAGCTGCTGGCTCGTTGGACACAAGCAGGGGTGTTCTTCCCTTACTGCCGCAATCATAGTGTTCTTGAATCTGTCCGTCAAGAACCTTGGGTATTTGGGTCGCAGATTGAAGAAATATGCCGTAAATACATTCGGTTGCGTTATCAACTCATGCCTTATTTATATACACAGTTTTATGAAGCGCATAAAACAGGACTACCGATTATGCGCCCGCTAATATTAGAATATCCTAATGACCGTTCTGTGTATAATTTATGTGATCAGTTTATGGTGGGCAACAGCTTGCTTGTAGCGCCAGTTCTTCGTCCAAGTACAGAATATCGTTCGGTTTATTTGCCGGAAGGAGACTGGATTGATTATTGGAGCGGAGAACGCTTTACTGGGGGACGCCATATTTTGGTGCATGCTCCACTTGATGTGTTACCGCTTTATATTAAGGCAGGAACAATTCTTCCCGAGCTCACTGATAATAACTGGAAGCCGGTAATGAATGAACTGTCAAATATAAAACTAAGTATTTATTCTGGCGTAGTAGGAAGTGAATCATATGGTCAGTGGTACGAAGATGATGCTAGAACTTATGCCTATGAGAAAGGTGCTTACAACCTATTAGAGTCCACAGTGAAATTTAATCAAGATTCGGTGACGCTGAAACTCGCTTATCAATTAAAAGGTATACCAGATGTTCGAAAAATGCTTGATTTAAATGTGAAGTCGCTGAATTTTGTTCCAAAATATATCGGAACCGTTACATCTAACGGAAGTATCAGCCTGGAGGAATTAGGCGGTAACTGGTCATACGAAGCAGAGAGTCAGGAACTTAAGTTTCAAGTGCCTAATAATTTCGTTGATATGGAGTTAGTCGTAAAATGACAATAATTATAAAATCTTGAGCATATTATGTGAAACGTAGCGTATCCTGTCACTCTTCGTAAGTATAGGCCTCGGTCTTAGAGCTTTTGAGAACCGAAGGGGCATAGGTCATCAAAAATTGAGTCAGAATAACCCTGTTCAAACACGAAACGAAACCTTGATAGATCAAGATTCTTGATCACATCAGGGTTTCATTTCGTTTTTATATAATCCTAGATGGTTTTCAAGCTGTATTATTTGATACTATTATTAACAAAGATGGACGAGTTTTTCCAATTGATCTAACCGGGCATGCCGATGATTTATTACGGCGATGAAGTTGGAATGGAGGGGGAGAACGACCCTTACTGCGGGAAACCGATGGTTTGGGACAAGGAATTGCAAAACGGGCAGATGCTGGAGCATTACAGAACGATCATTTCACTTCGCAAATCGCATCCAGAACTGGCGAGAGGCAGCTTTGAAACGTGGGTAGAAGAAGAACTGCTGAATACGTACGGTTACATCCGTACCTATAAGGATCAGGCTGCTGGCTTGCTCATCAACAACAGTCCGCGGAAGCAGGAAATGAATATTTCCTTCCCTTGGAAGAAGGAGGGGGAAACGGTAACCGAGTTGTTAACCGGGAGAAAGTATAAAGTTTCAGGCGCAATGACCATACTAATAAATGCTTACGGGTACATGGTCTTTAACTAGGGAGGGTGTTCCTAAAATAATATGAAAATTTCTAAATGGTGGATTACGGTATGGCTTGTTCTGATCATCTTGGCGGTATCCGCCGGCTGCAGTGAAGCACAGGACGATGTGCCGAATAACAAGGTGCAGAAAGACGGTCAGAACGAAGCGAAGACAGTAAGCTCCGGCGCGGAGGAACAAAGCTTATCGGACACCGCCAAGCAAGCCAATGTCGATGAGCAGCCCTCTACCGTCTATTATGAAATTTTTGTCCGTTCTTTCTATGATTCGAACGGTGACGGAATCGGGGATTTGGGCGGCGTGATCGAGAAGCTGGATTATTTGAACGACGGAGATCCCAGTACGGATACCGATCTCGGCGTGGGTGGAATCTGGCTCATGCCGATTAATCCATCTCCGAGCTATCACGGATACGATATTACCGATTATTACGGCATCAATCCGGAATATGGAACGATTGAGGATTTCAAACGATTAATTGAAGAAGCCCACAAGCGCGGCATAAAAGTGATCATGGATTTGGTAGTGAACCATACCAGCTCGGAGCACCCCTGGTTCGCGGATTCGAAAAATCCGGACAGTAAATACCGCTCTTGGTATACATGGAAGAACAAGGACGAGAATGTGGATTCAGTCAGTGCCGCGGGCGGCGGAAACGCTTGGCACACCGTTGGCGACAGCAAGTACCTGGGAATCTTCTGGGAAGGAATGCCGGATCTGAATTTCGATAACCCTGAAGTCAGGCAGGAAATGATCAAGATCGGCCAATTCTGGCTGGAGCAAGGTGCGGACGGTTTCCGCTTGGATGCGGCCAAACATATTTTTATAGACACGTAAGGCGACTACAGCAACAAGGACAAGGCGGCCAAAAACATCACTTGGTGGAACGAATTTCGAAAAGGCATGGATGAGGTGAACCCCGAAGCATACCTCGTGGGTGAAGTTTGGGAAAATTCCCCGGTAACGGTTGCTCCTTACCTGGAACCGTTTGATTCCGCATTTAATTTCGGGCTTGCGGAACAGCTGGTGGAAATGGCGAACAGGGAGCGGGGCGCGGATTTGGGCTTTTCGATATCACGGGCCAATGATTTATTTGCCAAGATATCAAATGGTGCTTTCATCGACGCCCCTTTCCTCACCAATCACGATCAGGAGCGGGTAATGAGCGTACTGGGAGGAAATGTGGATCGAGCCAAAGTGGCCGCCTCTTTGCTGCTGACGATACCCGGGAATCCCTTCATTTACTATGGCGAGGAAATCGGGATGCAGGGCAAGAAACCGGATGAATTCATTCGTGAGCCGATGCTGTGGTTTGAACAGCCGAAAGCGGGGCAGACGAGTTGGGAAACTTCGAGATACAACAAGGAAACCCCTTCCGTCGAACGGCAATCGGGCGATCCTGATTCGCTGCTCAGCCATTATCGCAAGATGATCGGTTGGCGGAATGAAGTGAAGGCGCTGCGTGACGGAAGTATCGCTGACTATCCGATCGATAACGATAAAATGACGGCATTCGTACGGATGACGCAGGACGAGCGTGTACTCGTGGTGCACAATATGTCGGGAGAAGAACAAAAGCTGACGCTGCGCAACCAGAGCGAGTTTACGAACCTGCTGCTGTTTTCAAAGGAAGGCAGCAAGCTGGACAAAGAGGGTAAAACATTGACGCTTCCCCCTTACGGTTCCGCCATTTTGAACTGACAAAGAGGCTTTCCCGGCGTTCATCGCGCAAAGTACTGAAAAGTCTGATCATAATCAGAAGAGTCTTGCCGCAATCGCGGGCAAGGCTCTTCTGGCTTTATATCCTCAAGTATGAGGATGAGATCTTTACCGCAAGGTCCGGAAAGTGCTATGAAAGGTCTGGATACTGTCATGAATTTTGTCTTGACATTGTTGAAGACTGGATTTTTTAAAAATAGGTAATCACAAATGTCTGGATAACACCTTAATTATGTTCAAATATCACGAGAATAAGATTTTATAATAAATTTTGAGTTCAGCGATACAGTAATATCATGAACTTGGAAGTATAGAGTCAATAAGATACATGGATGGGAGAAGAGGGATTGTCTATGAGAACCAGCCAATTAAGCCACAGTCCTGCTCCTTTGTTTTACCTACAAGCCGATATATGGGGTAATTATCGTTTTTAAAGATTTTAGCCCTGCTTTAGGGATTTGGGATAGTCCATGGGCAGGTTTTAAGTACTTTGAAAAGTACTTTCATTCCTACCAATTCTCTATCACAATCAAAAATACGTTGTTTATAAGCCTTTACAGCTTTGCTACGTTTCCAATTCCGATCATATTTGCATTGGTAGTTAATCAAATGCGAAAAAATCAATTTAAGCGTTTTTTCATTCTGTTATCATTGTTTCGACTATCCCAATCATGTGCATCTATCCGTTTATTCAGAAGTATTTTAACAAAGAGGTGATGATTGGCGCAGTAAAGTCATAGAGTATGCTGAAAACTGGACTTTTAGGACACGATTAAAAGGAATGAAAGTTAAAAAAAATTGGGGGATTTTGCATGAGAAAAAATTCGAAAAACGTAATAATAAAAAAAATACTGGTCGGTTTGACCCTGACTTCTACACTTGTTTTTGTCCTTGCGGGTTGTGGCTGTACAGCAGATAATGCGGGTTCAGCCGCGATCAATACGGGCAGCAATTTTAATCAAGAGGGTTTGCCGATTGTCAATAAACCGGTTACGTTGGATGTACTGACCATTCGTTGGGGCAATATGGGAGATAGCTTCACAAAAAACACATGGCTACAAAATCTGGAGAAGAAAACCAACGTAAAAATCAATTGGCAGGTGGTGTCCTCCAACGAATGGGATACCCAGAAATCGGTCATGTTAGCCAGCGGCCAGTTACCGGATGTTATTTTAGGTGATCTGGCATTTGGGGATTCAGATATCGTCAACAATATAAGTTTTTTTCGCCCGCTAGATGATTATATTGATAAATATATGCCAAATCTGAAAGCAGCTATGAAAGAAAACCCGGAACTGAAGAAAGCCAGTACTTTTCCGGACGGGAAGATTTATTCTCTACCCGCGAGGGGGCCAGCGCAGCCCGTGTCGATAAGTCAGCCGATTATCAATAAAGAGTGGCTGGACCGCTTGGGGCTGAAAACTCCTACTAACATGGATGAACTCTACAATGCTCTTCAAGCATTTAAAGAAGGAGATCCCAATGGGAACGGAAAGCATGACGAAATTCCAATTAGCTTTTCCGGAGATTTTAGCGTGAATTTCATCGCTCCTTTTGGCGTCTTGGACCAAGCAAATCATATGATGATCAAGGACGGCAAGCCGGTGTACTATCCTACTTCTAAGGAGTATAAGGCTGGCCTTCAGTGGGCACATAAATTATATGCGGAGGGCTTAATCGACAAAGAGTCTTTTACACAGGATAAGACTATGTTGAACGCAAAGAGGCAAAATCCAGATGCACCTCTTGTGGGATTTGATTATCAGTGGACGCCGGACGCTGTTTTTGGTAAATGGGGGAATCAATATGAAGCCATTCCACCCATTGCAGGTCTGGATGGAAAACGTTATCAGCAAGGCAACCCTTCTTCAGGAATTACTCGTAATCAGATGTTGATTACAACCTTTAGCAAGAATCCGGAAGTCGCTGCCCGTTGGGCGGACCAGTTCTATACAGGTGAAGCAAGTATTCAGAATTTTTGGGGTGCCATAGGTACCGCCATTAACAAGAACAGCGACGGTACTTACACGCTGATGAATCCACCGCAAGGAACCAGTGCAGACGCATGGTACTGGGACAATTCCCTTCGATCTTTCGGACCTAAATATGTGAGTACCAGCTTTGACAAGAAGATCAAACTCGATCCGAAAACCGGAGATGGGCTGAAATTGCAAATCGATAAGCTGGGTAAAGATTACGTAACACAGCCATTCCCGTATGTCGTGTTTGCAACAGAAGAATACCAAGAACTTCCTACCCTTATAACGGATATTGATAGCTACATTGCAAGTACCTGTGCCCAATGGGTAATAAAAGGCGGTATCGATGAAGAGTGGGATGCATACGTGAATAAACTAAATGATATGGGACTCAAAAAGCTGATTAAAATCTATGATGATGCGTACAATCGATACATGGATGTAAAATAAATTTCAACTGATTTCCCTCTGCCCCGCAGACTAATTACTGCGGAGCAGAGTTATCAATATAACGACAAGCTTACTCGCTGGTGGCACTGCTTAATAATAGCGATCATACCTCGACCTACTCAAGACTGGTTATGAATTTCTTTAGAAATTTACCGAAGGAGATGGAAGAATCCGCACTAATTGATGGAGCAGGACCATAGCGTATTCTTTTCGGTATCTTTTTGCCATTGTCTACACCTGTGCTTTGCAACGATACTTGTGTTTACAATTGCAGGTCATTGGAATGAGTTTTTTTAGGTTTTGGTGTTGATGACCAAAAATGAAAATTATCCTTTGCAATCTTATATACGCCAAGCAACACTTGTAATCGATCCCTCCAAAGTGGTTGCGGAATCTGCTAAACGACTTACAAGTTTATCTAATCAGACGTTAAATGCAGCGAAAATTTTAAGGGGCTGTCCCAAAAGGTCTGAATGAACGACCTAAGGGCCAGCCCTGTTTTTCGTTTAAAACAAAACAAAAAGAAACCGTTCTTTGGTAAAATGGAAGTGCGACCAACCATTTACGAAGGGAACGGTTTCTTTGTACATTCAATATACCATGGATCAACTTTGCCTATTTGGAGGAAGACATCCCTCAAAATCACCTCGATAAAGCTCCTTGGCTTCCTTGCTTAATAGCGTTAACGGCTTCTCCGATAGCAGATGCTTGCCGTGCATCAGTGCCTGCTTATTAATCTCGTGGTGCAGATGATTGGGCGTGCAATTGTGAATAACTTCGATCTCCTCATCCTGCAGAAGATCCATATAATTTCCATACGCTTTTGAAATGTCCAGCTCCTCAGCATATTGATTCGCCTTTTCCTGATTGCTCTGACCGATTGCGACCACATCTACGTAGCCTAACCTTCTCATAGCTTCTATATGCACTTTACCGATGAATCCTAAGCCAATAACAGCTGCCTTTACTCGTTTGATACGGTTGTCCCCCTATAGGATATGCATTCATTCATACCGATTCTTATGAATGTAGTACTTGTAACTGAACTGCTTTGATTTTATTGCACCGCTCGAAATTCCTATGTTGGTCTCCTCGATAAACTTCTCGACTAACAGTCATTCTACATGATCAGAAACCACTAATTTTAATATAATTAATGGACAATTACCCAAAGTAGCATTCAAAACAGGCAAAGTTTTGATGTACTACACGGCAACTTGGGATGTTCTTTTTATTATTTTTTTGGTTCCAGCAGAGAATCAATAGAGAAATTTGAGAAACATTGCTAGTATTTTTTATATATTTGCGGACCACAACATACGCTGCTTCTTTTGCTTTCGATCGGAGCAGCGAACCCGACATTAACGACGGTTGCTCTGGCGATTCGTACTGCGGATCATTTAATCCGGCAGTTGAAATAAGCGGTGGATACGGGCATGACCTAAAAACATGGTCCAATATTATAAGCGCCCTCCAAATGGT
Source organism: Paenibacillus sp. J2L1-98 (assembly GCF_056269405.1). NCBI lineage: Bacteria > Bacillati > Bacillota > Bacilli > Caryophanales > Paenibacillaceae > Paenibacillus > Paenibacillus sp. J2L1-98. Next base: position 84,052 of record NZ_JBWDNW010000020.1, on the reverse strand, counting down.
CGGATATAGGGGCGGTTTTCACATTGAACAACATGATCCGCTGATGGACGGGTTGGAGGGATTCAGCAAAGCGGCGGACAGCTTGCGGAGATTGTTGATCCGCGGCCCCGTGGAATTAGCGTAATTATTGTTCTTTCGTATCCGCCGGGATCGTTTCATCCTGTTGAAAGGTCGTGATTCGCAATGAATAGTTCTACCGAAAGCATGGATGATTGGATTCCTCTGACTCCGGTCGAGAAAATGGCGCAAACCGATTATGATGTGATTATTGTCGGCAGTGGAGCAGGAGGAGGGGCCGCGCTCTGGAGATTATGCCAGCAATGGGGAAAGAACGGCAAACGGGTCGGAATGATCGAGTCGGGACCCCTTTTATTGCCGACGCACGGACGGAATATCCCGACGATGAATGACGAACGTTTCATAAGATATTTTGAAAATCCGCTACATACGGAGAATATCGGAAAGTCTTGGCCGGAATACCCCGGCGCCAGAATGATAAGAGCGTTAGGCGGAAGAACGCTTCAATGGTACTTGGTCTCTCCCCGGCTACATCCGGAAGATTTCCAGTCCTGGCCGATTACTTATGACGAGCTTGTTCCTTACTATTTGACCGCCGAACAAATCATGAATGTAACCACAAGGTACGCCGCAGGGTCCTCGATTCAAGACACGCTGCTCTACCGCCTTCGTTCTAACGGATTTCCCGGGGCGACCGATACTCCATTAGCGGCAGATCTTGATTCTACCAGGTATGGGCAAATTCATTCGAATGTTTTTTTTAGCTCGATTATTTTTTTGTCCTATGCGCTGAATATGAGACCTTTCGATTTGGCAGTTAATACGCGCACGGTTCAAGTTTTGACAGACAAAGGGAAAGCCATCGGTGTCAAAGTGATGACCCCGGACATGAAATCCTACACGATTCGAGCCAAAACGGTCATCCTCTCCTGCGGCGCATGGGAGAGCCCACGGCTTCTTCTTCACTCCGGCATTCCCGGACGCGCCATTGGGCATTATTTAGTAAATCATATGAAAGTGTTTGCGAATGTCAAAGGAACACGGAGGCAGTTCGGTGAAGTGGCAGGCGTAGCCAGTCTATGGATTCCTGTACCCGGAAATCGGTGGATGATTATGTACGGTTTCGGGACAGATCCCTTTGACTACTTTTGGTATTCCTATGAACAAAAACCGATTTTGGATGAACTGAAATTAAGATTTGTCTGTGGAGGAACGGTGGAACAGCGATATGAAAACTGTGTATACCTTGAACCTGGAACAGAGGACGAGTATGGCATCCCGCGCCTGCAAGTGAACTTCTCTTACAGCAATCAGGATCGGGCAAGGATCCCTGAAATGTTCAGAACGATGCGAAGCGCGGTTGGCGGCATGCGTTTGGATTTTGAAACGGAACCCTGGATGATCGCGCCCGGGGAAGATAATCATGAATGCGGCACCTGTCGGATGGGTCTTGATCCCGAGACTTCCGCAACCGATCCCTACGGTCAAATCCACGATATTCCCGGCCTGTTCGTCGCCGATAGCAGCGTCGTCCGCCTATCCGGACCGGCCAACCCGATGCTGACGACCGTCGCTTTGGCGATTCGGACAGCAGATTATATTGTCAGCCAAACGAAGGCATGATCGGAAACGATTGTTGAGGAGCTTGCCGCGCGGCAGCTCCTTTTTTTGGGCTCCTCCGTTGCCCACCGCCCAAGGCTGGTTTCACTTTGCCCGATAGATAAATATAACAATACTAGATGTTATTGGAGCGACCTGCTTTGGCGCTCCTTTCAGGTCTTAATCTGTATTTCGTTTTTCTGCCTTTCCTTCTTAAACAAAGCGACAACTGTCAGAATTAGCAGCGGCAAAACAAAGGCCAGCATCGCCCATAACGGATGAAAAGTCGCAATGATTTCCCCCCACTCCGTCTCTCCGTCATAGCCAACGAGCGTAATCATTAAACAGAGCATCGCCACCGGCATAACGATCGTTCGATGGTCTTTAAGCAGGAACAGCTGGCTCACATATAAGCTCAGTACATACAACGTAACCGTCGCTTTCATGTAAGAACCCAAAATGAGCGATATGCCGATAATCGATTCGATTCTTTGGATAATTTCCTGAAATTCGACTAGACGCGCGACGCGAAACAGTGCGTAATGATTTTTACCGGCGAACGGTCCAAATACCATAATCGCGCAAACACTAGATAGGCATAAGATGACAATATTCATGGCCAAAGCCACAATCAGGGTGCGGGATAATTGCTTGGATGAACGCTTATTGACGTACGGCAGAAGCATCGAAATCAGAAAGATTTCGGAATAAGGAAAACCGAATGTGAATACGGCGCCATGGATCACAGGCTTAATCCCGTCCGGTATAATCGGAAGCAGAAAAGCCGGCTTATACTCGGTCATAGCCAGCAGCAGAATCATACTGATAAAAAAGGCGGTAATCAGAGAGATCAGCGTAAACATCCGGGCCATAACCTCAAGTCCGTCACGGGCAGTCAAGGCCGATAGGAAAAAGATAAGAAACGAAAACACATAAACCGGCGTTTCCCTCATCATCGAGCTGACCATAAACAGACCGACATCCATGACGATCGCAGTCTGTATTTGAATTATAAAAGACAAGGTAACGATGGAGAAAAGGATCGTCAGCCCTGTGCCGATTAATTTTCGGCTGTATTCCACATAGGTCAAGCTCGGATATCGGCGGTGCAGGAAAAGAATACAAGCCAACATACAAAACCCAAGTCCGCCTGATAGTAAAAGGGACAACCACGCTCCGTTATTCGCTCTTCCAATGAGCGGCCCCGGCATATTAATGATGGAAGAACCAGTCATATAAGTGAAAAAGATAACGCCCAACTGTATGGGACTGATCGTCTGTTGCTTGTTCATGCTTTCCCCCGTATACTGTCACCTTTATTTGTGGACCGTCAAAAATTCTTCAATTTGTCGGGCCGTTTCCGAAAATATGGGTCCGATCAAATCATAATAGTCAACCCAATTTCTATTCACCACATAATCAATTCCCATGTATAAAGAGGCGAGCATGAGAATCAAATAGATGGCTTTCTCCTTCTTGTTTCCGTTGGTCTTCAAATGAAAGCCGTCATACAGCATCAAGGAGCCAAACATGACGATCAGAACAATGATTCTTTCCATCATAAGCGGTAACACCCTCCCTCTACTTTGCATCGGATAATGTGGGATTGTTTATTGTGGTACCGCTTGTAACCAGCCTCAATTTGACTTGAATATCAAAAGGGATTTCCGCAAATTTGTCGTCCCAGTTTTCTTTCAGCCGATAGAATTGTTGGGGATGGTTTCTATAGATCAGGTTTCCGATCCCGATGACGTCCATTTTTTTGCTTTGTAGAAAACGAATCGAATCAAGCATTTGCTTCTTCAGCACTTCTTCCAGTTCTCGAATGAAGATGGCCTCATCCTCTTTTGTTTTGATGTTCGTGCATTTTAATTCCCCGATCGCCGTATCCCCCCGTGCCGTAACGGATACGGTAACCTTCCCCCCATTAAACTTAGGCTTTATTTGGGTTTTCAAGTGAAGGATTTCCCCGGACTCCGTTTCATTTTTATTGCCCTTGCAGGGGATTACGATTATGCCCGATTTATACTCGTTTCGCAGCATGATAAGACCTTTTACTCTTTCTGGAGATAGGATTGCCGTCATTTTCCCTTTCTTAAGAAGAGCAAGGCCAGCTGCCGAAAACATTTCCTTTGTATGCTTGTCCTCATATACGTAAGAAACGAAGGAGTCATTATGCGGGCTTAAATATTGCTGTACCAAATCTAAAAGAGAGGTATCCATCGTTTTAGAGGAAGTAAGGTAGGCCGCTTTCTTGACACGCAAAAGCTGCTGTCCCGACGTCTGCTCAATAATCGGTTGTTTTTTCAGCAGATTCCCCGCAGATCCTTTCGCAATGATGAGTGATACGGTGACCCTCGGCTCATGGTCCCGGTAAAAGATGTCGAGGAGCTTTCCGATGTCAACGGTTCTGGCAAGCTTCTCCCCGATCACAATAACGCGCATATGGCTAAATTGGGCTTTTCTGCCCAAATGAATCGGAATATCGCGAATCGCCTCCAAGACGGAACGATCCGACGTCTTAATATTTAGATTAGAGGAGGAGCCTCCGCTTGAAGCATTCTTTTCCCCTTGAGCCGCTTTGGGGCGATAAACCTGCGTAATCATATCGATATTTCCATCTTTCCCGCGGTCCAGTGCGACTCCCATAACCAATCCGAACTCGGTAAGCTCACTTTTACTCCAGCACCCGGGAAGGATCATGAGAAAAGCTGAAAAGAAGAGAAGAATCGTCAATCCTTTCATTGTGCCTCCTCCTTCCGTTAACAGATTGATGGGTTACTTATCGGTTTTGGGCAATTGTTTCCGGGGAGTGCGTAAAAGCACTTTTAAAGGAACCCGAATCAAAACGTCCCGCAGCTCGGAAAGCCGAAATGGACCAAACGGTGCAAAATAGGGTTGTCCAAGCGAGCGAAGCTTACAAAGATGACGTAAAATAAATATAAAACAAATCATCATCCCGAAGCCGCCCAAAAGAGCTGCAGAAATCATGAGCGGAAATCTTATTACCCTAAGTGCAGTGGCGATACTGTATTGGGGAATCGCAAAGGAGGCGATCCCCGTAGCGGCGACAATGATGACCATGAAAGGAGAAGCGATCCCTGCGCTGATTGCCGCATCCCCAATGACAAGCGCCCCAACGATGCTTACCGCGGAGCCGACCGGTTTCGGGAGCCGAACCCCGGCCTCTCGGAGCAGCTCAAAGAAAAATTCCATCATCAGCGCTTCAAAAAAAGCGGGCAGCGGTATCCCTTCCCGCGCATCGATGATCGCAAGAAGCAATACGGTAGGGATAAGCTCAATGTGAAATGTCGATAAAGCGATGTAGATGCTGGGCAGTGTCAAAGCCATGAAAAAAGCGATGATTCGAAGCCACCGAATCAAAGTCGAAATTACCGTTCTCTGATAATAATCTTCACTGGATTGGAAAAATTCCAAGAATAAACCTGGGCATATTAAAATACCGCCCGTACCTTGAACCAGGACGGCTATCTTTCCTTCCAGCATGGCGGCCACCGCCACGTCCGGCCGTTCCGTATACCGATGCTGGGGAAAGGGTGAGTACGTAGAATCTTCGATTAGTTGTTCGATATAGGAGGTCTCCAATATTTCAAACTGTTTGATTACCTCCACTCTTTTTTTGAATTCCGCCAGCAATTCGGGATCAACGGTGCCGTCAATGTACCCGTAGGCGACAGTCGTTTTCGTTTTTCCGCCCGCGGTAATCGTTTCGAGCTTAAATTCAGGCGTTTTCAGGCGAATACGAAGAAGACCGAGATTTTTTTGTAAATTTTCGACGGTGCTCTCCCGAGGCCCCTGAATATGCCTTTTTTTATATATCAAAGTGCTCGCCGTACATTTCTTACAGGTGAATAGAAAACGACGAGGAGTGGTTTTTAAAATGGTAAAAGTAACGGTATGGAATGAAAATCCTCATGAGAAAAGGAATCCGCTTGTTTGAATTGGGGAATAAAAACAAATAGACCGATCCCCCGAAAGGAATCGGTCATATTTACTTTTCTATAGCGTTTAGCGTTTGCTACTTCTTTGTTATTTGGCCGCTTCCTTGTCTCTTCCAATCAGAGACCCATTAGTCAAATGCTTCAAGCGGTGTCACTCCCATAATAATTTGCGTGAAATTTCATCGCGCGGAGAAAGCGTATTCCGTAATGGCTGAAAGTCTATCCCGTATTTATACTCATCCCTCAAAAAAAGATTCGCTCCTGATGTTTAAGCTCTCTCGGCAGCTAATTGAAACGCTGCACATAAGAGCGATTGTATTGGAAACCGCATCTACACGCGTGTAATTTGTTTGGTTTCCTTCGACTTCAGCGCTGCCAAAATAACCGCCAATGATTTCATGCCTTCCTCACCGGAAACCGGCGGTTCTGTATCCAGAACGATGGAGTCGACAAATTTTTCAACGATATGCGTGTTATTTTGCCCGCCGTCTTTATTCGACTGAATTTTGCCAAGCTCATAATTTACAACTTCTCCGGTTGCATACTGCACCACTAAGGAATATGCTGGGTTGTCCTCTAAACCTATAATCCCTTTGCTGCCGTAAATAACTAACGCAGTTAAAAAATAATAATAGTGATATATGAAGGGTGTGGAAAGAGAAAAGCCGCTTAGCGAACCTTGAATTCGCAAGCGGCTTTACGTAGTGCATTCCGTTAATCGTCACGATCTGCATCTCGATTACGCGCCGTAGTCATATGTTTGCTTTTCAACCTATCGCAATCATTTTTTAATCTTTTCATTTCGAATAGTATTGGGGCAAATTTGGGGCAAGAGTACATTTTGAAATGACATTCATTGAACGTTACTGACAGACAGGTTAAAGAAAAATGCAGTAAAATCAACGTATTAATATGAAGAGACAGTTCAGAAATGGGGTATTTCTCAGCCTTCCAAGCTAATAGCGTGGGTTCGATTCCCATCACCCGCTCCAACTACAAACGATGAAGTCCTTGATCTTTCAAGGACTTTTTTTTATTTTATAACATTCGTTCGATGGAGCCATTGCTCACGGAAAGAAGATACCAATATTTACACATATCATTTACTTCTAAACAGAGCAAGCATCCTATGCAGATTACGCTGTTCTGTTTTTGTGAGGATTGGCTTCAGGGCTTCAACCCTGTGGGTTTTTGTAGTATGATGGTAGAAGTCAAAAAACGTTCATGTTGTGTATTAAAGCTTACGGAGCGACCATTGCTTCGCAAAATTTTAGGAGGAACAGTATGTCGGATCAATCTGCATCTACTTTGACGACAAATCGGCAGCAGGCTAACAATTTGCTGCGACGCGATGTCCGGTTTCTGGGTAATATTCTAGGCGAAGTTCTCGTCCATCAAGGAGGACGCGAGCTGCTTGATATTGTGGAACGGATTCGTGAGCAAAGTAAAGCTCTTCGCGCTGAGTTTGTGCCGGAACTATTCGAACAATTCAAGGAAAACGTATCGTCTCTAAGTCCGGAAATTCGTCATCAAGTCATTAGAGCGTTTGCTATTTACTTTCAGCTCGTTAATATTGCCGAGCAAAATCACCGGATTAGACGGAAACGCGACTACGAGGTTTCTGCCGGTGAAACGGTACAGCGCGGCTCGATCGAGAGCGCTATTCAGGATTTGAAGGAACGTGAGATTGCGATCGGGGATGTTCAAGATATTTTGAACGGTATTTCTCTTGAGCTTGTGATGACAGCGCACCCGACCGAGGCGACTCGACGTGCGGTGCTTGATATTCACAAACGGATTGCTATTGATGTAATGGAGCTTGATAATCCAACATTGACTTATCGCGAGCGCGAGAAGCTGCGTGAGAAGCTCATGAATGAGGTTCTCATTTTGTGGCAGACCGATGAGCTTCGTGACCGCAAGCCAACGGTTATCGACGAGGTTCGTAATGGCTTGTACTATTTTGATGAAACGTTGTTCGAGGTGCTGCCTAACGTTTATGAAGAGCTTGAGCGCTGTCTGAGCAAATATTACCCGGATGAGAACTGGCATGTACCGGATTACTTGCGCTTTGGCTCTTGGATAGGCGGCGACCGTGACGGCAATCCATCCGTAACGGCGAAGGTAACTTGGGAGACGCTAACGCTGCACCGCCAGCTGGCTATTCGCAAGTACGAAGAGAAGCTTGAAGATCTTATGGGTCTGCTCAGCTTCAGCACAAACCTGGTTGAGGTGTCGGATGAACTTGTGGAATCGATTCGTTCGGACCGCGAGCATGTTGAGCTGAAATGTGTTGATTTATGGAGAAATACGAAGGAGCCTTACCGTATTAAGCTGGGCTTTATGCTAGAGAAGCTCGCTAATACGCGGGATGAATCGCTAAAAGGTTCGCCGATGCGTTATAATCACCCGAGCGAGCTTCGCGAGGACTTGCTTGTAATCGACCGCAGTCTGCGTAATCACTACGCTGATTATGTAGCAGATACGGCACTCGCTACGCTTATTCGTCAAGTTGAATTGTTTGGCTTCCATCTCATGGCGCTTGACGTTCGTCAGCACAGCCAAGAGCATGAGAATGCGATGTCCGAGATTTTGGCGAAAATGAACGTGGTAGCGGACTATGCCTCGCTATCGGAAGAAGAGAAGACTGATCTGCTTCACCGTCTCCTGAACGATCCAAGACCGCTTACGTCGGGACATTTGGATTACACAGAGTCGACGCGTGAATGCTTGAACGTATACCATACGATTTATCGTGCGCAGCAGGAATTTGGCGTCAATTGCATTTCCAGCTACCTGATCAGTATGACCCAAGCGGCGAGTGACATGCTTGAAGTTATGGTTTTCGCGAAGGAAGTTGGCTTGTTCCGTAAGGAAGCTGACGGCTCTGTTCGCTGCACGCTGCAATCGGTACCGCTTTTCGAGACGATTGACGATCTTCATGCGGCACCGGCTATTATGAAGGAGCTTTTCGAGCTGCCAATTTACCGTCAAGCGGTAGAGGCTCGCGGCAACCTGCACGAAATTATGCTCGGTTACTCCGACAGCAACAAAGACGGCGGAGTGGTTACGGCGAACTGGGAGCTGCGCGTGGCGCTGAAAGAAATTACGGCTGCCGGTAAAGAATATGATGTGAAATTGAAGTTTTTCCACGGCCGTGGCGGAGCTCTTGGCCGCGGTGGAATGCCGCTTAACCGCAGTATTCTTGCTCAGCCGCCTCACACGATTGGCGGCGGCATCAAAATTACCGAGCAAGGTGAAGTGCTTTCGTCGCGTTATTCGATGCAAGGCATCGCTTACCGCAGCTTAGAGCAAGCGACTTGGGCGCTTATTACGGCAGCGCGTTTGGCGAAATATCCAGAGCAAGCGCAGCAAGCAGAAGCCGAGTGGGATGAAATTGCGCGTTCGATTTCCGAGACGGCGCTCACGAAATATCAAGATCTTATTTTCCGCGATCCGGATTTCTTGACTTACTTCAAGGAGTCTACTCCGCTGCCTGAGGTTGGTGAGCTTAACATTGGCTCCCGTCCGTCTAAGCGGAAAAACAGCGATCGCTTCGAGGATTTGCGTGCGATTCCTTGGGTGTTCGCATGGACGCAAAGCCGTTACCTGCTGCCAGCCTGGTATGCTGCGGGTACAGCCTTGAATCAATTTGTAAGTGAAAATGCAAGCAATCTGGAAACGCTGCGTACGATGTACGAGAAGTTCCCGTTCTTCCGCACGCTTATCGATAACCTGCAGATGGCGCTGGCTAAGGCAGATTTGGTAATTGCGAAGGAATATGCGGATATGATTAAGGACAAAACGATCCGCGATCGTATTTTTGAGCAAATCGAACAAGAGTACAAGCTGACATCCGAGCTTATTCTAAGCATTACAGGTCAAACGGAAATTCTGGATAACGTTCCTGTTATCCAAGAGTCGATTCGTTTGCGTAATCCGTACGTCGATCCGCTTAGCTATATGCAAGTACAGCTGTTAACCGAGCTGCGCGCGCTGCGTGATAACGAAGAGGATGATCCGGAGCTGCTTCGCGAAGTGCTTCTGACGATTAACGGAATTGCTGCAGGCCTTCGGAATACGGGCTAATAAAACGAATGATATAACGAAAGCCAGTCATGGTGCTAACACCGTGGCTGGCTTTTTTTGCATTTTGGAGAAAGGAGTACATAAGGTTCACTAGAACTATTTTGACCAACCGTCATATGCTGAAGAAATACATGATTAGTTCTATACAATTAGTTGGAATTAATCGTTCAGAAAGGATGGACGAAGCGATGGGGAGAGAATTTATCGATCTATTTGACCATTGGGCGGATTTTTATGACCTTACGGTACAGGGGCAAGACGAGGAATACAAGGAAGTATTTCAAAGCTATGATGCCATTCTCGAGGCGGTAGCGGAGCGCTCCTACGGTACAGTCCTTGAGTTCGGCGCCGGAACGGGCAATCTGACGGAGAAGCTCCTTCGGCGGTGCAGCAGCGTGTATGCGGTTGAGCCGTCGGCAGGGATGAGGAGACTGTTTGAAAAGCGGGCCTTAGACGCTGTGCTTTTAGAAGGCGATTTCCTGCAGTTCCCGCAAATCCCGGCTCAGCTGGATACGATCGTGAGCACCTATGCCTTTCATCATTTGACCGATGCGGAGAAGGAACGGGCTATCGCTTTATACAGTACGCTCCTTGATGAGAGCGGACAAATTATTTTCGCGGACACCGTCTTTCAGGATGAAGAGACCCGAAAGCAAATTGAGGCCGGTGCAGAGCAGGCAGGTTACATGAAATTGCTTCAGGATTTGCAGAGTGAGTATTATACAACGCTGGACGTGCTCGGACAAATATGCAGGAACCATGGCCTCGCTGTCTCCTTTCAGCAGTTCAATCGTTATGTCTGGTTGATGCATGCTAAAAAGGAATCCCCGGGCAGCGGCAGATGATGCGTGCGCTGTAAGCCAATATTGTCACTGCGCCGGACGAGGAAGGAATGCAAGGCCAGAATGCGAGTTTTCTTTCATAAAATACAAAGGGGTCGGCTGGGACCCGCCCGCCAACCCCAAATTTCTGAACCCTTTTTTTCTTATGTTCATTTATAATCCGCTTAAGTTTCGTTTAAGGTACATCCTGCATGATAGATACATAGGAAACAGACACCTACACTTGAAGGGATGATAGTAATGAACGAGGATAACAAACGCAGCGCGGATGCGAACAACGATACTTATACAGCAACTAATACATCGAATAATGCTCCTGTCTCTACTTATATTTATGATTCCAGCAAATCGACCAATGAGCTTAGAGCCTCTTACGAGAAGGAGCTCGGGCTGCAGAAGGATAGAAGTAAGCCGGAGGCTGGCGGAGAAAAACGTTCGAAACGTCCGGGAGGAAGCCCTGCCAAAACGCTGCTGGCATCGTTCCTGATTGGTGCGATTGTGATCGGCGGCTTCTCGTACTTGGCGGATAAAAATAATCTGTTCAGCGGGGGCAGTCAGACTCTGCAAAACACCGGCTCAAGCGTAGCAAGCAGTGCGGCCCAGCAGGATGCAGGCTTATCAACAGCATCACTCAGCACAAGCGATGATATTGCCTCTGTCTACGCATCGGCGAGTCCAGCGGTTGTAAAAATAGAAAATTACGCGGAGCCTGCCCGTTCCTCCTCCATGTTCAATGATCCCGGCTTCCGTCAGTTTTTTGGCGGCGGTCAATCGGGCAGAGGCGGTCAGGAGCAGCAACAGCAGCAGGAGCAAAGCAGCACAGAGCTGGAGCTGACGGGCTCAGGGACCGGTTTTTTCTTTGAACAGGATGGGTATATATTAACCAACGAACATGTCATAGCAGATGCGAAGGAGGTTAAGGTGACCGTTCAGGGCTACGATGAGCCGCTTACGGCAACGGTTCTTGGCTCGAGCTACGAGCTGGATTTGGCTGTGCTGAAGGTTGAGAGTCCTGACGGCAAAGCGTTCCCTTCCCTTAAGCTTGGAAGCTCTGATGAAACACAAATCGGCGACTGGGTAATGGCCATCGGTAACCCGTACGGCTTCGACCAAACGCTGACAATGGGTGTCCTTAGTGCAAAAGAACGTCCAATCACAATAGCCGATGAGCAAGGTGAACACGACTATGAGCATTTGCTGCAAACGGACGCATCGATCAATCCCGGAAATTCCGGCGGACCGCTCCTTAACGAGAAGGGCGAGGTTATCGGCATCAACACGGCGGTTAATGCCGAGGCGCAAGGAATCGGCTTCGCGATTCCGACAACGACCATTTCGAAGGTGTTGGATAAACTGAAAACAAATACTCTGTAATCATAGACGGAATTCATACAAGCGGAAGGTCTGGGAGGAACATGTCTCCCAGACCTTTTTAACTTTATAATTACGGAACCTGGTCGAAAGTCGATGCGTCAACTAGCCTATAGTCGATTGCTGACCCAGCACTGAACGTATATAATTGTCAGAATGGTTCACATTTTCGGGAGGTCGGCAGCAATGAAACAATCATCGGCTTATTTCATGTCGGTGTTTATCGTCTTGTTCGGTGCAGCCAGCTACGGCATCTTGTCTCCGATCATTAAGCTTGCTTATAATGCGGGATTTAGCTTTGAGCAAATTACAGTGCATCAGGTAGGGATCAGCGTCATACTGCTGTGGCTATTCGTGCTGCTGCGTCCGAAGTTATGGCAAAATCCGTTTCAACGCGGAAAATGGATCATGCTTGCCTTCATAGGCATATTCGGCTTATGCATGACAACCGTATTTTATAATTTGGCACTGCAAAAATTGGAAGCTTCTTTCTCAATTGTCTTGCTTTTTCAGTTCATGTGGATTACGATTTTGCTTGAGTGCTTGCAGGATAGACGATAGCCCAGGCGCCAGCAGATTTTCGCGATTGCTGTCGTAATGGCAGGTACGCTGCTCGCGGTTGGACTGTTTGAGCAGAAGAGTGATGTTGAGCTTAATATCGCAGGGGTCTTATACGGCCTCGCATCGGCGGTTACATACAGTTTGTTTTTGTTTCTGACAGGCAGATTGCAGACGGATTATGATCCCGTCCTAAAATCCGCGATGATGATGACGTTCGGCTTTATCGTAATCGCTCTTATGTACGGCTCGAAGGCATGGGCAGGCGAAAGCGAGTGGACGCTTATCGGATGGGGGGCGGCGCTTGCTCTACTGGGCAGCGTAATTCCAGCGATTAGCTTTAACGCAGGTATTCCGAAGATCGGAAGCGGGCTGGCATCCTTGCTGGGCGCGATGGAGCTGCCGGTAGCTGCGATTAGCGCTTGGCTCATTATTGGCGAGCAGCTTAGCGCAGGTATGACGATTGGAATATTACTTATACTTGCGGGCATTATGATTGCAGAGCATACGGCAAGGCAATCGGCCGAACGAACGGAAGGTTTGGAGGAGTTAAGGTGAATGTATTGGAAGCACGCCTGGCGCAATTAGCTCTCAAAGGCGATCAGCAGGCATTTGCTGAGCTTGTAGACCTCTATCAGGATAAGCTCTTTCATATGGCATATCGAATGCTGAATAGCCGCCAGGAGGCGGAGGATGTCGTTCAAGACACCTTTCTTCGCGTGTACAAAAACCTGGATAGATATGATGATACGTTAAAATTTTCGACATGGATCTACAGGATTGCTACGAACTTGTGCATCGACCGGCTGCGTAAGCGCAAGCCGACCTATTCGCTTGACGCGGAGTCATCCGGTCATGAGGGCTTGGATGGCTATTCGATGATTCCTAGTGATAACCGGACGCCGGAATCGGAGTTGCTGCTGACGGATACGCAGCGGATTATTCATGCGGCCATTGCAGCATTGCCGCCGAAATATAAGACCGTAATGACTCTTCGCTATATGCAGGATCTTTCCTTGCAGGAAATTGGGGATGTACTGGACATGCCCGTGACGACGATCAAGACGCGCGTTCACCGCGGCAGGGAGTTTCTCCGGAAGAAGCTCGAGCACAAATTGTAGATGGAAATGATTACTTGCCCGATTTCGAAAAAAATTGAAACATCCCCTCACTATCAACGTATCCTAATAGCGAGAATAGAACTTATGCGCGAGCAACTGAAAGAAAGGACTGGCTGCTATGAATTGCAACGTCGCCATCGTATGGATGCATGACTATTTGGACGGCGAGCTGCCCGCAGAAGATATCGTTACGTTAAAATCTCATTTGCTTTCCTGTCCGGCTTGCCGCAGTCGGTTTGAACAGCTCCAGAAGACGGACGCCGCGGCGTTCCATACTTTAGAAGCGATTAAGCCTGCCGCGGATTTTGACAAGAAGGCATCGGAGCTATTGACGCAGCGGATCATGCAGCAGCTGCCGAAGAAACGGAGTAAGCAGCGGAACGGGATCGTACGCTTTATTTACCGGTACCCGGGAGTCACTGCTGCTGCTGTGTTTGTACTCGTTATGCTAGGCAGCTTCTTCACCATGTGGGAAGAGGACACTAAGCTAATCGTAGCAGGCGAGGATCTTCAGCAGGTCATTATAGAAGGAAATACCGTAATTGTGCCGGAAGGTGCCCATTTAACCGGAAACTTGACGGTTGAGAATGGAACAGCTGATGTAAAGGGCGAGGTGGATGGTAACGTAACCGTAATCGACGGCTCATTAAACCTCGCGTCCACCGGTCATATCGCGGGGCAGAGCAGAACGATCGATCAAGCACTCGATTGGTTCTGGTACAAAGTGACGCAAACTTTTGGCGGTAATGCCCGTTAAAGCGAGCTGCCTCCCTTTTTGTAGGGGGGCATTTTATTTTTTTAAAAAAAGGATTTCCAATCCCATATATAGAAAATAATAAAGTTGAAATCCGTTCATAGATAAAAATAAAGTGATCGGCTGTTGGGGGTTGGCATATGAATTATTTCTCAGATTTAACATGGCATGACTGGATAAAGGATATTATTGATGTTGGCATAGTCAGCTTTATTATTTATAAAATGATATTGCTCGTGCGCGGGACCCGCGCCGTTCAGCTGTTGAAAGGTATTTTTATACTCGTTGCGGTATGGGCGCTAAGCACCTGGTTCAATTTGTATACATTAAAATGGCTTATGAATCAGATGTTCACATTCGGAATCGTGAGCGTGCTTATTATATTCCAGCCGGAGCTTAGACGTGTGCTGGAGCAGCTTGGGCGCGGAAAACTGTTTGCACGTTCGTATTCGCTTGACCGGGATGTCGTTAATGAGCAAATTGACGGCGTCATTAAAGCTGTCCGTTTCATGGCGGAACGGAAGATCGGAGCGTTAATCGTTTTTGAGCGAAGCACGGGTCTGAGTGAATTGATTGAATCGGGCATTCGAATGGAATCGAAGATTACATCGGAACTGCTCATTAACATTTTCACTCCGAATACGCCGCTGCATGACGGTGCGGTCATCATTCGCTCCAATCAGATTATGGCGGCGGGCTGTTACTTGCCCCTGTCGGAAAATCCTTTTATAAGCAAGGAGCTTGGTACGCGCCACCGGGCAGCTATTGGCGTAAGTGAGGTAACGGATGCGGTGTCTGTAACCGTGTCGGAAGAAACGGGGCAAGTATCCTTGTCTCTGGGTGGTATGATCGTTCGGGATATTAATGAGGAGTCGTTGATTTCCAAGCTATTCGAAGAGCTGACGCCGAAGACGAACGGACTTACGAAGGAACGCGTTACGGTATCGTCTCTTTGGAAGCGGAAAGGAGGCAGTGATGGATAAATGGCTAAGTCACCCGACCTCGCTCAAAATCATTTCCGTCATTGTCGGGTTGCTGCTCTGGGCTGTCGTACATATTGATCCGGATACGTCACCTCAGACGGTTACTTCTAATATGGATACTAAGACGATAGAGGCATCTGTTATTACAACCGAGGGCCTAGATACCGATAAGTATGTTCTTACGGCCATGGATCCTACCGTAGTGCGGCTTGATGTGCAGGGGAGTTTCTCCAATCTGCTCAAGGCTTCTTCGTTAGATGATTATGTCGTAAAGGTGGACTTGAAGGGTGCGAAAGCAGGCATACATGAGTTGCCCTTGACCGTAAAATTACCTAAAGGGATTCAGCTTGTGGAGATGTCGCCGCGAACCGTAATGGTGCAGATAAAAGAGATTTTGACGAAGCCATTCGAGCTTCAGGTCGTAACGGAAGGAAAGCCGGCTGACGGCTATGTAGTGGGAACGTCATCGATTGTAGCGCCAACGACAGGTGTCCAGGTTACACTGCCAAAGGATGATATGGGTAGGGTTGGCCTTGTAACGACGGAGATTAGTGTCGAGGGCGCTGATAAAACGGTCGTTAATAAAAAGTCTAAAGTAGTCGTATATGATACGGATGGCAAAGAGATGACGAATGCGATTATTTCTCCGGAAACGGTTCATGCCGAGGTGAAGGTCACACCGCCGTTCAAAACACTGCCTTTGCAGGTGCGCTATACCGGTACTTTGCCTGACGGGCTAAGCTTAGTATCGGTTAAGCCGGCGCTTGATCAGGTGACCGTTTACGGCGAGCAGAAGTCGTTAGAAGAGCTTCAGGTTTATGATGGTGTGGTGCTCGATCTCTCGAAGGTGAAGGAATCCGGCACCTTACAGTTGAAGACGGAGCCTATCGATGGCATTAAATCGGTCGATCCTGCTGAGGTTTCGGTGGAGGTTGTTGTAGCTCCCAATATGAAGCGAACCTTTAAGGGGCTGCCTGTAACGGTTGAGGGGCTCGCCAGCGGGTCGTCTGCCGTTATCCGGTCTCCAGCGGACGGGAAAATTGATTTGACCGTTAGCGGAGCGGAATCTGTCATATCCGCACTTAAGGCAGATGCAATTAGCGTTATTGCGAATGTCGAGGGACTAGAGCCGGGCATACATGAGGTCACGCTTCAGGTCGATGTGCCGGCTTATGTGCAGACGGTTACGGGTAAAGGGCAGACGCTGACCGTATCCATCGAGATTATTGACAATGCAGTCTCAGAGCAAGGGCAAGAAGACTCGGAGGAAGTTGGGGGTACGCCGACAGAGGAGCCTCCGGCATTGACGCCAACACCGGATACCGGTGAGGAGAGCGGCAGTGGAGGAGGTAGCGAGGCAGGCGGCTCTAATACAAATCCTTGATAAGCAAAGCGGTATAAGCGGATAATAATGAACGCAGCATATAACAAAGGAGCATTTTAATTATGGGGAAATATTTCGGTACAGACGGTGTGCGGGGCGTAGCCAATCGTGAACTTACACCGGAGCTAGCTTATAAAATCGGCCGCTGCGGCGGCTATGTTTTAACACGTCAGGCCAAAAAGCCTAAGGTGGTTATCGGTCTGGATACGCGTATATCCGGTCCAATGTTGGAATCTGCGCTAATTGCGGGTTTATTGTCGATTGGTGCAAGCGTTGTGCGTCTGGGCGTCGTTTCTACGCCGGCAGTCGCATACATTACACGCGAGCTGAACGCAGATGCGGGTGTTATGATATCCGCTTCGCATAATCCTGTAGAGGACAATGGCATTAAATTTTTCGCTGGCGACGGCTTTAAATTGTCGGATGATACCGAGCTCGAAATCGAAAAACTAATTGATGCTTCGACAGATGAATTACCACGGCCTGAAGGTGGGGATATCGGAGCGGTATCAAGCGATAAAGGCGCAAAGCAGCGTTATTTGGACTATTTGAAAACGACGATCAAAGGCGAGTTCAGCGGTTTGAAGATCGTACTCGACTGCGCGAACGGCGCAGCTTACGAGCTGGCTCCTTCCGTATTCCGCGAGCTTGGAGCGGACATTATAACGGTAGGCGCCGAGCCTGACGGGCTTAATATTAATGCCGGTGTCGGATCGACGCATCCGGAATATTTGCGCGAGCAGGTGCTTAAGCATGGCGCAGATGTCGGGCTTTCTTTTGACGGGGATGCTGACCGTCTAATCGCGATTGATGAGAATGGCGATGAGGTAGACGGCGATTTTATTTTGTGTATTATTGGCGATGCGATGAAGCGGGCCGGCAAGCTGAAGGAAGATACAATCGTAACGACGGTGATGGCTAATATCGGCTTCTTCAAGGGCGCTGAGCGTATTGGTCTGAAAACCGCACAAACGGCAGTAGGCGACCGTTACGTCATGGAAGAGATGCGCCGCGGCGGCTTCAACCTTGGCGGCGAACAATCAGGCCATGTTATTTTCCTTGACCATATAACGACAGGCGACGGTATCCTTACTGCGCTGCAGCTCGTTGATACGCTTGCAGCCTCCGGTAAGAAGCTAAGCGAGCTCAAAGGTCTGATGCGCAAATATCCGCAAAAGCTTGTGAACGTTCGAGTAGCAGATAAGAGTCTATACCAAGGCAATACAGCAATCGAGAAAGCGGTCAAACTTGTGGAGCTCGAGCTTGGCGATAACGGCCGTGTGCTTGTTCGTCCATCCGGTACGGAATCTTTGATTCGTGTCATGGCGGAAGGACCGGAGAAGGACCAGGTTGAGGCATACGTTGCGCAAATCGCTGACGTCGTTAAAAGTGAACTAGGTTAATCTTATACAGATATTGTCGAAGGCTTGTCGGATTTTGCAGTCGGCGGGCCTTCATTATACTTTTTTGGAAAATAGTAAATGATTTTTCATGGAATAGTTGCACAGCAGCTAGAAAATGAATATGATAGGTAGTATGACTCAGGAAGGAAAGCGAGGATAGAGGTTATTTAAGCATGTTAAGCGCCAGAGCTTGCGTGATGAACGATCTTGTTGTAGAGCTGGAAGCTGAGCTTGAAGCGGGAGTTCATACGGGAAGCTGACGAGGTGAAGGTGTTCGAAACATTCGGCGGGGACCTTCCGGTATTTGCTAGCCAACCGAAAGCCGTTACGTAAAACGGCCGGGCGACCGGTCATACAATCGTACGGCAGGCTGCATATTCATCATATCTATTACTCCCGTATGTCCAAGATGCCACCAGTGGGGTGGGCACGGGCAGAGGGGTTACATTTTCCGCAATGATTGGGATTATTCTGTGACAACTTCATATTGCCTGTGCCGCGCATTGGCAGGCATCCGATTGGACGGGAAAATAACCTTATCGGAGGCCTATTAAATTATGTGTGGAATTGTAGGATATATTGGTAAACGCGACTCGCAGGACATTTTGCTCGATGGATTGAAGAAGCTGGAGTACCGGGGTTATGATTCTGCCGGAATCGCTGTCTTCACGAAAAACGGGCTCGAAATTACGAAATCCAAAGGTCGTTTGGCGAACCTTGAGGGTTTGCTGCGTGAAGAGCCGTTAGAAGGCTTTGTCGGAATTGGTCATACCCGCTGGGCAACACACGGTAAACCATCCGATGTGAACTCGCATCCGCATACCGACAACACTGCGAAGTTTTCTGTCGTTCATAACGGTATCGTTGAGAATTACTTGAAACTGAAGGAAGAATTAGTGACAAAAGGGCATGTTTTCGTATCGGAAACAGACACGGAAGTTATTTCACACCTTGTTGCTGATGAATATAACGGTGACATTGTGGAAGCCGTTCAACGCGCTGTTAAGCGTATGCGCGGAGCGTTCGCACTTGGCGTCTTGACGGAGTTTGAACCCGATCGTCTTGTTGCGGTACGCTATGCAAGCCCGCTCGTAATCGGTGTAGGCGAAGGCGAAAACTTCATTGGCTCGGATATCCCGGCTATTTTGGAGCATACGCGCAACGTATACATTTTGAACGACGGCGAAATGGCAATCTTGACACGTGATTCTGTCGAAGTGATGACGACTGAAGGCGAAAGTATTTCCAAGGAAATATTTCATGTCGATTGGGATCTCGTAACGGCGGAGAAAGCCGGATTTGATCACTTCATGCAGAAAGAAATTCACGAACAGCCTAAAGCATACCGCGACACGATGATGAGCCGTATTACGGAAGACGGCAAGTCCGTGCAATTAAAAGAGCTGGGTATGACAGATGAATATATTAAATCGATTCGCAAAGTACAGATCGTAGCATGCGGAACGGCTTATCATGCAGGTCTTGTAGGTAAATCGGTAATTGAAACGCTTGCCCGCATCCCGGTAGAGACGGATGTCGCATCCGAATACCGTTACCGCGGACCAATCGTTACATCGGATACGCTAGTTATCGTTGTAAGCCAATCGGGCGAAACAGCAGATACGCTTGCGGCCCTTCGCGAAGCACAACGTAATGGCGCTCGCGTACTCGCGATCACGAACGTTGTCGGCAGCTCAGTCGCTCGTGAAGCAGACCACGTACTTATTACATGGGCTGGTCTTGAAATCGCGGTTGCTTCGACAAAAGCATACACATCGCAGCTAATCGCATTTTATCTATTTGGTTTGCACCTGGCTGCTACGCTTGGAACAAAGGATGCTGTTTACATTGAAGAAATGATTGCAGCTATGCATCAGCTACCTGCACAGGTTGAGCTCATCCTTGCGCAAGCTGATCAGTTGAAGAAAGTAGCCGTATCTATCTCGCACCATAAACATTTATTCTTCATCGGCCGCGGCGTAGACTATGCCGTAGCACAAGAAGGCTCGCTGAAGCTGAAGGAAATTTCGTATATTCACTCCGAGGCTTATGCTGCCGGAGAGCTGAAGCACGGAACATTAGCGCTGATCGAGGACGGCATTCCGGTTATCGCTCTCGTAACGCAGGAAGAGCTGTACGAGAAATCGCTTAGCAACATCAAGGAAGTAAAAGCGCGCGGCGCTCACGTCCTAGGTATCGCTAACGAAGGCTCAGAAGAGGAAGTAGCAAAATCTGTCGACGAGCTATTCGCGATTCCGAAGACGCTGCCGATCTTGTCACCGGCGTTGTCTGTTATCCCACTGCAGCTGATTTCTTACTATGCATCTCTAGCTCTTGAGCATGACGTGGATAAACCGAGGAATTTGGCAAAGAGTGTTACAGTGGAGTAGTTGGGGTAGTTTGACAGTGAAAATGTGCGGTGACATTAAAGTTGGTGCCTAGACATTAATATTGGTTCATAGACAATAATGTTGGTACCTGAACATTAATGTTGGTTCCTCAAGCTTGGCATGGATTGATAAATATTACCGAGAATGGTCCCGATGATTTCAAAATCAATCGGGACCATTTTTACTTTTAAAGGGCGGATGAAAATTAGATACAATTGGTGCAAGGATAAAGCATATTAGAAAGTCACACGGACTTAATCAAGTTTCCTTTGCTCAATCACTGGGGATATCACAAGGAACTTTAAGTGAATTGGAGAAAAATAAATTTAACCCTTCGGTTGAAACGATCATACAACTATATGAAAAATTCGGTGTGGATCTAAATTGGCTTCTCATAGGAGAGAAGAGGTAATGTAGAGAAGAGGAGTGAATCGACGCAATAAATTAAGATGATCTCAGGTACCAAATGTAGTTGGGTAAACGGGTAACCGGCTTCGACAACATCAATTCGTTTCCCACTCTTTCTCCGTTGCGAATGCTGCACTCCCCCGGCCCCTATTCCGATAATGAGGACATCGTATTCGATCATCGTCATTTGTTCGATCGGCGTGAGAGGGATCTTTTATACGGATTTCCGGACGGAACGGCGACCTGGTATACAGGGATCGTTAATTTCCGCATGGGTACACATCCTTCACGGTTGCTCGATGGGTCCCGTCTTTTCATTTGTGCAACGATAAAATCCTTCGTATGTATGACCACAGCGATAGTAAGTGTCGGGTTACTGTACCGTTCAAATGGAACTTCATTTCTATGCATTCGCTCTTTGGACGAAATTTATCTCAATTGTTCCATTATGTAATCGGCCGTTCGAATCGCGAGGGCGGTAATCGTCAGGAACGGATTTGCACTGCCGCTCGTTGGAATGACGCTGCTGCCTGCGGCGTACAGACCGGCTACGCCATGAATCTGTCCGTACGGATCGGCTGCCGAAAAATAAGGATCGACGCCGATGCGGCATGTGCCCATATCGTGCATCACTAATCCGAGCGAGAGCTCGCAGAACGGCTCGAGCTCAACCTGCATAGTATTTGCCGCCCGCCTCATTCCTGCTTCCATTTGCCGGACAACCTCGACATCCCTGTCGCTGAATGAAAAGCAGGCCTCCGCTTTCGGCACTCCGTATTCGTCAAACGTGTCCGTTGCCAAGGCTACTCTGTTTTCGAACCGCGATTCAACCTCGCCTGAACCGAGGATGTCAAACACTTGGCCAAGCGGAGGGAAGCCGCGCATCTGCATTTGATATGGACGGTCCGGAGCAGGAGGAATATACATGAAATATTGTCCGGGAAGTTGCGGATAATCAGCAGGATCAACGTGAGCGATGGTGTTTAATCGGGAATGATTAGTTAAGAAACGGCCGATTGCATCGCCCCGGATTCCGGAATAAAGCAAAATCCGCGGCGTTTCAAATGTGCTCGCTGCCAAGACAACGGTTTTTGCTTTTAGAAAATACGATTTTTTATCCCTGTTCATTACTCTTAAACCGGTTACTTTTCCGTTTTCGTTATATACTTGAACGACTCGTGATCTGACCGCGACGTCAAAAGGCCGCCGGCTTGCGGCGTTTGCGAACAGTGCCATCGTCGTAAAGCGGGGAGTGGAATGAAATTCTCCATTAGCGGTCGGTTGAATGTTGACTGCGACCGGTGTCGTTACCGCTTCGCGAAAACCGCCACGGCGAAGCCGATCTAGAAGGGTCTGGGCAGTTCGGTAAAAGGATTGATTGACGTTCATGACTTCTTCGGCAATGTTATAATACATATCCATCTCTCGCAGGGAGATGGGCCAACCGGACATGTCGGCTGGGGTCATTCGGGGGGTAACCATTCCCCAAAGGATCGATCGGCCGCCTAAACCGATAAACTGCACGAACGGGTAGACAAGAGAGGACGACGTCGCTTGGTGGTCCGAAGGATAGATCGGGATAGGCTCCCAGTATACCGGATTTGGCGGATTTGTATTGGCGGTGAGCGGCGGCCAGTCCTGAAGATCGTCCTTGTGTGCCGGTAGAATGTAATCGCCGGCTTCAACGATCCCGATCCGTTTTCCATTGTTGCCCCATTGCTGGGCCAACCGCCACAGGACAGCACCTCCTCCCGCCCCCGTTCCGACAATGATCACATCGTAGTCCGTTCTCTCCATCTGCTCGAGCGGCGTCCAAGGATAAATAATGGCGGATGAAGGCAATGGACAGACAGGAACTCCATTTCGGCTTCCCATGACAGGTGAGCAGTTTTTGCTTGTTTTGTTCAAAACATACTCCCCCTTTCACGAAATTCTTTATCCCTAATTCTATGCGTTCGCACAAGCAGGAATGTCACTGACACCGAGATCATCTGAAGGGCCTAAAACCCAAATACTTGCCCTCTTGAAATAGAAATATTTGACGAACCCGCATCGGGCAGAGGTGCGACAGCAATGCTGTAAAAATGGTGGTCATTCAGGAGCAAATCAAGGGTGAGCAAGTGCGATTCCTTGCGAATGCGATTAGAGATCAGGCGAAGGAAAGATATAAAGATTGGCCAATTGAGGCGTAAAGAGCAAAGCCGTAGGTTCCAAGCCTGCGCGCGAAGGGAACAGCCACCGAAAGGTTGCCCAAAATGTCCGAACATACAGAGAAAATCACAACGAAATACCTCTGACGAGTTTTCACATTTGCATTTAGGATTAGTAATGATACCTGGATATGAAAACGACAAAAGAGCTGCAGAATAATATCTTGCTCGATTAAAAATCTTTTCGTTTGCGGCCGTTGAACCAGAGATAACAATAAGGTCTGTTACACCTTAGCTGGTGAAAACCGGCTGTTTTTGTGTTCAAAACTCCTAAGCGTCGTAAATCTGCGTTTTGCTGGCGGTACCCCATGCCCATCAAGCTAAGTAATTAATACACCCCCAAAACGAAAAAGCTATCCTTTATTAACAAAAAGAATAGCTTTTTTTCGTTTTGGGGTATTCGAAAATTTTAACTTGATGGGCATGTGTCTCTACCCCTAGGTTCAAATAAATAAAATGGTTTATGATGACAGAGTAACGAATTACCTATTTGAAGAAAAAGGGTACAAAGCGGAAGAAATAACATGTATTTGGGTATTTATCCCTCGAGGGTTGAATACTCTTCTTTGCTTTCATGGGAAACGGAGATCCATCTTTTAACATAACTGTCGATTGCCTGCGAAATATCAGTTAAAAAAGGTTAAATAAATTAGTTAAAACTGCATTTTAACCAAAATGGCATTTATTTAAGCCGGAATTACATTGTGATTGACATAAAAAAAGGTCATATGATAGGATTGGTTTAACTAAAAAACATTTATTTTACTAAAGGGTTGATGGTATTGGCGACTATAACGGATATCGCAAAAGTGGCTGAGGTATCGATTGCAACGGTTTCCAGGGTTCTCAATGAAGATCCGACGCTTTCGGTTACAAAGGAAACAAAAGAAAGAATCATCTTCATTGCAAACCAATTGGGATATCAAAACAAAGTGAGGAAAGCTCCAAAGCGGCCAAAGAAGGATAACATTCCGAAAATTGGTCTGTTAATGTGGTGTTCGATGGAGGATGAATATGATGATCCCTACTTCCACACCATAAGGCAAGGGATTGAGAAGCAATCGAGGGAAGCGGGTTTTGAACTCGCGAAAACCATAAGGATGAATCAGTTTAGGCAAGATGAAACGATGAATCACTTGGATGGCATGATTGTGGTAGCTAAGGTTTCTATGAGTGATATGGAGAAAATATATCCCCGCGATAATCGTGTGGTGTTTGTAAACAGCCTCCCTCCGGATCATCAAAAATATGATTGTGTTATTTCTGACTTGGGGAACGGTACAGAGCAAGCCCTGAACTACTTGTTGCAGTTGGGACATACCCGTATTGGCTTTATAGGTGGACGGGAATATTCTCTGAAACCAGGTTTTAACAAGGGTGATGAAGAGTTTGAAGTTCGGTACAGAACGTTCGAACGAATCGCGAAGGAGCAGGGCTACTGTAAGGAATCCGATATCTATATTGGGGAATGGAATTCGGCAAGCGGATATGAGCTCATGTTAACGGCCATTGCAAATGGGGATATGCCGACAGCTTTCTTTGCCGCGAATGACCCGATCGCGATCGGTGCGATGCGTGCATTGCATGAAGCGGGAATCCGGATTCCACAAGATGTTACGATCATTGGTTTTGACGATATCGACTTATCTGCTTATATACATCCGCCGTTGACAACAGTAAAGCTTTATGCTGAGCAAATGGGGAAAACAGCTGTGAATCTTCTTCTTGAACGGATAAGAGGGCGAGAAGTACCGTTAACAGTAATCATACCTACGACACTGGTGGTACGCGGGAGCAGTGGCAGGTATACGAAAGAGTGACTTACAAAGTACTAATCGAATCCAGGACCACACTTTTTCTGAACGAAGGGGCTGATGATTCGCAGCTATATACCGTCGATTGCCATGACTTTCATGGACCGATTTGTGTTCAAATTGTTGTGGAGGAATAAACAAGAAGAGTTTTTTCGGGGGGAGATCAATGGCTATCAACAGCTCGCTGCGAACCAAACTCATTTTTGGGTTTCTGTCCGTCATCGTGCCTCTGGCGGCCTTTTTGTACTACAGCAATTATTACGCAATGGAAGTGGTCCGCAAGCAAGTCGCCCAATCGAACCTGAACCTGTTGTCCCTGCACACCCGAGCAATGGATAAATCCTTAAGCGATATCAACTCCTACTTGTACAAGCTCGCAACCACTGATACTTATGTCAAAACTCTAGCTATATTCCCCGAACAATCCGAGGACTATATCTTCTCTCGAATCATGCTGATGCATAAATTCGATGCGGATCACGGACTATACAATCTGGTCGATTCGTTCTTTGCATATAACGCTGACAATGATGATCTGATTTCGTATTACGAATCGTACGATACGAATCGGGGGCGCGAACGAAATGCGTTGATCCGCAGCTTAGTGAACACGTCTGAATCGGGCGACCGATGGCGCTGGGTTAGCACCGGCACGGAATCGGGCCTGATTCGTATCGTCCGATCGAGCGGAATGTATGTAGGAGCCTGGATTCCGGAATCCAGGTTCATGGAGCCGGTGAAAAATTTGAATTTCGGCGAGTCAGGCAAATTTTTGCTGGTATCCGATGAGGGACGAGTACTCACTTCGATAAGCGCAAATGATTTTCCCGATCCATTGTTGAACCCGGGGAACGAAAAAAACGGACAATATGGAACGATCAATGACAAAAGTGCAGCAAGCTATATATACATGGTGCATCCGTACACCCAGTCTTCCATATGGATGCTGCTGTTGATCCCGGAACAAGATTTGCTCTTGAACTTGCCTTTTTTTCAACGGGCGATTTATTCGATTCCGTTCATTGTCCTTCTTCTCATTTTCATTTTTGTTATGATTTTGCAGCGTGTGTTAATTAAACCGATCAGCTCCTTGCTGAAAGGGATGCGAATGATCGGCCAGGGAAATTTGAGGATTCGTCTCCCGGTTCCCGCACAATGGGAAATCGCCTATTTGATCAAGACATTCAATCATATGGCTTCCGAAATCGAAGGCTTAACAATCGGTATGTACGAAGAGAAATTGAGGGTGCAAAAAGCCGAGTTCAAGCATTTGCAAAGTCAAATCAAACCCCACTTTTATTTGAATACCCTGAATATCATCTATAGTTTGGCGGTGCTGAAGGATCATGCCACCGTACAAAAATTGGCGATTCATCTGGCCGATTACTTCCGTTTTACGATCCGAACCGACCGTCAGATCGTTACACTGAAGGAGGAGTGCACCCATATCGCCAATTATCTGGAAATTCAGAGGCTGCGGTTTCCGGATCAACTATTCTATCAGGTACTGCTTCCGAAACAGCTTGAAGATGTCGAGATCCCGCCGCTAACCATTCAGCCATTCGTAGAGAATACGTTGATTCACGGTTTCCAGGGCGAAGAAGCGGTTCTTCATATCTCCATTGAAGTGAGAATGGACGCAGATACGGCGGAGGGGAAAATATTCATTGCAGTATTCGACGACGGAGAGGGTTTTGAGGAACAGAAGCTAAGACGGCTGCAAACCGGAGAATACTTTGACAGGCAAGGAGAAAGTGTGGGCATTTGGAACGTCTATCATCGCTTGCGGATGCATTTCGGGGAAGAAGTGGCTATCCGTTTTGCCAATAGGCAGCCTCAGGGAGCGGCTGTGACCCTGGAGATCCCGAACGTTTGCAACAATCATCAGGAAAAGGGGATGTCTTGATTGTATCGGATGCTGGTGGTTGACGACGAGAAATTAGCGGTACAAGCCATTGCGGAAGGAATCGACTGGTCCGGTGTCGGTGTTTCTGTTGTCTACAAAGCATACAGCACCAAGCAGGCGATCGAAATCCTGAACCGCGAACCGGTTGATTGCATGATTACGGATATCGAAATGCCGGGGCGAAGCGGCATTGAGTTGATGGAGTGGGCCGTGAACAACCATCCCGGCTTGGAGTCGGTATTTCTGACCGGGTATGCCGATTTTTCGTATGCGCAGAAAGCCGTTCATCTCGGGATTCACGACTATATCTTGAAGCCGATTGAGCTTGATAAATTGCTGTCTGTCGTGAAGGAAATGATACGGAAGCTGGAGCAGCGCAAAGAAAATGAAGCGTTTCGGGAAACCTACAATAAATACGTACGCTTATGGGAAGATCAGCTTCCCTCTATGTCGGAGCGTATATGGCAGGATTTGCTGTCAGAGAGGTGCAGATTAGAACCGGAGAAGCTGAATGCGATGTTAAAGCTCTACGAAATTCCCGTCCAAGCAGGCGGAACGATTCTTCCCATTCTCATCAGCGTGGAACGCTGGAAAGAAGAATTCAGCCTGAGGGATGAGGAGATTATGGAGTATGCATTGCGCAAGGCTGCGCAGGAGATCATTCTGCACGATGGGAGCGGTACGGCCGTACAGAGCCTGGATGGCCACAATGTCGTATTGATTCATCTCGATGCCTATCAACATGATGATCCGTATCACCTCGACGAGCAGATCAAGGGAAGGTGCCGGGAATACATCCAATCATGCATACGGTATTTCAAATGCAGCTTGTCCTGTTATATCGGCGAATGGACACTGGTTCCCGATTTGGCAGAAGTCTATAGGCGGCTAGTCAAGCTGGAACGGGATAGTGTGTCGGCATCGAATCAAGTCGTTTCCTTGCGTGAAGGATCGCCTCAGCTTCTGAAGGGGGCGTTCCGTCAGTTTCCTGCATCACAGTGGTCTGCTTTGCTGGAAGCGGGAGAAGAGGAGCTTCTAATGGAGGAAATCAGAAAAACGATCAACTATTGGGGTCGGGAGCAAGATTTACATCCGGAAATGCTGGAATCGTTGTACTATACTATCCTCCATATGGTTTATACGGCCGCGCATAAAAAAACAATTTCCATCTCCGCTATCTATCCGGACGAAGATTTGCTTTCCGCCCCGGCCGCCAGGCGCTCCGTTCATCACTTTGTGGGGTGGTGCGATAAGGTAATACAGACGTGCGTGTCCTATTTTAAAGCGTATTGCAAGGATGATTCCGTTGCGGTCATGAAGATCAAGCAATGGATCCAAGAGCATTTCCATGAAGAGATTACCCGTGATACGATCGCAGGGATCGTTCATGTGAACGCAGGTTACGTCTCCCGTATTTTTCGCAGAGAAACGGGGTATTCCTTGTCGGAGTATATTTTGAACGTCCGGATGGAGGAAGCGAAATGTCTGCTTTCCCAAACAAACTTGAAGATCAGCGCGGTCGCGGAAGCAGTCGGGTTCTCTCATTTTTCTTATTTTGCCCAGCAATTCAAAAAGTGCTGCGGCTACTCGCCTCTCGATTACCGCAAGTTGACTTTGATGCGGGATGAATAATAACGGCTTTCAAATAGTGGAAAGGTGTGGTTGAGATGCGTTGGCAGAGGGGAGTGAGCATGGCGATCGCCACAACATTGACCGCGGCTTTGGTCGCCTCTTGTTCCGGCGGGAGCGCCGAGTCGAAACCGAAGGGGATTGCTGCGCAGATACCGCCCGAAAACTCTTCGAATAACATGTCGAATGTAACCGTCAAAGCCATGTGGATGTATGTCTGGTTTAAA
This sequence comes from Paenibacillus sp. J2L1-98, assembly GCF_056269405.1. NCBI lineage: Bacteria > Bacillati > Bacillota > Bacilli > Caryophanales > Paenibacillaceae > Paenibacillus > Paenibacillus sp. J2L1-98. Next base: position 55,384 of record NZ_JBWDNW010000020.1, on the reverse strand, counting down.
GGAAAGAAGTGGGGTGCAGATCCGGTCACGAAACGTATTACCGAAAAAACTGGCGTTCAATTCGATTTTAGCGGTCCCGATGGTGATGGCGATCAGAAGGCGAATGTCATGCTCATATCCGGAGACTATCCGGAAGTGATGTGGATGGACCGCGGGCCGACGTGGGACAATTATGTCAATTCGAAAGCGTTGTTGCCAATTGACGTGCTTGCGGCAAAGTACGGGTATGACAAACTGATCGGTACTTATATTCCGCAGCATGTCGTCGACAAGTTGAAGCACCCGGACGGCCATCTTTACGGGATCCCCAACTGGTTCAGCGACAAGGGGGAGTTATCCGTCGGCAGAACCCTCATGCTGCGTGAAGACATTTATGAGAAAATGGGTAAGCCAGAAATCAAGACTGTCAAAGACTTCGAAGCCTATTTAGCCAAGGTGCGTAATGCCAATCTGAGCACGACGAACGGTGAAATAGTGTTTCCTCTCGGCCTGGATTATAACGACGGTTCTTTTATTGAAATGTCGAACATGTGGGGAAGCAAAAACAAGGACTACCGCTATTATGACGAGAAGGAACAGAAGGTCAAGTTTTTTATGTTCAACGAGTCCACCAAGGACATGCTACTATGGCTGAACAAGATGTACCGTGAGAAAATGATCGACCCGGAGAATTTCTCTTACAACGACGGCATGGAACAGGAAGTGCGCAGCAACGGAAAATGGGCAGCAAGCTTCTCGGCGATTTGGGATTATTGGACGCCGAATGCTGTGCTGAAGAAGACCGATCCCGGCATCTATTATAGAGCCTACCCGATCCCGGCCGGGAAAGACGGTGTCAAGCCATATATGGGGGGCTATAGCACGGTCGGCTGGAACGTGGCGGTCATCACGAAGAACGCCAAACATCCCGAAGCGATCATGCGTTTCTTCAATTACCACATGAGTCCGGAAGGCCAAATGTTAAGCTTCTATGGCATCGAAGGCGAGACTTGGGAAATGAAAGACGGTACACCGGTCCTGAAGCAGAACGCTTACGAGGAATTTCAGAAGGATTGGGATGGCTACAGTCAGAAAACGGGAGTACGTTATCTCGAACTGAACCAGTATCAAAAGTATAATTGGGAAAAGCAAAGTGAATCGCCGGATCGGCAAGAGGATCGCCGTATTGCCGAGCTTTTCAAATTTGACGGAACGGACCTGAGCGTTTTATCGATCGACCCGAACAGCAAAGCGGGGATCGTCTGGGCGAATATACAATCTGGTCTGCTTACTGACATTACGAAAGTGCTGATCGCTGACAGCGCAAAGGATGCCAGGGCACGCCTTGATGAACTGCTGGCCAAGTATGCGAAGATAGGCATTAAGGATGTTGAGGAGGAGTGGACGAAGCAATATCAGGAACGTCAGAAGCTGAAGTAATGACATGTCTTCACTTCGAGGCGGAAGGGGCATTTTACCGCAAAAAAAAAAGCTGGTGTCTCCATCAAGGGGCAGCAGCTTTTTTTGTTTTATTTCTTTTTGTGTTTGTTCCACCGGGTTCATTTTTTTTTTTTTCATAGAAATACACATTTATGATGATTCGTCCACAATATTGATAGATGGCGTAGCCTGATGATGTCATGATAGTACAAGCTCGTACAGAATAAAGTATGCAGCGAATGAAAGAAAAAAGGGGTGATTGCGTGGCTGACTCACAAGAACTACTGGCAAAAGGGTCAATAAGGTCTCCAGAAGAGTCAGTAAATTGACGAGACGGATTTTATGAAGGGCCTGTTGTTTATTTCTCTAAATTACATTATTGATACAAATGGGGGGTACAAATGAAACGAAAAGGATTATCCATCATCTTGGCAATTGCGCTAATGTTACTTGCTGCGTGCAGCAACGGTGAGGACAAGAAAGAGCAAGCGACGGAATCGGGAGCCGAATCTTCACAGGCGACGAAAGAGAATGGGGAAATAGATTACGCTTTCGGGAAATACAAGGAGCCGGTCACGATTCACACCATTCGTGAAACGAATACGTCCACTCAATTTCCGGAAGGCAACGACATAACGGACAACATCTGGACGCGAGCGTATAAGGAGCGCTTCAACATAAACGTCGTGACGGATTGGGTATCCGACGATTACGAAACGAAGCTGAACCTCGCGATCTCGTCCGGCGAGCTTCCCGACATTTATCGTGTAAACGCATCGCAGCTGCAGAAGTTGATGGAAGCGGACATGGTCATGGATCTGACCGAGGTGTTCGACAAGTACGCATCCGATCGGGTGAAAAAATACATGGAATTCGATCGTGCCAGCTTTGAATCCGGCATGAAGGATGGCAAATTATACGGTATCCCGCAATTACACTACGGCGTCATTGACCAGCCCGATTTTGTCTGGATCCGCAACGATTGGAAGGAAGAGCTTGGGCTCCAGGATCCGCAGACGATAGACGACATTAAGAACATCGCGCTCAAGTTCATGGAAAAACACGGCGGTTACGGCATTGCGCTTGATCAGACTCTCGATACACTAAACACGCTCGCAGTCGCATGGGGAGCTCATCCGGACATATGGGTTCCAGGCGAAGACGGCAAGATCGTCCACGGTTCGACCCAGCCTGAGATGAAGGATGCGCTTGCAACATTTGCTGAATGGTATAAGCTCGGCATTATCGATCCGGAATTTTCGATTAAAGATATGGCAGCGATGAACGCTAATGTCGTAGCCGGCAAAGTCGGCGTACAACCTCACTACCAGTGGTGGGGCTATAGTCCGGGCGTGGATGTTGTCACGAACTTGGGTAAGAATGCGATATTTTATCCTTACAACATACCGTCCGCCAATGGCGAAGAAGTGATTCATTCCGTTTCCTTCTTAAACGGGAACTACGTTGTCGTAAACAAGAAAGCTAAGAATCCGGAAGCGGTGATCAAGCTGATTAACTTCTACGCCTATATGATGGACGAAGGATTCAGCAAGGAATCGCAAGAGACTTTGGCCGCTTTCGTAAACGATGGCTTGGAGCACGCTCCTCAACCGTTTAAGGTCACGAACCCGAACACGGACTACGAGCAGTTCGTGAAGGTCAGCGAGGCGATGAAGACGAAAGACACGAGCAATTTCACAGCGACCGGTCAGTGGCAGAAGTACAACAACAGTGTCGAGTTTGAGACGAAAGGCACACCGGCCGCGGTTGGCGACTACCTGCAGCAAGGCGCGCCGAGGAGCGCATATGGCCTCGCCAAGCCCTTTATCGACAACAATCAGTATATCAAGAACTCGCTTTGGGGAGCACAGCCCAAGGAACTTGCCAAATACGGCTCCACGCTGGATGATATTCTGACCGAAGGCTTTACGAAGATCATCATGGGTAAGGAGAGCATCGATTATTTCGATAAGCTCATCAAGGACTGGCGGGAAGCCGGCGGAGACGAAGTGACCGAAGCTGTAAACAAAATGTACGGCAACAAATAACTAACGATCGAGAACCATGCGATGAGGCGAGGTTACGCTCGCCTCCTTTATATTATTCTAGGAACGGAGGATCGGGACATGTTAAGAAAGTTAAGACAACAGAGGGCTTTCCACCTCATGCTGGTTCCGAGTATCATTCTCGTTTTTATCTTCAGCTATCTCCCCTTCTACGGATTGGTCATCGCGTTTCAAGACTATAATCCGGGGCTCGGCTTCCATTCGCCATGGGTCGGAATGGAAAACTTCGAACACATTTTCAAGCAGGAGAAATTCTTGCGAACGATCTGGAATACGCTGTACATGTCGATTTTCAAATTGCTCGGCGGCATCTTCGTGCCAGTCATCTTCGCTTTATTACTGAACGAAGTAATGCGGGCGGCCTTCAAACGTACGTTCCAAACGCTTGTCTATATCCCAAACTTCCTGTCCTGGGTTATCATGGCCGGCATTATGATCGATATTCTAGCTTCGGATGGGATCGTCAACACGTTTCTCGGTCTTCTCGGTGTGAAGCCAATTTCATTCCTGGGCAGCCCCTCGATCTTCCCGTGGACGATGATCGTCACCGATATCTGGAAAGGGTTCGGCTTCGGCACTGTCGTTTATTTGGCCGCTTTGACTGGCATCGACCCAGGGCTGTATGAGGCAGCGCTGATCGACGGGGCGAATCGTTGGAAGCAGACGATCTATATTACGCTGCCTCTGCTTGCACCGACAATTATCCTGATGGCGGTCCTGTCCCTCGGTAACGTCATGAACGCGGGTTTTGACCAAATCTACAACCTCTATTCCCCCGCTGTTTACGAATCTGGCGACATCATCGATACGTATGTGTATCGGCTCGGCATTGTGCAAGCGCAATATTCGATTGGCACGGCGATCGGCCTGTTCAAATCGGTCATCACTTGTATCCTGGTCGTCTTATCCCTCGTGCTTGCGAAAAAAGCCGCAGGATACAAGATTTATTAAGGAGGGAAATTATGGTTCAAGACAAAAGCCTAGGGCGTAAGCTATTTCTTATCGCCAATTATTCGATTCTGTTCTTGACTTCGCTGTTTTGCATCCTGCCTTTCGTTAATCTGCTTGCTGTTTCCTTTAGCGGGAGCGCAGCGGTAGCGGCGGGAGATGTCGTATTCTGGCCAGTCGATTTTACGACGAAGGCTTATGAGTTTGCGTTGGAAGGAGGCCAATTTTTACAATCGTTTTGGGTTTCGACCCAGCGAGTCGTGCTGGGGACTATAGTCAACCTCATCTTGATGGTGCTCACCGCATATCCGCTTTCCAAGACGAAGGAGAAACTGATGGGACGCGGCATCTATATGGGTTTTTTTGTATTGACGATGCTATTTAACGGAGGGTTGATCCCGAGCTACCTTATCGTCGTCAAAGCCGGACTCATCGACTCCATCTGGTCGCTCATTCTGCCGGGCGCGTTGCCCGTCTACAGCATGATCATTCTCATGAACTTCATTCGGAGCCTGCCGGAAGAGATCGAGGAATCAGCGACGATCGACGGAGCCGGGCCGATGCAAATCTTGATCCGCATCCTCTTGCCGCTTCTTAAGCCGGCGCTTGCGACCGTAGGACTGTTCACCATCGTTGGGCATTGGAACTCATGGTTTGATGGCATCATCTACATGAACAATCCCGATAATTATCCGCTGCAAAGCTATTTGCAGACACTGCTGCTCAGCTTCGACCAAATTATGTTGAGAGCCGGTACCGACTATTCGGAGCTGCTCGCGCAAATGAACGTGAGAACCGGCCGCGCCGCGCAGTTGTTCCTTGGAACGGTCCCGATCCTAGTCGTCTATCCGTTCTTGCAGAAATATTTCACGAAAGGTCTCGTTCTCGGCAGTGTGAAAGGTTGATTTGGGCTAACAACTCGGATATGGATCAGAGAGAGGAGAATTACCGCAGGGTAGCTCTCTGTATTTGGGGAGGAAGATACATGAATATACATTTCGATGAGAAGAAGAAGATTTTTCACCTTAGTAATAAAGGAACCAGTTATGTGATGAAGGTATTGGATGGAGGGTATCTTGTCCATTTGTACTGGGGAAGGAGCGTTGCCTCCTATAACGAAAGCAATCCCCTGTTGTTTTTGGATAGAGGCTTCTCGCCTAACCCAGACCCTAAGGACCGCAGCTTTTCTTTGGATACGATTCCACATGAATATCCGGTATATGGAAACGGGGACTACCGGCAGCCTGCCTTCCAATTAAAATTAGAAGACGGATCTACGATATCTGACTTACGATATCATTCTCACAGGATTTATCATGGGAAATCAGTACTAAACGGTCTTCCTGCGACTTATGTAGAGAACGATAAGGAGGCTATTTCCCTTGAGATTGTATTGGAGGATGCACATCTTGGCTTGTCGGTCGCGTTAACCTATTGCATCTTCCGTGACTTTAACGCCATCAGCCGCTCCGTTGCCATCACCAATCATGGGCAGTGTAAAATCAAACTACTGCGTGTTTCAAGCGCAAGCGTGGACTTTCGGGATGATGAATTTGAGTGGTTGACCCTTTATGGATCGCATACGAATGAACGGAATATAGAAAGGCGTCCGCTTACCCACGGCGTTCAAGCCATCAGCAGTGCCCGGGGTGCCAGCAGCCCGCAGCAGAATCCTTTCATGGCCTTATTACGAAAAGGAGCCGACGAGAGTAAGGGAGAGGTATACGCGTTTAATTTAGTGTACAGCGGCAACTTCCTTGCCCAGGTAGAGGTGGAGCAGTATCATACCAGCCGGGCATCGATCGGGATTAATCCGTTCGATTTCACCTGGCTGTTAGGCCCGGGGGAAACCTTTCAAACGCCTGAGGCAGTCATGGTCTTTTCCTCGGATGGGCTGGGGGGGATGTCCCGCACGTACCACGAATTGTACAGATCCCGTTTATGCAGGGGCAAACATAGGGATCGAGTCAGGCCAATCTTGATAAACAACTGGGAAGCAACCTATTTCAATTTTGATGCGCAGAAATTGGAGAGCCTGGCAGATGAAGCGCAGCGTCTTGGAATCGAGCTGTTTGTGTTAGATGACGGATGGTTTGGGCACCGCGACGATGATACCAGCTCATTAGGAGATTGGCAGGTGGACAAGCGTAAGCTGCCGGACGGCCTTGCAGATTTGGCTGAAAGAATTCGTGCCAGAGGGATGGAGTTTGGATTATGGTTCGAACCTGAGATGATTTCGGAGGATAGCCATCTGTACAGGGAACACCCTGATTGGTGTATCCAAGTGGAAGGACGGCCGAAGACATGGGGAAGGAACCAATTTGTACTTGACCTGTCTCGGCCGGAGGTTTGCGATTATATTGTCCGTGTGATAACCGAGGTGTTGAAAAGCGCACCCATCAGTTATGTCAAATGGGATATGAACCGTCATTTGACAGAAGTTGGATCCCTTGCCTGGCCTCCTGAACGTCAAAGAGAAATCGCCCACCGATATATTCTTGGTTTATATCACGTCTTGGAGCAAATTACGTCTTCGTTTCCTGATATTTTATTCGAAAGCTGCTCTGGAGGCGGCGGCAGATTCGATCCGGGAATGCTGTTTTATATGCCACAAACTTGGGCCAGCGACAATTCGGATGCGGTCAGCCGCCTAAATATCCAATACGGGACAAGTCTCGTATATCCAATCAGTACCATTGGGGCGCACGTGTCCGTTGTGCCGAATCACCAGGTACATCGGGTTACTTCTTTGGATATCCGTTCTCACGTTGCCATGTCAGGGAATTTGGGATTTGAGCTCGACCTTACGAAGTTGAGCGAAGAAGAAAAGGATTTTATCCGCAAGATGATCTCTCAATATAAGGAAATCAGGTCTGTTATTCAATTCGGAGATTTCTACCGTTTGCTTGATCCCTTCCAAGGTAACGAAGCGGCGTGGATGTTCGTTTCCGAAAACAAGAATGAAGCGGTTGTAGGTTACTTTAAGGTGCTTGCGCAACCGGGAGAACGGATAAGATTCCTGCGTTTAAACGGCTTGCATCCTGACGCGAAGTACAAACATGCAGAGACCGGCCGCATTTACGGCGGTGACGAATTAATGCATGCAGGGTTAACCATTCCGGTCATGCATGGTGACTTTACGAGTGTGTTCTACAGATTTCAACAGGTTGAATTAACTTAGATTCCGGGAGGGTAAAACATTTGCTAAATTTCTTACAAAAAGGAGATAGGCTTGATTTGGTTGACGGCGGGGAGACGGTTATAAAAGGAATCTCAGCTGTTGTGAACTTGGATGATGGTTCCAGCCACACTTTACATTTGTCACAGGTGATCGCAGGAGAAGAAAGCGGGTTGCCGGTAACAGATTGCGAATTTCGGAATGAGGCTGAAGGACTTTTAGTTAAGCTTCATTTGAGCATAGAGGAAGGCTGTGCAGCGATATCTCTTTCCGCATCGATTGATAATCCGCAGTTTGAGAAATTGCGTTTTTTTGACAGTAACAAAGGGATTGTGCTAACGATGGAAAGCTTCCCTGGAATGACGGGCCTGTTGGGGCATTACCGGTTTAACGATTGGTGGACAAGACCGTATACCGGGACACTCGATGGGGTGCCCAGCCGAACGCAGCAGCTGCTGATAGAACGTGAAACAGGCTCTTTCTTTCAAATCATACCGCTTTGCGAAGAAAACGGTAAGGCAGATTTGCAGGGAACAACCGCAGGGAATTTGCAATTGGTTGTGTTTAACAACACAGGCGGGTACAGCCGCATGAATACCTCTGTTGCAATGTTGGGGATCCATGAGAATCCGTTCGAATTGGCGGAACATACGTTAACCTCGGCGAGACGCAAACTTGGTGTTGCAAATAAGGATGAACGGCAATATCCGGATATTTTTGAGTACATCGGATGGTGTACTTGGGATGCCTTTTACCGAGAGGTGTCCGAAGAGGGGATCGTACAAAAATGCAATGAATTTAAGAACATGAATCTTCCGGTACGCTGGGTGATCATTGACGACGGATGGCAGGACATTAAGGATGGGAAGCTTGTATCTTTTAAGGCTGATGCAGGCAAATTTCCGGGCGGACTTGCAAGTGTTGTAGACAAGTTGAAGGAGCTGGATATCAATTCAGTAGGAGTATGGCATACATTCGCAGGCTATTGGGGCGGTATTCATCCTGAAAGTGAATTGGCTGCGAAGATGAAAGAACATCTGATGCCCACCAACGGGGGTGCTCTTATTCCTGCATGTGATGACCACGGATTTGGCTTTTGGAAAGAGTTTCATCAGCAGTTACGCCTTCAGGGAATTCGACTCATCAAGGTAGATGGACAAAGTGCGATAGCCAATTTCACAAAACATCATCTTCCTGCAGGAAAGGCCGCTAAAGGGGGACATGTGGCACTGGAGGCTTCTGCCGCCATGCATTTCCATTATCAAATGATCAACTGCATGGGAATGGCCTCGGAAAATTTATGGAGCAGGCCCATGTCCGCCATTAACCGTAACAGTGATGATTTTGTTCCCCAGAACCCTGATTGCTTCGCAGAACACGCCATGCAAAATGTATACAACTCGTTCTATCATGGCCATCTCTACTGGGGAGATTGGGATATGTTCTGGACGGTTCATGCCGATGCGGAACGTCATGCCCTTCTTCGAGCGGTAAGCGGTGGACCAGTATATTTTAGCGATCCTCTTCAAGCAACCGACCCCAATTTGATCCGACCGCTGATTGAACGTGACGGGAAGCTGTTGCGCTGCGATTTGCCCGGGATGCCGACATTGGATTGCTTGACTGTAGATCCGGTCCATGAAAATGCTGCATTAAAGATATGGAGCCGTGCCGGGGATGCTGGAATTGTTGCTGCATTTCATATCAACAAGGATGGACAGCCGATCCAAAGCCGGATTCGTCCTGCAGATATTCCGGGGCTGCATGGAAGCCGGTTTGCAGTCTACGAATATTTCTCGGAAGCATGTTCGGTGATTGGGCGTGATGAAGAATATCCGATCGTCCTGAATGAGAAGGAAGCCAAACTGTTCATTCTAGTGAGCTGCGACTCGGGGATTGCCCCGATTGGATTGACAAACAAGATGATTTCCCCCAAAACGATCAAGCATATCATTCGAAACGAATCCAGGACCACACTTTTTCTAGACGAAGGGGGAGCATTTACTTTCTTTGCGGATAAAAGACCTGATTTCGTTGAAGTAAACGGAGTAACGAGAGAGCTGAGATCTCATTCCGATAATTCGCAGCTTTATACCGTCGATTGCCATGACCTTCATGGACCGGTTTGTGTTCAAATTGTGATGAAGGAGTAATCATAGATGACAACTCATGGACTGATGATCGAACTGCTGCCTGACGAATATTGGTGGGGAGGCCGCGCTGCTGATGGTCGAAGCATGCCCTTTGGCACTTCATCCTTTAGCGTGGACTTGTCTTCAAACCTCAATGGCAATCAGGCCTGCCCGTTACTTATTTCGAGCAAAGGCAGATATATTTGGAGTGAAGAACCCTTTTTCTATCAATTCGAACAAAATAGTTTAAAGGTGAGCGGTGCAGGAGAGCTCATTTCAGGAGAAGGCCATGAAACCTTACGGGGAGCGTACAGCTATGTATCTCGGACCTTCTTTCCCCCTAGTTCTTCGATTCCGGAGGAACTGCTGTTCACGGCTCCTCAATATAATCTTTGGATTGAACTGCTTTATGAACCTACACAAGAGAAGGTATTGCAATATGCGAAAGATGTGCTTGCAAACGGGATGCCTCCTGGCGTTATTATGATCGATGATAATTGGCATGAGCCTTATGGAACCTGGAAGTTCCATTCCGGCCGCTTCCCGGAACCTAAGCGTATGGTGCAGGAACTCCACGCTATGGGCTTCAAGGTAATGCTTTGGGTATGTCCTTTCGTTACTCCGGATTCCCTCACTTACCGTCAGCTCGATCAGACAGGGATTCTCTTGAAGGATCGGGACGGCAAGACGGCGATACGAAAATGGTGGAACGGCTACAGTGCGGTGCTGGATTGCACCAACCCTCTGGCCGTTCAATGGATGCATGAGCAGCTTGATGCTTTGCAGAAAGAATATGGGATCGACGGCTTCAAGCTGGATGCCGGTGACTCGGAGTTCTACGAGTCTGACGACCTCAGTTATATCCCCGCCACAACTCGCAATGGACATTGTGAGGCATGGGCCAAGGTTGGTCTGAAATATCCGCTTAATGAATACCGTGCCTGCTGGAAGCTTGCAGGACAACCTCTTGTTCAGCGGCTCAAGGATAAGAACCACGAATGGGAAGGCAATGGACTCGATGCCTTAATTCCAGATGGCTTAGCGCAAGGTCTTCTCGGTTATGCCTATAGCTGTCCTGATATGATCGGTGGCGGAGAGTACATGAGTTTTACGTCGGCTCAATTAGACTCCGAATTAGTTGTGCGTTATGCCCAGTGCTCCGCGCTATTCCCGATGATGCAATTTTCTGCAGCACCTTGGCGGATAATGAATAACGAACACTTGGGGTACTGCGTAGACGCGGCCCGGCTCCATGCGCAGATCGGACCGGAGATTCTGGAACTTGCAATGCAATCCTCCAAGACGGGCGAGCCGATTCTACGACACATGGCTTATGAATTTCCAAATGAGGGAATGGAGAAGATCATCGACCAATTTATGCTGGGTAGTTCCCTGTTGGTTGCCCCCGTTGTTAAGCAAGGGGCTAGAGTTCGGCAGGTATCGTTCCCTTCCGGTACATGGATCGGCGACGACGGCAGTATCGTCGAAGGACCGACGATACGGCAGATCGATGTGCCGCTGAGTAGACTACCTTGGTACAGGAAACAATAAATGGCAGAGGAGAAGCCGTTACATGCGGCTTCTTTTTGCTCGTTGGTTGGGAAGCGCTGAGGCTTTCTGAAGTACACAAGGCCTTCTCAGCTAATGAAGCACTTGAAATTTGCCGAATCCACGCAATAGATGTTGTTATTACGGATAATCGCAAACCAGGCATGTCAGGTCTGGAACTTATAAAAGAAATCAAAAACAAATTGGAAACGGACAAAATGCATATTGCTTACGGGTTATTCTGAATTTGAATATGCCCGTGAAGCCTTGAAAAATCGCGCAGACGGATATTTATTAAAGCCGTTTAGTACGGATGAAGTGCGGCAGGAGGTCGCTTCCGTACTTGAGCAAATCAAACAAGATTAGGGTCATATCACTTCCCAGCAAAAGGCATTGTATACCCTTTGCGAGAATTTGCCTCTTCTCAGAAACCATTTGCTTATGGATTTAATACAGGGCATACATATCGTGATTAGAGGCGTTGTTTTAGTTTCCATGCACATTGAGCGATGATGTAGGGGGTTACATGATGAGAACGAATCAAGATCAGCTCCAAATCATTGAAACTCTCCGTAAAGAGTTAAATTTATTAGTTGCGAGGTCGGGGTGTTTAGGCGATGAGAAAGTCATAAAGTTAAGCCAGGAACTTGACGAGTGTATTATTAAGTATCAACGTATGGAAATGAGAAAAAGGAATACTGATCATAATATGTATGAATTGGAAGTGCTTTCTTCATAGATGTGACCAACCCAATCATTATCTTCATGATTGTTTATCGATATAGTTCTCAGATACCCTAAGTTAAAGTCGCAGGAACTGAATTCATTTCGCTCTACCGCTGTTGTTGCGGTGATCAGTCGAGAGCGCTTAAAAAAATTGGGAGTAAAAGAACTATCAGTTCGTGACTAGTTTGCCATTTAACCGAAAAACCTATAGATCGATAAAATGAATCTGCCTTTAGTAACCTCCATACTCAGATCTTCACATAAGGTCCACCGCTCGTCTCGATGAGTAAACTTCTTTGATGCTCTCCATACGAAGCGGTCACTATTACATCTGTTTTGGTGGATAATATTTATCACATACCTGGAAATTATTTAAAGAAACTTAGCTTGCCAACACCGCCCATCCGAGAAAGGTGAAGGCAGTTCTTCAGAAATTTGAATGCCGGAAGCACGAATAATCACTCAATGTCAACAGAAGAAGAATGTTTGGCGGAGTGGTGACTACGTTAATTCAGACGTCGTACCGATAAAAAATTAGATATTTACGTCGGCAAGCACCGCGAAGCGCCGGTATTGTTCTACAACAACGAATGGGGCTACCTGTTCACCTCATCCCAATCCGGCTGGCATTCAACTGGAAGTTCCCAGGAGAATGGGTGTCGGATGTTGCCTCCCATTGGCGGATATCCGGCGATATCGAGCCCAATTTTAATTCCATTACGAGAATCATCGATCTAAAAGCAGGATTGTCGAAGTATGCCGATCCAGGCCATTACAATCATATGGATATGCTTCAGGTCGGAAACGGTATGAGTTATGAAGAAGACAAATCTCATTTCAGCATGTGGGCGATTATGGCGTCCCCTCTCAAAGCGAGCAATGATTTGAGAACAATGAGCCGGCAAACGAATGAAATCTTATTTTCATGTTTATCACGTGCCGCGGTTCAGATAGAGATCATTCAAAGTTGGTTCCAGAGTTTGTTACACCTTATATTAGTTGAATTCGTTAAATATTATGTAGCTGAACAATAAAATGTGTGAATAGACATTACTTCTAAGATTGTCCTGATGAAAACCATCAGGACAATCTTTTTTTATAGGGATGTGGGTAAATGAAATCTATTGAGGAAAAATTAAACATCTAAGGAAACAACAAATTTAAGTCAAGTGGAGTTTTCAAAGAAGGCTAAGTGAAATCGAACCGTCCATAACAAAGCCATCAGCAGCAACGTTGATTGGGACGGACCACTTATCGTGAGACATATCAAAACACCTTCAAAACAAACCTAACACGTCGTAAGATGTAGGGGACAACTTTGGAGGTGTTTTTAAATTGGAAGCCTGGATGTGGTGGTATCGTGGCGGTGAGTTAGATTCTAGAACATATTGTAAAACCATAATAGGAAATAGGTTAACAGTGATAAGAAAACCATCACCTAAAAAGCTGAGGGATTAGGGTATTTATAGGAACCGGGGAATCGCATTTTCCCGGTCGTAAAGCTTGACTTCATGAAGTGGAAGATCTTCCGATATCCATTTACGGCAACTCTTTTTCGACTATGTCTTGCAAAATAAGCTGAGAGTCGAATCGGAATCAAAAAGTTAAACAGTGCAACAAAGTGTAAGCCGATGACCTTCAGGGAGGAAAGAACGCCATCCCAAAACTTTACTTCACCACCGTCGGGCGGCTGCCGATCTAATGCAAGAATGTATAATTGTCCGCAAATCGGACTTGCACTATGGTTTAAATCACGGTAGCGCAAGCGGTTCAGATCGCTCGACGAGGAACTGCTGAAGGGAAGTATTTAATTATTCAGGCGCCAAGCCGATTTTTGCGCGAGGCTCATTTCCACACACATGAGGATAAAGGCGCCTGCGCCGTGTAGATCATTCTCGCTGGTCGGGCGGGCAATATAGTGAGCGTAATCTCCGATGCCTGTGCCGATGCAGATATGACCGATGATCACATGGCCATTCTCATCGAACTTCAATGTATCAATTACGCCCTGATAGCCCTTCCATGCATATGGCAGATACTTGGCATCCAAATATCCTAAGCGCACTGCTTTGGCAATGGCATGAGCGTACAAGGCGGTACAGGAATTTTCCGGCCAATTGTCCGGATGGTGTGCTTTGTCGACAACCTGGTACCATAAACCGGTGGTGGTATCCTGGTATTCAATTAGGGCAATGAGCAGGTTCTGAAGGATCTCAGTCAGTGTTGCTTTATGCTTATGATCTTCAGGAAGGTATTCGAACATTTCCAGCAGGGCGACAGGGTACCAGCCGATTGCGCGACCCCAGAATTCCGGAGCCAAGCCTGTAATGGGGTCAGCCCATTCAGCTGTTTTGGTTTCATCCCAGCCGTGGTAAAGCAAGCCGGTATCAGGGTCCTTGGTATGCTTCTCCATCAGGATCGCCTGAAAGGTCATCATGTCAAAGTATTCGCTTTCACCGAATGTCTTGCTGAACTGGACAGCAATTGGCCCGGCCATATACAACCCATCCAGCCACATTTGATTCGGGTAATGCTCCTTGTGCCAGAACCCGCCCGATGGATTGGTTTTCCATGATTTTAACAGGGGGACAAGCGTGTACAAGGCTTTCTTATATCGTGCATCTCCCGTTTGCTCATACAGGTTAAAGAGAAGCACCCCCGGTTGAATATCATCTAGTTCGTCGGGCTTGTACTTTTTGATGGTGCCATCTTCGAGAATTTGGCTGTCTACCCACCGCTTGATATAATCATAATATTTTTTCTTCCCGGTCTCCCGCCAGCATTTCTCCATACCGGACAAAAAGACACCCTGATGATAGTGGAACCGATCCGGCGGAAGCAATTCCGGTTCGAATTTGGACATCAATGCTTCACAAGCCTTCTCAGCCCATTGGAGGGGAGTCTGTGCATCTTGCAATGTCTTCCTGGCATTCGTTTCTGAAGAATTCATATCATACCTCCTGTGTTTTATTAAACATATACTAGCACAGAAATATGTACATTATTTGCGGAAATATGTGAATTCTTCTTATATCTTGCGGGTAATGTGAAAGTGCGTATAATGAAAAGATAATCTTATAAGAGGCGGGATACAGGTTGGGGGATATTCAATACGATAACGGCGAAGGGACCTTCTCGGTATCCCATCGCAAGGCACTAAGTCACCATATGCCGACCAATCATTTTCACAGTACATACGAAATCTTCTATTTGATGTCCGGCAAACGGGAGTTTTTTATTAAGGACCGAACGATGGTGATCAATGAGGGGGATGTCATCATTATCTCTCCGAATATCCTGCATCGGACAACCAATACGGAAATGCCTAAGCATGAGCGGCTCATCGTAAACATTCACGAAGATTATATGACTGCAGTGAATGGATCTTATATGGACATTCTGCAGCCGCTGTTTGAGAAAGAGTACATCATAGTCACGTGTTCACAACATGACCGATTTTCTGTGGAGGTGCTTGCGCAGAGGATCATGCAGGAGGTGCGGGAGAAGAAGCCGGGCTTCGAAATGTATGCACAGACTTTAATCCTGCAGCTTCTCATTATTTGCTGCAGGCATGTGAAACAAAACAGCTCGGAGCCGTTGGGATTCCCAAGTCCCATGCATGAAAGAATTTCGGAAGTGGTTCGTTTCATTAACAACCATTATATGGAGGAGTTATCGCTTCATCTGCTGTCAGAGAAATTCTATGTCAGCCCCTATTATTTAAGCCGTTTTTTTAAAGAAGCGACAGGCTTTACTTTCGTGGAGTATTTGAACAGCGTTAGGATCAAGGAGGCAAAGAAACTTCTGATGCGATCCTCCATGAAAGTCAACCTGATTTCTAAGAATGTAGGCTTCGGTAGTGTTACGCATTTTGGCAGAGTGTTCAAACAAGTCACCGGGCACACTCCGTTATACTATAGAAAAGGCAAGTAGCACGTATATGATTGCCATACCTTGATTCGATAAATCTTATATGATTCCGATTTGTAATTGAACAGGAGATAATATGGAGAACAGAGCTACGCTCTCTCTAAAAGAACTCTCTCCTGCCGCCAAAAAATTTATTGAATATATAAAAACGCTGTTAGGTTCAAACTAGGTTTATTTCCAAATGAAACATTAGTTTTTAAATAGCGAAATTCCAAGATGACCGATTGTGCAAGGACTTTTCTGGAATAGTGTATACTTCTTGAATGCATTGGTTATTTTTATTTTGCCCATAAAATTTTTGACCGTCTTTGTGATCCTTGTTAGAATAAATTTAACCTTCGTGCTTCATGATATATTCTAAAATAGATCGGGTGAATTGGTATGCAAACAAACAGTAAAAATGAGCTTTTAAACACTTGGCTGTCCCTTACTAATATTCACTCCAATATTAACGATGAGCTGGAACGTGTACTGCAAGCAAATTACAGCTTGTCCTTAAAGGAATTTTTTGTTCTCTATTTCTTGTCTCAAACAGATGAAAAGCAATTAAGATTACAGCAGTTACAAGAGATGGTTGGTTTAAGTCAGAGTGCTATTTCTAGGCTGGTAGGAAGAATGGAGGCAAAAAGCTGCGGAGCCTTGCAAAGACATATATGTGAAGACGATCGTAGAGGGATTTATACTCAAATTACCGATTTGGGTGAAAAAAAACTACACAGAGCTCTTGAAACCTTCAACGAGATTTTGCAATCCTCTTTTTTAAAAGATGAGCTGAAAAAAGAGCTGCAGGCAATTATAAAAAACTTTAATTAATTTAATAAAGGATTAAGGAGCCCAGAGATTATATTCGCTGGGCTTTTAATTATACGGAAATAAGTACAAAGGATATTAGTTGACAAATAAAAAAGGCGTGCTATTATATATGCATGTGCATACATCTTAATTGTTTTATTTTTCATTATTCATTTTATAAAAAGAAAGGAGTCTTTCTTCATGAAAGATTTATATAGTCCCTATAAAATAAAAGGATTGGAATTAAGGAATCGAATTGTTATGGCTCCCATGTGTCAGTACTCCGTTGACAAAAAAGACGGCATCGCCACAGACTGGCATTTCATGCACTACGTAAATAGAGCGGTTGGTGGAACTGGGCTAATTGTGATTGAAATGACGGACGTAGAACCGGATGGACGTATTTCCGATTTTGATCTTGGATTATGGTCGGATGAGCAAATTCCTGCTTTGAAAAGAATTGTAGATGCCTGCCATAGTTATGGAGCCAAAGTAGGTATTCAAATTGCTCATGCTGGACGTAAAGCGGAAGATGCTGATGTGCCTGTAGCTCCATCCGCTATTGCATTTGATGAGAATTCAAAACAGCCTAGAGCCCTTTCAACTGAAGAAGTTAAAGGATTGGTGGAAAAGTTCCGCAGCGCTGCAGCACGTGCTGTGAAAGCCGGGTTTGATACCATTGAAATACATGGAGCCCACGGATACTTAATTCATCAATTTCACTCTCCTCTTACAAACAAAAGGGATGATGAGTATGGGAAAGATCTCACCAAGTTTGGTCGAGAAATTATTGAGGCAGTCAAGGCTGAGATGCCTGAAGACATGCCGCTTATGATGCGTATCTCTGCTAAAGAATATGTAGAAGGCGGATATGGCATTCAAGAAAGTATTGCCTTTGCCAAAGAATATGAAAAAGCAGGGGTAGATATTTTTGATATCTCGTCAGGTGGTGAAGGCCCTATTGCAGCCTGGGGAAGACCAGGCACACATGCTGCATACCAAGTGCCACTGGCTCAAGACATTAAGAAAGCTCTCAATGTTCCTGTTATTGCTGTTGGAAGGCTCGATGATCCGATCTTGGCAAATGCTGTTATAGGAAATGAAGAAGCTGATTTAGTAGCTGTCGGTAGAGGAATGTTAAGAAACCCTTATTGGGCATTAGAAGCCGCAGCTAAATTGAGCAAAGAGACTGCAATACCCAATCAGTATTTATATGGTTTTAAATGATCTTAATAATGGAAAGTGATTTCGAAATTATTCCACAGACGTACCTAAAGCGGAATATGCAATGAACGTAATAAAATTCCGCTAAATAACTAACTTTAAAAGCAGGAGCAACCTCCTCATTCATGATGCAAATGGCAAGATCCCGACCCACCGGCACATATTCCCGTATTGCGCGCGGGGTCAAACAAGGACGGCAATGGCAGTGACAAGTACACGCAAGTTCTGAATCTTTGCCGTGTACGGGTCGTGGTAACATAAACCGACATTTCTCCCTAAACGATTATCGGTAAGCAGCGGCAGATTAGGACGGATTTTATCATCCTAGTCCGCCGCTGCTTTTTAAGCATTCACAACCCCAATTGTACCTAATCAAGCATAGCAAACTTAAATATGTATAATAAGGGGACAGGATTTTTTTGCTGCAAGGTCCTGAAAAACGATGAAAGCAGATGAAATCATGCGATTCCTCCCACATAAAAACGTAACCAAAACGTTGACTTTCAAGCTTACGATTGGCTCGCAGCTCATTATCATTCCGCTAATCTTCTTCCTAATCTTCGATAATCTGTATTCCATAAATGTGCTGCACAAGAAAGTATCTGAGTCCAAGAAGGATACGATTGCGCTATACATGAACGAGATCGACTCCGAACTGAAAAGTGCGGATGATTACCTAGTCAAAACGTTAAGTTATGATATGAGCATTTCCAATCTGGAAAATGACGATCCCGGCACGAGAGAGATCACCAAAATTAATTTAAAAGAAGATATTGTAAGGGCCATCGGTACCTATAAGCTGGTGGACGGAATATTTATCTATTCGAGCACGACGAAGGACTACTTATATTCCTATAGCTCCCGTACCAGCTACGAGGAGAGAATTGCAGTTGCGGAGTATACGTCGGATAGGATGAATAGTGGCGGAGGTCTTAGCGGGTTGAAGTGGTTTTCATCATCGGTCGATTCCTCCAATTACATGTTCAGAATCTTGAATATCGGCAGCGTCTTTGTAGGCGCTTGGATAAACCTAGATACTTTTATTCAGTACATTAATGATTTGGACCTTAATCAGAAGGAATCGTTTATTATGGCTTCTTCGGAAGGAGTGCCGTTAAATAATGCCGATTTCATTCGAAGTCATGGTATCGATCTATCCGGAGATTTAAGCAGCTACTACTTTACTGGAACGAATAAAAGCTACATGGTGATAGGGCAGGATTCAAAGAGGGGAAACATGAGATTAACGGTCGTGGATAGCGAAAACAACATCCTCGAAGGGCTCAATCAAATTCAGATCGTTATTATTACCATCGCTTTGCTATCGATTTTGTGCATACCTCTAACCTTCATTATACTGAGGAAATGGATATTCAAGCCGATAACAAAAATAAAACACGCCATTAAAATGTTTGAAGGCGGGGATCTAAGCTATAACATCAAGGTAGAAGAGCATCCCTATGAATTTATGCTGCTGATTGATACATTCAATCATTTCACGTCACAGATCCAACAGCTTAAGATTGACGTCTATGAAGAGCAAATTCATAAGCAGAAAGCGGAGCTCCAGTATCTTCAGATGCAAATTAAGCCGCATTTTTACTTGAATGCCTTCAACACGATCTACAGCATGGCTCAAATGAAGGACTATTCATTGATTCAGGACATGGTCCGGAGCTTGTCGGATTATTTAAGGTATATGGTCAGGGGTAATTTTACGCTTGTCCCATTCAAGGATGAGTTAAAGCATGTCCAAGCTTATCTTCAAATCCAGAAGATCCGCTCAGGGGAAAATTTGATATGTCATGTCGATGCCGATCAGCAGCTGATGAACTTGCAAATGCCGCCGCTTATCCTGCACACATTTATTGAGAATATCGTAAAGCATGCCCTTACGATGCACGAGCCGATAACGGTGTACATCAATGCGGCTTTGATTGAACAGGAGAACGGCAAGTTTGCAAGCATTACGATCCAGGATAGCGGTAAAGGATTTTCGGCCGCGGCTCTGTACGATATTAATTCCGATAATGACCACCACAAAGACGACGGAGTGAGTATCGGGATCTGGAATATTAAACAAAGGCTCGCGTTGATGTATGGGAATAAAGCCAGCTTAACCGCGAGCAACAACGCCGGTGCGCGAATCATGATTATATTGCCGATAGAAACGGAGCCGATTCAAAATGAATATTTTAATCGTTGATGATGAAATCCAGACCGTCAGGGCTATTAAACACAGCATCGACTGGGACATGCTCAAGATTAATGAAGTCTATACGGCTCACAATATCGCTCAAGCCAAGGAGATCTTGTCCACGACCTTAATAGACATCGCAATTTGCGACATTGAGATGCCGCAGGGCAGCGGACTGGAGCTGCTTGCATGGATCAACGAGTATTCTTCGGATACGGAGAGTATTTTATTGACTTGCCATGCCGAATTTGAATTTGCCAAAAAAGCAATTGAGCTTGGAAGCTTCGATTATTTGGTCAAGCCGATCCCATTCGAAGAGTTGGAGCAGGTTATTTACAAAGCCGTGTCCAAGATTTCCTCAACGAAACGGCTAAAAGAGTACAGTGAGTATGGGGAGTACTGGATTAACAACCAATCCATGATTGAAGAAAGCTTTTGGTCCGATCTACTGCAGGGGCAGCTCTCTGATAACCCTGCGGAAATCGCGCAAAACGCAAAAAAAAGAAATGTTGAGTATAAAACGGATGAACGGTACAGATTAGTATTGATCAGCAAAAAAAGGCTTGTTACGAAGCTGGACGCATGGAACCATCAATTACTCGATTACGCTTTGAAAAATATTGCGGGCGAAACCATATTCGGAAATGTGAACTCGAACTCCCTCTTTATGTTGAACGGTCAAATGATAGCCATTCTACCTGAGGTTAAGGATAGGAAGCGCCATGAGGAAGAAATAAAGGAGGTGTGCAAGGAACTCATCGTCGCTTGCAATACCTACTTGGGATGCAGCGTTAGCTGTTATATTGGCGACTTCGTTTACGGCGAGCAGCTTCCCGAATGCTATAAAAAGCTGGTGGAAATCGACAAAAACAATGTAGCCTTAACAAGTAAAATCTTTGATTTGAACGAGCGGGACCGTGATCTTGAGACTCCGATCGCCGCCTTACAAACCCTTATTCAAGAATGGACGGTCATGCTGCATCAGGGCAATAAAGAAAAATTGCAGCAGAAAATCATAAGCTACCTTAATGCTTTGGCGGCTGAGGAAAGACTCAACCTGGATGTCCTGCGCATTGTGCAGCATGATATGTTGCAAATGGTGTATTCTTTCCTGCAGCAAAAAGAAGTTCAAGCCCATCAGCTTTTCAAAGATCCGCAATCGCAGGAGCTGTACCGGAATTCTATAAGCAATATCGATCATATGAGAAACTGGATTCGCTATTTTATCGGCAAGGCCGTCGGTTACACGGAAGAGATCGCAAAATCGCAGTCGGTTATCTGGAAAGTGAAGGAGTATATGCAAGCCAACCTGAAGAATGACATTACGAGAGAAGACATCGCCAATTATGTATACCTTAATCCGGATTATTTGACCCGGATATTCAAGAAAGCTACGGGACTATCGATCATCGAATATTTGACCGATACAAGAATCAAAAAATCGATTGTTTTGCTGAACGATTCGAATTTGCCGATTAGTACGGTGGCTAGCGAAGTCGGTTATGATAATCTCACGTACTTCTCCAAGCTATTCAAGAAAGCAGTCGGCAGCAGCCCTTCGGAATTCAGAAGACAGAGCGCGAAGTCGGAAAATGAATAAATCTGGTCGGATAAAAACAAATCCCAGCTGCCTTGGGATTTGTTTTTTTGTTTTAACTACCGGCATGATCCGGATATGGTCGGAAACCGTCCAATGTAGGTCTGAGGAGTTAAAGAGAAACAGACGGAAATGCTTATATAATAGCGGTAAGCTGTCACAGAGAACCTGATTAAATATTACATCACGGGTTGTTTGTACGGTAATCGCATACAAAGGGGAGATCAAGGTGAAAAAGAAAAGCAGAATCATTACTGTGTTGGCGATTGTCGCTTTGCTTTTATCGGCCTGCTCGGGCGGGAATGGTGGCAACAATAGCGGCAGCAATACCGGTGAAAACCCGACACAAGAATCGGAAAGTACCGCTAAGCCTGAAGAAATCGTATATGCCTATCCCATATACGGAAACATACCGACGGATATACAGTTGATTGAGGACGAGGTCAATAAAATTTCGATCAAAGAAATTAACGTGAAAGCAAAGCTGCTGCCAATCAACGGCGGAAACTGGGACCAACAAGTCAATCTGATGATTTCTAGCGGGGAAAAGCTTGACCTCATGCCGTCAATGGGCAACTTCAATACCATGGTCGCCCAGAAGCAACTGCTGGATATCACGGCATTGATTGACTCCCACGGTCAAGGAATCAAATCTGCGGTTGGGGAGAACTTCTTGAAAGGGACTATGGTTGACGGGAAAATTTACGGGGTTACCCTTGGAAACGGAAAAGCGGCTGTTCCCAATATTGCAATGAGAAAGGACATTCTTGACAAATATGGTTTAAGTATCGACAACGTGAATACTCTTGAAGATATCGCCAAGATTTATGAGGTAGTATCCCAAAAGGAACCGAAAATGTCCATGCTCATTCCATTCGGTGCAGGCGATGTTTCATTGGCGCCTGGCGCTCTGTTATTTCAATCGAATTACGATGCCTTGGGTGACGGTATAGGTGTGCTTCTTGGCAATGATAATTTCAACGTCGTCAATTTCTATGAGACAGAGGAATACAAGTCGCTCCTAAATACGATCAGAGACTGGTATCAAAAGGGATATATCTTGAAAGATGCAGCAACAACAACCGAGACTGCTGTGAGCTTACTAAAGGCAGGCAAGGGATTCTCTGAATTTAGTAACGGTGAAGTGGGATTGGATGCTCAGTTGGCAAGAAACACCGGACATCCATTTGTGACCAAGAAGCTGCAAGAACCACTGATTACTTCGGGAGCCATTCAAGGTCTGACTTGGACGATTCCCGTAACTTCCAAAAAACCGGAAGCGGCAATGAAGTTCCTGAATTTGACCTATACGAACGCAGATGTAGTTAACTTGCTGGACTGGGGCATCGAGGGCAAACACTACGAGAAGAAGCAGGACGGAACGATTGGCTACCCAAGCGGTGTCGACGCGAGCAATACCAGCTATGGCTTCGGCCAAGACTGGTTAATGGGGAATCAGTTGATTGCCCATGTATGGGAAGGTAACGACCCGAATAACTATAACATTCTCGCCGAAAACAATAAGACCGCACCTATCTCGATCGCGCTCGGGTTCTCTTATGACAGTTCGAAGGTGAAGACGGAGATCGCGAATGTAAACAATGTACTTTCTCAATACCGGCCGGGGCTCCATACCGGAAGCCTGGATCCGGACAAATACCTGCCGGAATTGATTTCCAAGCTGAAAACGGCGGGAATCGATAAGATCATTGCGGAGAAACAGGAGCAGCTCAACGCTTGGGTTGCTGCAAATCAGAAGTAAACGAGTCTTCTCTTAGGGTACAAGTATGTAACCGGCATGCAGACTTGTGTTACATATTTGTACCCTATTTTATCCAGAACGCACAAGAGGAAGGAGGAGGATTGCTTTGAATACAACGATCAAGAAAAGAAAAAGCATGATTCCGATGTATGTGATGATGTTGCCTGGGCTATTGTATTTGCTTATCAATAACTATTTCCCCATGACCGGTCTATTTATTGCCTTTAAGAGCATCGATTACTCAAAAGGTATCTTTCAAAGCGATTGGTCAGGGTTTCAGAATTTCAAGTATCTCTTCAGCACCTCCGATGCATGGATCATTACGCGAAATACGATATTGTACAACTTGGCGTTTATTATACTTGGAACCACGGCCGGCATAACGGTCGGCATTCTGTTAAGCGAGTTGTCCAGGAAGCTTCTGTCCCGGTTTTATCAAACGGTTCTGCTTCTGCCGCAATTAATGTCTATTATCATTATCGCGTATATCGCTTACGCGTTTCTAAGTGTGGACACGGGTTTAATCAACAAAACGATTTTGCCTTTCTTCGGTATAGATCCTATCTCCTGGTATATGGAGCCTTCTTATTGGCCTTTTATCCTGACGTTTATCTACCTATGGAAAGGCTTGGGCTACTCCTGCATTATTTATCTCGCTTCCATTCTTGGCATCGACAGATCTCTTTATGAGTCTGCGGAAATCGATGGGGCTGGAAAGTGGAGACAGATCATTTCGATTACTTTACCTATGCTAAAACCTACCATTATTACATTGGTGTTGATGTCCATAGGAACAATGTTCTATTCCGATTTCGGTTTGTTCTACCAGATCCCGATGAATTCCGGCGTACTCTACAGTACGACCAGTGTAATCGATACTTACGTGTATCGAGGATTGCTGCAGTTGAACGACATCGGAATGTCCTCCGCCGCAGGAGCGTACCAATCCGTGGTTGGGTTCATACTGATTTTGCTAGCCAATTTTATTGTCAGGAAATTAGATAAAGATAACGCGCTTTTTTAGGAGGTGGAGAAATGAGTAAGCTATTCAATACGCGATCTGTTTATCAAATCAGCATTAACTTCATTTTAATGATATTGGCATTGGCAAGTATTTTGCCGTTTCTGCTGCTTGTGATTTCCTCTTTTGCGGACGAAGCGACTTTGACACTTAATGGTTACTCCTTTTTTCCCGAGAAGTTCAGCTTGAACGCTTACGAGTACTTGTTCCAACAAAGCAGCATGCTACTGAGAGCTTACGGAATTACAATTTTTGTTACCGCTGTCGGCACAAGCGTAGCGCTGCTGCTGACATCCATGCTTGCCTATCCGCTATCGAGAAGAGATTTTTCCAAACGGAACGTATTCTCCTTTGTTGTGTTTTTCACCATGCTTTTTAACGGAGGGCTGGTGCCTTCCTATCTGATGTGGACCAGTGTTTTTAATATTAAAAACACCATTTTCGCCTTAATCCTGCCTAACTTGATGATGAACGCCTTTTTCGTACTTCTCATGAAAAATTATTTCGCCAACAATATTCCACCGGAATTGATCGAAGCGGCGGAAATGGACGGAGCTGGCGAGTATAAAGTATTCTTTCAGATCGTGCTTCCGCTTTCGCTGCCGATTATGGCGACGGTTGGGCTCATGATCGGGATCAATTACTGGAATGATTGGACCAATGGATTGTATTATGTGACGAACCCGGATCTCTTCAGTGTGCAGAACTTACTGAACCGAATCCTGTCCAACATCCAGTTTCTTAGCACAAACACCGTAAGTCAGAAGGTTAACACAGAGATGCCTAGTACCGGCATCCGAATGGCGATCGCTGTCATGGGTATGCTGCCCATTCTGGTCATGTATCCTTTCTTCCAACGGTATTTTGTAAAGGGAATTACCATTGGCGCGGTTAAAGGATAGCATAAATTGTTTTCCAAAGGGGAGTTAAAGATGGATCAGCCGGTTTTCAGCAACAGCAACTGGATCTGGACGGCCGGGTCATTTGATCGGGACAGCGCTTCGTTTCTGTACTTTCGGAAAGAAATCGAACTGAATCAGGATGTCAGATCGGCGCTTTTTCGAATGAGCGCAGACTCCAGATATCGTCTTTATATTAACGGAATCTCGGTTGCTCAAGGGCCATGTAAAGGGGACAATCAAGTCTGGTTTTATGATGAAGTGGAGGTTGGATCAGCACTTCGGCAAGGTGTGAATGTATTTGCAGCTGTCGTTCTGCGTTACCCTCAGCAACATGCAGAGGGTAACCATTCCGTTTGGAGAACGGATATGCCGGGGGTTTACCTGGATGGAACCATCGAGCTCGCTGATGGAAGCTGGCTTTCCTTTGGAGCAGATGAGACGTGGAAGAGCTTCTATGACGACCGCATTCAACTGGGGAAGGTAAATCCATATTTCGACCCGCTCTATATCGTGGAAACTGCAGAAGGAAATAGCCGCTCATTCGGATGGAAGGAAGCCGGCTTTGACGACGGCGGCTGGGCGGAAACGAAGGCTTATCTGGACGTTCAGATTAGAAAAGCGATCAGTCCGGGCGGGATGACCCCTAGACCGATTCCATTGATGTATGAAAAACCGAGCAGATTCAAAAGCGTGGTGTGCCCAAGAACGACGGAAACGAATGTAGATGAGTGGAAGAAATTGATTGAAGGGGTTGGCGGCGTAGCAATTCCGCCTAACACGAAGTCTGTTATCGAGATCAGCGCGGGGTACGAAGTAACCGGTTTTCTGGAAGCGGCATATTCCGGCGGCAGAGGAGCACTGGTGTCAATTCTCAGCTCGGAGTCCTATGTGTATCCGTCCAAAGACCAGAAAGGGCACCTCCCTGCTCCGGCGAAGGGAGACCGGACCGATTATATCCACGGACATCTGGAAGGTGCGCCGGACACCTATCGGGTCGGCGGCTTCGGTACGCTTGAGCGGCCGGAGGAGTACGAGCCGTTCTGGTTTCGTACGTTCCGTTTTGTACAGGTCACTGTGGAAACACGAGACGAGCCTTTAACCTTCTTAAGGCTGGGTTACCGGGAAACCGGTTATCCGCTTGAAGTGCGGACCAAAGTAGAGACGTCCGACGAAACCCTGCATGGCATTTGGGAGATCAGCGAGCGAACCTTGCGCCTCTGCATGCATGAAACTTACGAGGATTGTCCGTATTACGAGCAGCTTCAATATGCGATGGATTCGCGATCCCAAATCCTGTTTACGTATAACATCGCAGCCGATGACCGTTTGGCAAGAAAGTGTATCGATGATTTCTTCCGTTCCCAGCGTTATGACGGTTTGACTAACAGCTGTTATCCGTCTACCGGGCCTAACGTCATTCCCGGATTCGCCATCTATTATATTCTTATGATCCATGACCACATGATGTACTTTGGCGACAAGAAGCTGGTTGAGAAGTATATGCCTTCCGTCGAAAGAGTCCTTCAGTTCTTCGACCGGCGTTTGGAAGAAACGGGGTTGACGGCAAGAACGTCCGAAGGAGGGATGGGGAACCCTTACTGGTCCTTCGTCGATTGGGTAGCCACATGGAATACCGGCGTGCCGAATGCCATATCTAAGGGACCTGTTACCTTCGACTCTCTCTTATATCGGATGGGGCTTCAGGCTGCGGCGGATCTGGCCCGTTACATGGACAGACACGACCTCAGGGAAAGCTATTTGAAGAAAGCGGAAAGCATTAAGCAGGCGGTACTCGCATGCTGCGTCGGCAGAGACGGCTTGATTCAGGATGGTCCAGGCGTGGACGAATACAGCCAGCATGCTCAGGTGTTTGCGGTATTGACCGATGTAGTAAGCGGAACAAAAGCGAAGGAATTGATGGAAATTGCATTGTCGGATGAGACCCTAGCGAAGTGCTCTGTTGCGATGGCGTACTACCTTTTCCGTGCTGTGGAGAAGGTCGGCCTTTATCATAAAACCGATGAGCTATGGATTTTATGGAGAGGGATGCTGGCGAACAATTTGACGACATGCGTAGAAGATGACGTGACCGAACGAAGCGACTGTCATGCATGGGGATCTTTGATTCTCTATGAATTGCCGGCCATCGTACTTGGGGTGCAGCCTGCAGAACCAGGTTACGCGAGCATCCGGGTAAGCCCGACTCCAGGCTATTTATCCTGGGCGAGAGGTGAAGTAATGACGCCGAAGGGTCTGGTCAAGGTAAGTTGGGAAAAGGCAGACAGCGGGAGCATCAATCTCACGGTCGAGGTATCGGAAGGGATAAAGGTTGTACACTAGAAATAGGAAAGCCGGATCTTATTGAGGATCCGGCTTTTGCTCGTATAACAGGCCGATCACTCTGAATCAAAACAAATGATCAGTTTGATTGTATCGCATTCTAAAGATAGTGCACCGAAACGGCTAAACATAATCCACTTTTCGACAAGCTAATATAGAATTATCTATTTTCTATGATTCATTTAGGGAAATCTTGATTGTTCCGAAGTTGCATTGCTTAACAATAGAGGAGGAAAACGACTTGACAATACTTGGTACATCATCTTTAACGTGTGAGTATAGGAGTCAGCTGCTGGGAACGGATGTGCTTCGTCCCAGATTCAGTTGGCAGCTCGTTTCGGAGTTGAGAGGGACGGGACAGACAGCTTACAGACTGCAGGTTACCGGCTCTGAAGCTGAATTCGAATCACCGGGCTGGGATACGGGTCGTGTGGAGTCGGACCAATCCATTCAGGTCGAATATGCCGGACCGCTGCTTCAATCCCGCTGCCGTTATCATTACCGGGTTAAAGTATGGGATAATTTCGGCAGGGAATCGGATTGGAGTGACATCGCGTGGTGGGAGATGGGAATTCTCTCGCCAAAGGAGTGGAAGGCGGCGTGGATCACCCCGGACCCGGAAGTGTATGACCCTCACGCGAAAGAAGTATTCATGCTTCGCAAACGTTTCGAAGCACAGGAAGGTATTCGTTCGGCACGAATCTATGCGACAGCAGCAGGGGTCTATGAGATATACGTTAACGGACAAAGAGTTGGCGATGAACTCCTCGCTCCGGGATGGACCAGCTATGAGCACCGTCACCAATATCAAACCTATGATGTTACTTCGCAGATTCAGAGCGGAGCGAACGGAATGGGTGTGCTTCTCGGTGACGGCTGGTTTAAGGGTGAGTTAACATGGCTGAGTAAAAGAAATATATACGGCGACCGGAGGGCGATGCTGCTGCAGCTTTGTATCCAGTACGCTGACGGTTCCGAGGAATGGATCGGGACTGATCCCTCCTGGAAGTCTTCTACCGGACCGATTTTGCTCTCTGAATTATATGCGGGCGAAATTTATGATGCTCGTCTGGAGAAAACGGGCTGGAACGAGGCATATGCGGAGGAAGACGAATGGGCTGGTACCATAGCTATTCAACATCCGGTCGATCACTTGGTCGCACAAGAGAACTGGCCGACTCGTGTTACGCAACATATTCATCCTAGGCAGGTGCTTCGTACGCCAGCAGGAGAGATTGTACTCGACATGGGTCAGAACTTAGTCGGGCGGATACGAATGATTTTGAATGTTCCCGCAGAAACTAAAATAACACTCCAACATGCGGAAGTGCTGGACAAGCAAGGAAACTTCTACACGGCCAATCTGCGAAAGGCGAAGCAGACCGTTGAATACATCTCAAAAGGCGGCACGACGGAAACCTATGCGCCGCATTTCACCTTCCAGGGATTCCGTTACGTTAAAGTGGAAGGGTTCCCTTATCAACAGGACGATATTCTAATGAATGCCTTCGTTGCCGAGGTCATTCATTCGGATATGGCTCTGAGCGGTACATTTGAATGCTCTCATCCAATGGTAAATCAGCTTCAACGCAATATTGTATGGGGACAGCGGGGGAATTTTCTCGATGTGCCGACGGATTGCCCACAGCGGGATGAAAGGCTTGGATGGACGGGGGATGCCCAAGTGTTCATACGTACGGCTGCCTTCAATTATCACATTGGACCGTTCTTTACCAAGTGGCTGAGGGATCTGAAGGCAGACCAACGGCCGAGCGGCAGTGTCCCTTACGTCATACCCAATGCATTGGAGGACTATACCTCCACCATGTGGGGGGATGAAACGTTTACCTCATCGGCTTGGGGAGACGCTGCAACGGTTTGCCCATGGATCGTGTATTTGATGTATGGGGACGCGCGGCTGCTTGCCGAACAATATGGCAGTATGAAAGCGTGGGTGGAGTTCATCCGTGCGCAAGGAACAGAGGAATGTTTATGGAACACGGGTTTCCAATTTGGTGACTGGCTGGCATTGGATGCCCATGAGGGCAGCTACTTTGGCGCTACGCCAAACGAGCTTGTAGCGACAGCTTTTTTTGGTTTGTCAACAAAAATTGTGCGAGATGCCGCGGCCGTTCTGGGTTATGAGGAAGATGCCCGCATGTACGCCGCTTTATGGAACGGGATTGTAACGAAGTTCCGGGAGCACTTTATGACACGGGAAGGCCGGATGGCTGCATCTACCCAAACGGCGCATATTTTACCCCTTGTTTTTTCACTGGTAGAAGGGAATGACCGGAAGCTAATCGCCAATGATCTAAACGAGTTGATCATTCGCAATGATTATCATCTGGATACCGGGTTTGTCGGCACCCCTTATCTTTGTTTGGCATTATCGGATAATGGTTATCATGAGACTGCTGTGAAGCTTCTGCTGCAGGAAACATATCCGTCTTGGTTGTATTCCATTAGCAAAGGTGCTACGACCATATGGGAACATTGGGATGGTATCAAACCGGACGGATCCTTCTGGAGCGATGATATGAACTCTTATAACCATTATGCATATGGTGCCATTGGCGATTGGATGTATAGATATGTGGCGGGACTTTCTATGGATGAAAGCGAACCTGCTTATAAAAAAATTGTTATTCATCCGCGAATAACGGAGGGTGAACTCAATCACGCAAGAGTTTCCTATGCCTCTCCGTATGGCAGTATCGAGTGTGGATGGCATATAACGGATGCGGGCATTGAACTTACCGCAACCATACCGGTCAATACGAGAGCAGAAATAACGCTGCCGGGGGCAATATTCCATACGGTCAAGGAGATCGGGAATGAGCTGCGTACTGAAACGGGACTTCACTACTCACAAGTAGAGGACGGAGTCTGCGTATCCGTAGGCTCGGGCTCTTATCGTTTCGCTTATCAACGATAATGGGGGAAAGAGGCGCACCGGCTTTGGTGGGTCTCTTTTCATGTAATTGTTAGTCCGCTATCGTTCTTAATATCTAAAAATAATGCACTTCAAATGCCAAAGTAAATACACTCGAAGACAGGTTAATATAAAAATGTCCCCAGTGGCGTTAAACATCGCTTCAAACAAAAGAACTGGGCGGCACTTATCGATATCTTACAAGGGGGCATGATGGATTTGAAAAAGATGAAATCGGTAGTTTCAGGCATTGCCGTAATAGCGACAGTCGCAATGATTTTAAGCGCTTGCGGCAATTCCGGCTCGAGCGGGGCGGCGAACAAACAAGACAACACAAGCAAGCAGGGCGACACTGCAAAAAACATTACGTTAACGATGATTGTGTCGGGGAACAAAGCGGCGAATGGACAAGACTTCGAACTCGATGTGCTTCCGAAGATGGTTCACGAAAAATTTCCGAACATCACGCTGGAAGTGCAGAAGCTGCCCGACGACCAATATATTACCTCGATCAAGACGAAGCTGGCTGCACAAGAGGCTCCGGACATCTTCCGGGTTTGGCCGAGAATGGGAGGAACAAGTGTAGGTGAGCTTTCGAAGGCCGGTTATCTTGCCGATCTTACGGATCTTCCGTTTATGAGCAACATAAGCGCCGGAGCAAGAGAGGATATGTCCAGCGACGGCAAAATTTATGCCGTTTCAAAGGGAATCGATATGCTGGGTACCTACTACAACAAAGATTTGTTCCAGAAGGCAGGCATCACCGAAACACCGCAGGATTGGGAATCGTTCTTGGCGGCTTGCCAGAAGCTGAAGGATGCAGGGATAACGCCGATCGTCATGGGTGATAAAGACCCATGGTGGATTCAGTTTGGTGTATATCAAATCGCGGCGAATACCGTCTATTCGCAAGAGAAAGAATTCGACACGAAGCTTAAAGCCGGCTCGCAGCAATTTACGGATCCGAAATGGAACAAAGCGATATCGATGTACAAAGATCTTTACGACAAAGGCTATATTGCGAAAAACACATTGGGCCTTAGCGGTCCGCAAGCAACACAGACGTTCGTTGACGGCAAAGCGGCTATGGTATTCGACGGCACATGGGATTTCCCGACATTATCAGCGAAAGGCGCGGTTGAATTCGAACGGGGCTTCTTCCCGCTGCCGGCTAATGAACAGGGCCAACCGGTTTGGCAGGCCGTTTCAACATCAGCAGGCTGGGCGGTAAACGCAAAGAGTGAAAATCTGGATGCCGTCAAGCAAGTAATAAACTATTGGTTCGATCAGAACTCTGAACTCTTCAAAGTATGGGCTGACATGAACCCTGCCATCAGCGCATTTAACTCTGTACCGCTTAAGAATGAGCTCTACAAGGAGTCGTATGAACTGTACCAAAAATCGGGCAACTCCATTTACTTCGCTAACCAAATGTGGCCGAACGGCGTTGCAGATGTCCTCCAGGCAAAATTCGGTGAAATTATCGGCGGTATGGGTACGGCGCCTGAAGACGTAACGAAAGCGATGCAATCGAAGTTTGACGAGCTTTGGAAGAAATAAAAGATTCAAAGAGGGCGGGCCTTAAGCGGCTCCCCCTCCATTAAGTTTTAGAAAGGAAGTTTCAACATGAACTCAGCAGTTATGAAGAAGACCATGTACTTGTTCGTTGTCCCGGCTCTGACGCTGTATCTGGTTTTCTGGATTTTTCCGATCTTCAGGATGTTTCAATATAGCTTTACTGACTATAACGGCTTCATTCAACATAAAAATTTTGTTGGCCTAGATAATTTTACTTATATTTTTAAGGAAGGCATTGCCGGTACATCTCTTTCGAACACCCTGATTTATACAGCCGTCTTCGTCATCTTCAGTAATCTCATTTCGCTTGGGCTGGCATTTATCCTGAATATGAAAATTCGAGCTACTGGCCTTTATCGCACATCTGCATATATACCGACTTTGTTCAGCGCAATTATCGTAGGGTTTATCTGGAGTTATGTTTATATGCCGGAGAGCGGGATGCTTGCAACGTTTATGAATTTGATGGGGTTGAATGGCGCGGAACTGAACCTGCTGGGAAGTTTTAACTCCGCGCTATACGCGATTACCGCAGTAGATGTTTGGAAACATATTGGAACGACAACTGTCATTTACTTAGCGGGATTACAGACTGTTCCTCAGGATATGATCGAAGCCGGAAAAATTGACGGCGCAGGGTCGTGGCAAACGACCAGATTCATCCGTCTTCCCATGCTGGCAACGTCCATCACGATTAATATTACGTTAAGTCTCATTAACGGCCTGAAAGCGTTCGACTATCCATTTATCATGACGAACGGCGGTCCAGGCCGGGCGACAAGCACATTGCTCGTCGATATTTTCCGTATGGCATTTAGGGAGCAGCAGTTTGGAAAGGCTTCGGCATTAGCTGTCATTTCATTTGCACTCATCATCGTGATCTCAACATTCTTCGTTCTGAAGTTGAACAAACGGGAGGTATCGGCATGAAGGTCGCCAAGCAAGCTATTTCTCACATCCTGATTTCAGTCATCCTGCTGGTCAATTTATTGCCGCTTATCATAGCTTTGTCCAGTTCATTCCGAACGGTGCAAAATATGACCAATCCGTTAAATCTGTTCTCTGAATTTTCGTTGGACAGCTATAAAGCGGCCTTTACGAAGATGCATTTCACGCAGGCATTGACGAACAGTCTGGTGTTAACGGTAATCTCAGTCATTGCGGTTGTTATCTTTACTTCGATGGCTGCTTATCCGATTGCCAGGATCAACAACCGGTGGAGCAAATTTCTCTATCTGTTCTTTCTTTCTGGACTCGTTGTACCAGGCCAGATGGTCATTATTCCGATCGTTCAGACGATGCAGGATCTTCATATTCCAACCACGCAATATACGCCGATTATTATGTTCGTTACATGCAGTATTCCGTTCTCTGCGTTCCTATATTCGGGATTCATCAAAAGCAGCGTACCGGTCGAGGTGGAAGAGTCTGCACTGATTGACGGTGCGGGATTGCTTCGCAGATTTTGGCAAATTGTATTCCCGCTGCTCCTTCCGGTGACCGTTTCCGTTATTATTACGCAAGGGGTATGGATATGGAACGATTATTTCTTTAATATGATTTTTATTTCGAAGGCTGCAAATGCGCCTCTGCCTTTAGCGATGTTGGGCTTCTTGGGTGATCAAACGAACCCGACAGCATGGAATGTCCTGTTCGCGGCTTGTTTCCTCAGCGCGCTGCCGCTATTGCTTATCTTCTCGTTCCTGCAAAAATTTTTCATCGGCGGTTTGACCGTCGGTTCCGTAAAAGGCTGATCACGATATGGCGGCCCCGACGTATTTTATACGCAAATACTTCATCTAGTGCCAAACGAAATAGGCCGCGATCCTGTCGCAGGCCCATTTCGTTATTGTTGTGCGAAATTCTCTCGGTATGCTTCCGGAGTATAGCCCGTCAGCTTCTTGAACACCCGGAAAAAATATTTGCTGTTATCGAAACCGAGCGATTTAGCGATTTTATATACCTTCTCATCCGATGTCACGAGCAGAATCTTAGCTTGATCGATACGGATCATATTGACATAATCAATGAAATTGACGCCGGTTTTTTCCTTGAATAAGTAACTGCAGTAGCTCGGATTAATAAAGAATAGCGATGAAATCTTATTCAGTGTCAGAGAGCGATGATAGTTTTTCTGAATATAGGTCTTGATATTCTCGGCCAAGCTATCCGATGCATAGACGCTTTTATCATTCAGCATGTCAGCGATGTTGGGAAGCACAAGCAGCATATAATCCTGAAAGGAATGAATATCATAAGAAGCGTCCAATATCGCGTTGAAGGAAGAGGAAGCAGAAGATCCGCCGGTCAATTCATAATAGTGCCGCATTAGACCCTTTACGTCCTCAATCAGAATTCTGCATGTTGTTTTCACTTCCGATAACGTGACGTTGGGAATACTGTGAAAGAATTCAAACAATTTGGCTGTCCAATCTTTCACTTGCTGCGAGTTACCCGCCTCCACGAAAAACATCAGCTCGTCCATATGCTCCCATACCAGGGGATTCTCGATTGGCTTTTCACCGTTATAGAACCTTATCTTAGGACTTACTTCGCCGATGCCTCTGCTGTTCAGTGCTGCAATGGTTTCTTGATAGGCTTCGTCCAGCTGCATCAAAGACTGCTTCGGACGGCTGACGCCGATTACAGGCGTGCCCTGGGTGTTGTCGATTTGCCATTCGATCCGATTAAGAATATGCGTGGTACTGTCCGGCATATCAGCTTCAAGATCCGATAAGAAGAGAAGGAAGAACCCCATGTGTTCGTTCTGCATATGCGGAATATAAATGAGTCTGTCAGCAATGTCAGGCACATCCTCCTTTACTTTTCCGCTGGGAAAAAAAGTTATGAGGAGGAACTGTTCTGCCTGCTTAAGCATTTGCAGTTTATCCGAGAGGAGGGAGGGAACCTTCTCCTTGCG
Source organism: Paenibacillus sp. J2L1-98 (assembly GCF_056269405.1). Lineage (NCBI taxonomy): Bacteria > Bacillati > Bacillota > Bacilli > Caryophanales > Paenibacillaceae > Paenibacillus > Paenibacillus sp. J2L1-98. The sequence continues at coordinate 20,169 of NZ_JBWDNW010000020.1, read as the reverse complement.
ATGGATACCTAGAATCATATTGCATAACGTCTGAAGGTCAGCCGTATAGTTGATTTCCTCATTTTTAAGTTCGCTGTACTCCATCTTTTGCTGGACCGACCGTTCCTCGACAATGAGCTGAATGGCCTTTCCGAGCGTATCCTCGATTTCCTCACGGCTGAATGGCTTCAGCAAATATCCGACAGCCTTGGCGGAGATGGCCTCCTTCATATATTCAAAGTCCGAGTATCCGCTGATAACGATGACCTTCTTATCCGGATACTGCTGCTGAAGCAGCTTTAGGAACGACTTGCCGTCCATCTCGGGCATTCTCATGTCCGTCAACACGATATCGGGGTCGAACTTCTGAATGAATTCCAATCCTTCTTCGCCGTTTTCGGCCTCGCCGACGCATTGAAGCTTGTCTCCAATGCCAGAGGATTTAATCTTCTTAAGCATCCCTTTTCTGAGCAGGGCCTCGTCGTCTACGATAATATACGTGTACATAACTCACCTCTATACAATTTTAGGAATGCGAATATGCACGGTTGTCCCCGCGTCCTTCTGACTCTTAAGGCTAAGGCCATAAGGATCCCCATAATACAATACAATGCGGGAATGGACATTTTTCAGTCCGATGCTTCGCTTGTCCCGCTGACCCAGCTCATTGAATTTAGGAGGTTCCGCCAGTACGCTCCGGATTTTATTAAGCTGCTCAGGCGACATGCCTGCACCGTTGTCCTTGACCTCGAAGACGATATCCTCGTCCGTCTCATGTACCGTTATCTCGATTGTACCTTTCATTCTCGTATTTTCTATACCGTGATAAAGAGCATTTTCAATAACCGGTTGCAGAATCAGCTTGAGCATGCGCAGATCCAGCAGCTTCGGATCGATTTCGAAACGAAAATCAATTTTATCCGCAAAGCGGATCTTCTGGATGGTCAAGTAATTGTTTACATGAGCCAACTCATCTTCGACTGCAACAAGCTCGCTATCCGTTTTAATACTGTATCGAAACATATCCCCCAGGGATTTGGTCATGATGGCGATGCTTTCCACTTCCTCAATCTCCGCGATGCTGTTGATCGATTCCAGAGTATTATAGAGAAAATGAGAGTTGATTTGCGCCTCCAGCGCTTTCATTTGGGAGTCCAGGGAGATCAATTTATTCTGATAGCTGTCCTTGATATAGTCGTTGAGGCTCTGAATCATTCTGTTGTACTCGGTGTAGAGGATGCCGATCTCATCCGTACGCTCCAGCTCCTTCTTGGCCGTCACGAGATGATGAGACTTATTCTTACGCATCACTCTACTGAGCTCGATGATCGGCTTCGTAATTTGACTGGAAAGAATGACGGACAGCAACATGAAAATCAGGGCGCACGTAATGGCAATATAAAGGATCAGCCGTTCGGATACGTCGTACTGCTTATACAGTTCATTCAAGGAAATAGAAGCGACAATTCGCCAATCGTTGTCCGGAAACGGTTGAATTACCGTTAACGTACCGCCTTGCGTTTCCTGAATCGTACCGTCAGGATTATTCGCTATTAATGTTCGCAGGTTGTCAGGTAACGATTGGCCAATGCTGTTTTGGGCATTATCATAAAGGATCTTTCCGTTACTGTTCACAAGGAACATATTCGTCATGTTCGGCACAATGTCTTTATCCAAGCCCTTGAAAATATCGAGGCTGCAGTCGAGCATCAGTACGCCGAGCAGCTGCCGGGTATTCGTATCGTACAGAGCTCTTGAGAATGTAAGGGAAGGCTGGGCATTGATAAGGAACGGTTTACGGTCTACGTCGCTGATGTAAAGGCCGCCGTTTTTTTTAAGTGTATTTTGGTACCATTCATCTTGCAGGGGCTTATAATCGACGACAAGATCGGTACCGATGCCGTAGCTGATCGCATTTCCGTCGGGCAGGAAAATGTAGATGCCCTTCAAGTAGCTGTTACTGAGTATCAAGTTGTTAAAGAAGAAGAGCATATTGTTTCGGGCCAAAAACAAGTCATATGACTCCATATTCGGTTTATTGACCAATTGGTTTAGCTGATCGGCGACCGTCTTCGAACCGGCTTGTGCGGAAAACTGTTGGAAGCTTATCGTGATGCGGTCAATGTTCTGATATATGTTATCGATCCTCTCGATCGAGTTCGCGATCGTATTGGAGGAGACGAGGGATACTTGCCTGCCGACCAGCTTGGTGTAGTTATTATAGGTACCCACGGTTACGATCACGATCGGAATGAGGGAGACAGCCATAAACACGAAAAACAGCTTGGTCCTGATATTCAGCTTTTTCATTCAGTGCCTCCTGCTAAGATCATATAAATATAGTATACCCTGAATGGTGACAGATGTTTTCGAAGTATAATTATCATAACTCCTGCGAAAGTATATTATTTTTAGTTATTGGAGTGCACAATATTTAGGTGTGTTGGCAGCTCAGCAGACCGATGTCATACTTGCGGGTGCTGCGAATATAAGAATTGCGTACTATAAATGCTGAAGAAAATACCAACAACTTTATGCTACGAAAGCAGGATAAATGTAGATCCATGTAGAAATATTTGATGACTATAAGAGAATAATATAATACTGTAATTAATTACCAATCTTAACGAGCTTAGATTATACAGAATAATTATGAAAAGGTGAGAATTATGGCTATCGAGAAAGAGTTAACTTCTCTTAAGTTACAAAAGGATACTGTAATTTCTACCTGGTTTACATATTTAAATAATCATTCTTCCAATACGTATATATTTTCCGAGCTAGAAGTACATGCCAATAACTATTTTGACTTTCTGTTAGATTTTAATAATTTCGTTGAAAGCCATCCTGTATATGAAGCTGTTACCATGTATTGTGAGATCGTATTTCTCAAAAAGAGAACACTGCCTTATATGCTTGCTATTTTTAAATGTTGGGAAACTGCGTTTATTCATATTTTATTAAAGAGTGAAAATCCTAAAGAAGCGTTATTGTGCATGGAAAAGATTTTAGCGAGGAATGGAGCGTTTGAACAAAAGTTTTTCGAATTATATGGGCAAAATTCTATCATGTTAATGAATGAAAAAGATACGAAAATCGAGATGCTGCATAACGACAGGATGAATTTGATCGGGAAGATGGCTTCCAGCATCGCGCATGAAATACGGAATCCTTTAACGGCAATCCAAGGCTTTTTGAAGCTGATTCGCTCAAATCTATCCAGAGGGACTACGGATAAAACAGAAAAATATATGGATATTATTGAAAATGAATTTGAGCTTATTAATTTGCAAATTACTGGGTTGCTGAGCTTCTCCAAAAACCGCATAACCGAAGAAATCTATATGGAAGTTTCTGTTTTACAGCTGATAGAAGCTATATTTTCTTTGTTGAATCCACGAATAATGAATGAAAATATCCATTTAACAATTAGTTGTGAATATGATTTTTTCCTTAAAGTTCAGAAAACAGCGATACATCAAGTATTATTTAATATTATTAATAATGCTATAGATGCATTGTGTGATAAACATGATGAGAAAGAAATAAGAATATTATGTGACGAAGACAATGATAATTATTTTATTCATATCATAAATAATGGTCCTGAAATACAAAAAGAAATAAGAGATACGTTATTTTTACCGTTTATCACGAACAAAGAAGAAGGAACCGGCCTCGGCCTCGCCATCTGCAATGAAATTATGCATAAGAATAACGGAGAAATAAATTTCATTACAAATAGTGTGCAAACAAATTTTATTTTGTCTTTTAAGAAATAGCTTTAGTATCAAGCAGTATGTTAAAAAAGCCGAACAGGGGATTATACCTGCGCGGCTTTTTTAGTTCGAAGAGTATATTAAAAAAGCTTCATACACAAATGTTTACAACTCTTTATTAATAAGGTATTCTGCAGAAGAGTATCGACGGCAAGCTTTGGTGATCAAGGAAAGGAAATGGTTGCATCATATTGAAACACTATGAATGAATAAAGTGAGGTTTATGATCGATGTCTAGCATAAAAGAAGTCGCGAAGATGGCGAATGTATCGATCGCCACCGTTTCGCATGTTATAAATGGAACACGATTTGTCGCGGATGATACGAAGGCTAGGGTAAAGCAAGCGATGACAGCGTTAAAATATTATCCGAACTCCGTCGCCCAAAGTCTCCGCAGCAAAAAATCAAAATTGGTAGCGCTTATCATTCCTAATATTTGGAATCCTTTTTTCTCGGAATTAACGTATTATATCGAAGATGAGCTTAACAGCGAGCAATATAAACTGTTGCTTTGCAACAGTGAAAGGAAGCCTGATAAAGAAATCTATTACCTGGATATGCTGCGGCAAGATAAGGTGGCCGGCATCTTAGGGATTACCTACAACGAAATAGACAACAGCGTCAGCGATGAGATTCCAATGATCAGCATTGACCGTCATTTCAGCAAGAAAATCACATGCGTAACCTCGGACAATTTTGAAGGCGGCCGTATGGCTCTTAGGGAACTGGTGAAAGCTGGCGCGAAGAAACCTGCTTTTATTGGAAATGTCACTGCTGTTTTCAGTGAAACTATGAAGCGGAGAGCGGGTTTTGTTCACGAAGCCGAGACGATGGGGATCGATTATGTCGTATATGAGCGGCCGGATCCGATCCGCGATTACGATACCTATTACAAGGATTTCTTTGAGCTTCACAGCAATGTAGATGGCGTTTTCGCTATCACGGATATGTTGGCAGCGCAATATATCGAGAGAGCTGGCAAACGCGGTATTCAAGTTCCGAAGGATGTAAAGGTAATCGGATATGATGGCATCCAGGACCACCATTACTTTCATCCAGTGTTATCAACAATCAGGCAGCCTGTAGAGGAAATCGCCCGAACGGCCGTGCGTCTTCTATTTAGAAAAATCGAAGGTCATACATTGGAACAGGAAACCTATCAGCTGCCGGTCACTTTTAGATTAGGAGAAACAACTTGAATTTGATCTAAATAAAATAACTTTTTGTTTCAGCTGCCTGCTTATAGCGGGCAGTTTTTTTATTGACAAAATCAAACGTTTCAAATAATCTTAATATTGCCAGCAAATATAAACGTTTACGTAAACGTTTATGCGGTAGCGACTCAAATAAAACTTCGATATAGAAGAGACTTTATTTTTCTTTATGATAACGCTTACAATCAGGCGTTTTGGTATCTCTTGAAAGGGGGGGATAGGGGTAGCGGGATTATGCTTTGAACGAATGAAATTAACTAGAGGAGAAGTGTATGCAATGAAACGAAAAAGCCTGCTCAAAAAGTTAACAACAAGAATGATCATTCTTTCTATGTTATCGAGCTTTTTTATGATTAACACTCCTACGATAGTAAAAGCGGCGACCACCATTACAAACCCCAGCTTTGAATCCGGGAATTTAAACGGCTGGACGACGGTTAGCGGAACAGCATTTAGCGCGGCAGATGTTACAACGGACACCGATTATTGGAATTTGCAAAAGTTTAACCAGCATAATTTTTGGCATATTTGGGGCGGGAAGGGCGATAACTCCAAGGTTGGCGTCATGAAATCGGAGACCTTCACCGTAGGCGGCGATGGGTTAATGGATTTCCTCATCGGGGGAGACAATGACATCAATAACTTGTATGTCGCATTGGTTAGAAACTCTGACGGTGTGGAGCTGTTGAAAGCGACAGGAAGCAGCACGGATGCCTATTCGACTGTGAACTGGGATGCTTCGGCGTATATCGGAACCGTATGCTACATCAAGATTGTGGACAGCTCGACGAGCGGTCACATTAATATAGATGATGTGAATGTTCCGCCTACCGCTTCGCTAAATAATCATGTGGAGCCGGCCATCTATAATCATGATTTTGAATATACGGACCTTGTCCCATGGGAGATCAAGGGCTGGATAACTGTCAGCGGAGATGCTTTTGTTCCGAGCAGCCTGACGCACGAAACGAATTACAGCCAAGGCGGAAAGTTCCTCAAGAACGGCAGCTATCATCTTTGGGGCGCGAAAGCCGGCGGGGATGGGGATGTAGGCGTTCTTAAGTCTGAAACCTTTACGTTAGGTGGTAATGGGGGTGTAGATTTCTTAATTGGCGGGGGCAGAGACAGCAGCAATCTGTATGTTGCGCTCGTCAGGTCTTCAGACGGAACGGAATTGTTCAAGGAAACCGGACGCAATTCTGAAATGTACCAGCGGGTATTTTGGGATGCATCAGCCTATATCGGGCAGGATCTGTACATTAAGATTGTCGATAATGCTACCGGCGGTTGGGGCCATATCAATGCGGATGATTTTCATGTATTGAATTCCCAGTATGCAGGCGGGCTGCTGGGGCATTGGAAGCTGGATGAAAATACGGGGAAGGCCGCCGCTGAAACCGTAACGGGAACGACGGATCCGATTGAGTATCATTTGAATACCGGTGTCTATCAATCGTCCCAGGATCCGTTATGGAAGAGCGACGGCATCAGCAACAGCGCACTGCTGTTTGACGGCTACTCTACATGGATCACACGTACGCCTGATAAAATTCCGGTTCCGCAAAAAGCGGTTACCGTTGAAGCATGGGTTGCGCCAAGAAATTTTGAGCATGGCGATGAAGGCCGGCTTTCCGCAATTGTCAGCCAAGGCAACCGTGAAGCGAAAGAAGGCTACATACTGGGCAACTTCCGGCACGGGACATGGGGCTTTCAATTCGGTACAGGCAGCAGCTGGCGTGAAGTGATGTCGGATACATTGCTGCCTCTCAATGAATGGTCTTATATTGTTGCTACCTATGAAAGCGCTACCGGAATGGCGGCGTTATACCAGAACGGGAAACAAGTGGCGACGGCGCACTTCCCTCCAGGCGAACAAATTGTACCTAGCGCCACCGATTTATTAATCGGAAAAAACAGCCAGAGCATGTGGCTCTATGGCTACTCGTTAAACATGTTCAGCGGTTTGATGGACGAAGTGAAAATCCGCAATGAAGTTATGGGCTCCGTAGAGGTAGAGAATGCATATAACAGCTATGTGTCGGCGCTGAGCGGAAACCTGCCAACCGCAGACGAAAAAATCGATCGCAGCGTAATGGCGGGCGACACGCAGCGTCCTCAGTTCCATGCGGCGCCTCCCGTACATTGGCAGAACGAACCGGGCGGAGCCATCTATTTTAACGGACTCTATCATATTTTCTATCAAAGCGCTCCGAGAGGGCCTTATTGGAACCATATCCGTTGGGGGCATATGGTCAGCAGCGACATGGTGAAATGGAGAGATGCGGAGGATGCCGTTATTCCGGGCCGATATGACGTCGATCCCGAAGGCGCATGGGCCGGCGGAGCGGTCGTGGACGATAACGGCGTACCGACTATCTTCTATACGGCCGGAGATGACAGAAAATCGCCGAATCAGCGCGTAAATATTGCCAGAAGCAATTATCCGGTCGATCAAGATAATGATTTGAATCAGTGGAATAAAAACATGAATGTTGTGGTGGATCAGCAGTCGGGACAAGGGATGACGGGAGAGTTCCGCGATCCGTTCGTGTTCAAGGACGGCAACGAATGGTTCATGCTCGTGACATCCGGCATTTCCGGACAAGGCGGTACGGCGCTCGTTTATTCGACAACCGATTCGAGCTTTCAATCCTGGACTTACCGCGGTCCGTTATATACCGGGAATGCGACGACGTATCCGTTAACCGGACAAGTATGGGAGCTGCCGCAGCTGCTTCCGCTCGGAACAAGCGGCAAGCATATTTTTATGATCAACCCGGCCAAAATGGCGCAAACCGAACGCCAATCCCGCTATACGTTGTACTGGATCGGCACATGGGATAAAACGACGGCTACTTTCACACCGGACAATGCAGAGCCGCAGCTGTTTGACGTCGGGGATCATTTTACCGGACCGGCTGCATTTAATACGCCTGACGGCAGAACGGTCATTTATACGATCGCGCAGGGCAGAAGAACGGCAACGATGGACTACAACGCAGGTTATGCCCATAACTTCGGACTGCCGCTAAGCGTATACCTTCGTCAGGACGGCAAGCTGGGGATGGAGCCGATTTCCGAATTAAACACGCTGAGAGGGACGCAGCTGGTCAATCTTACGACCGATACGACTTATGCGGCGGCGAATACAGCTCTGTCGTCGATATCCTCGGATATGCTTGAAATTGAAGTGGAAATTGATCCTGGCTCGGCGAACGAAGTCGGCCTAAGTGTGCGCCGTTCCCCTAATGCGGAAGAAGAAACGATCGTTTACTACAAGAAGAGCTCGACCGAATTTTGGGTGAACCGGACCAAATCGAGCCTGAATCCAGACGTAGAGAAGTGGTATCAGGGCGGAGCCGCCGACATCGGTACAGAAAATATTAAGCTGCGTACGTTTGTTGACCGTTCCATGGTTGAATCGTATTTGAACGGCATCAAAGCATTAACGACAAGAGCTTACCCGACCCGCAGCGATGCGAAAGGCATTCGAATATGGGCCAATAGCGATACGGGTACCGTTGTCATCAAGAAGCTGAAAGTATGGGAAATGAATTCGGCATATGAGGCAGTTAATCCGACAAGCGTTTCCCTGCCGGCATCCAAGACGATCATTAATGGAGACAGCCAGCTGCTGCGGGCGACGGTTTCACCTGCGAATGCATCGAATAAAGATGTCATCTGGACTTCCAGCAACAATGCGGTAGCATCTGTAGTCAACGGAAGGGTAACCGCGAAGTCCGTAGGAACGGCGACCATTACGGCAAAAACCCGAATCGGGAACTTTACTGCAAACAGCGCGATTACCGTTACAGCGGAGCCTGCCCATGACGGATTAATCAATGGCGACTTCGATGACAATCTGTCCGGTTGGACGATCTTAAGCGGCAATGCGTTCAGCAGCCAAGATGTAACTGACGCGAATGATTGGGGGCGGGGAGGACCTTTTAATCAACACGGCAGCTACCATTTATGGGGAGGCAAAGACGGCGGTGACAGCCAAACCGGATCGATCCGCTCACAGAAATTTATTCTCGGCGGCAATGGACAAATTAACTTTCTGGTAGGCGGCGGCAACAATATTTATGATGAATATGTTGCGCTCGTCCGAAGCTCGGACGGTAAAGAACTGTTTAAAGTAAGCGGCGGAGACAAAGAATCGTATACAAGGGTTTATTGGGATGCTTCCGATTACATTGGAGTCGAGTGTTACATTAAAGTTGTGGATAATGGAACGGGAGGATGGGGTCACATTAATGTGGATGACTTCCAAGTACCCGTACAGCCTCCAACAACGACGAACATCACCAACCCTGACTTTGAAACAGGAAGCTTATCCGGTTGGACGATTGTAAGCGGCACTGCTTTCAATAATCTTGATGTAAGCACAGATACAACTTACTGGGCTCCGGCTCGTCCATTCAACCATAACCCCACATACCATATGTGGGGTTTTAAAGACGGCGGAGACAGCCAAATCGGGGTCATGAAATCGAGCACATTTACGCTGTATGGAAAGGGCTGGATTGATTTTCTGATCGGGGGCGGCAATGATCTCAGCAATGAGTATGTTGCACTCGTCAGAGCATCCGATGGGGCGGAGCTCATGAAAGCGACAGGTTATAACGACGAAGGGTACACCCGATTGTTTTGGGATGCATCCGCCTATATCGGTGAGCAGGTATATATCAAGGTTGTAGATAATGCGACGGGCGGATGGGGTCACATCAACGTTGACGATTTCCATGTTTACAATACGGTAAGCGATATAACGGCAGCAGACCGGTATGAGCAGTATCGCCCGCAGATCCATTTCTCGCCGGACCGGAAATGGATGAATGATCCGAACGGTCTTGTTTATTATGACGGGGAATATCACTTGTTTTATCAGCATAATCCGGCGGGCACCACATGGGGACCGATGAGCTGGGGGCATGCTGTCAGTACGGATATGGTAAATTGGAAGGATCTTCCGATTGCGCTTGAACCGGATACGAACGGCTTTATCTGGTCCGGTTCGGTCGTTGTAGACACAAACAACACAAGCGGCTTCCAAACAGGCACGGTTAAACCGATGGTCGCCATATTTACGCATGAAAGCGGCGGTACGCAGGTGCAAAGCATCGCTTACAGCAACGATAAAGGAAGAACATGGACAAAATATGCTTCAAATCCGGTTATTACGATGCCTGCAGGATTGACGGTTTTCCGCGATCCGAAAGTATTCTGGCATGCAGGCACCAGTAAATGGGTGATGGTTATTTCCGCGGGAGACCGTGTGCGAATCTACACGTCATCTAATCTAAAATCATGGACGTATGCCAGCGAGTTTGGAAGCGCGGACGGTTCTCATGCCGGCACATGGGAAGTACCGGATTTATTTCCTTTGGCGGTTGACGGCAATGGGGCTAATACGAAATGGGTATTGGCAGCCAGCATTAGCAATGGCGCTCCAGCCGGCGGATCGGGAACGCAGTATTTTGTCGGATCCTTCAACGGTACGACTTTTACAAATGATAATACAGCGGGTACTGTGCTTTGGGCTGACTCCGGCTCCGATTTTTATGCCGGCATTTCCTACAGCGATATTCCAGCTGCGGATGGCCGCCGGATCATGCTCTCGTGGATGAATAACTGGAATTACGGGCAAAGCATTCCAACCTCGGTCTGGAGAAGCTCGATGACCATTCCGCGCGAGCTCAAACTGACGGATACGGGCGGTGGCGCTGTAAGAATGACGCAAACACCGGTTGCAGAGCTGTCCGGCATACGCGGAACAAGCAGCAGCTGGACGAACCAAACAATAACGCCGGGCAGCAATCTCCTATCCGGCGTGACGGGAAATGCGGTAGAAATTGTTGCGGAATTCCAGAACAATACGGCCACTGCAACCGAGTATGGCTTTAAAGTGCGTAAAGGCGGCGACAACTTCACAACGATTGCTTACAATAAGACGAATTCTAAGTTTTTCGTTGACCGTACCGCATCCGGCGAATCGCATTTCGACAGCAGTTTTGCGGCAAAACATGAAGTAACGATGTCAGCGGACAATAATAAGATCAAAATGCGGATTTTTGTAGACCGTTCTTCCATCGAGGCATTCGGTAATGACGGTAAGGTTTCCATCACGGATCAAATCTTCCCGGATCTAGCCAAAAATGGACTTGAGCTTTATGCGACGGGCGGAAACGTAACGCTGAATAGCCTTGCCGTTTACGAACTGGGTGCGACGGCTGAATTAACGAACCATGATTTTGAATCCGGAGATTTAACCGGTTGGACAGTAGTCAGTGGTACAGCCTTTAGCAATGCGGTTGTCTCGGATGCCAGAAACTGGGGCTGGGGCGAATTTTTTAATAAGAGCAATGTGTACCACCTGTGGGGATATAAAGCGGGAGATGCGGCAGTAGGGGTGCTGAAGTCGGCAAACTTCATTGTCGGCGGCAGCGGAAAGATCGATTTCTTGATCGGCGGCGGCAGCAACCTCTCGAATCTTTATGTCGCTCTCGTAAGAGTGTCCGACGGTGCCGAGCTGTTAAAAGCGACGGGCGCCAACAGCGAGGCGTTCTCACACGTCATATGGGATGCTTCAGCTTATAAAGGCGTCAATTGCTATATTAAGATTGTAGATAACAACACTGGCGGCTGGGGCCACCTTAATGTAGACGATATTAACGTACCCGTAAAGTAAAGCTCGCAAAAGAGACAGCTCAGAGACAGCTTGCTTAGATCAACAATGACGCGTAAAGATAATGAAATGGCGGTGCAGGGAGTTAGTCCTGAACCGCCGTTTCTTTATTCCGAACAATTACTGCTTCCTGAAACAAATTCCCGCACTTGCTGTTTGCAGCGCAAGTACCTCAAACTGACTCAAATCTCCCGATTTCCCCGCGCTTTCGTGCAAGGAGCTTGAAGGGACATCCTTCGCAGCTCGCGCAGCGGTAATGGCGATGTTAGCTGACTCCGTCGGTAATCAAACTTAATCGCCGTTATCGGATCACGATCTGCAAATAGTTTCAGAAAATCGAATTAAACTGCCGGGCGGTGAATGATGCTTAAGCCAGAAAAAATATTTGAGTAACATGTAGGATTTTGTAAGTTTGCGTAGTTTATCCGTAGTATTATGTTAGGTTTTCTGACTCATATCTAACAAGCGGGTAAAATGATGAGAATGGGGAAGGAGGGTGTCCGATGATCTTATTTCGGCAGGTCGAGAAGCATTACGGCGATTTCCATGTACTTAAGGATATTAATCTTCAGATCGAGCAAGGGGAGGTCGTTGTCGTAGTGGGACCGTCAGGTTCCGGTAAAAGTACGATGCTTCGTTGCATTAACCGTTTGGAAACCATTACAAGCGGTGATTTGAAAGTAAACAATCATACGGTCAACGATAAGAAGACGGATATTAATAAGCTAAGACGAGATATTGGCATGGTGTTTCAGCATTTTAATTTGTATCCCCATAAGAAAGTGATCGACAACATTACATTAGCTCCTATGAAAGTGCTTGGCCTGACGAAGCAGGAAGCCGAAAGAACCGCGATGTATTATTTGGAGAAAGTCGGGATTGAGGACAAGGCTAACCAATATCCGTCTCAGCTATCGGGAGGACAGCAGCAGCGTGTAGCCATTGCTAGGGGACTTGCGATGAAGCCGCAGGTGATGCTCTTCGATGAACCGACATCCGCCCTCGATCCGGAGATGGTTGGCGAGGTTCTGGATGTGATGAAGACGCTCGCGAATGAGGGGATGACGATGGTTGTTGTCACGCATGAGATGGGCTTTGCGCGGGAAGTAGCCGACCGGGTCGTGTTTATGGATAAGGGGCATATCGTCGAGGAAGCGTCGCCTGATGAATTCTTTTCCAATCCGCGCGAAGAACGCGCACGCTTGTTTCTAAATCGTGTATTAAATCATTAGCATAAAAGGGGAGATTCGAAATGATGGCAAAGAAATGGTTGGCAGGCAGCTTAATGTTCATTGTAATGTCGGTATTTGTACTCGCAGGTTGCGGAGGCGAAAAAGAGAACAGCGCTAACACCAGCTCAGGCGCAAGCGCTAAGCCGGATGCTTCCGCTTCGGTGCTGGATACGATCAAAAGCAGAGGCAAGCTCATCGTCGGGGTGAAATACGATACGAAGCTGTTCGGCTTGAAAAATCCTGCGAACAATGAAGTCGAAGGCTTCGATGTCGACATCGCGAAGGCGCTGGCGAAATCGATTCTTGGAGATGAGACTAAGCTTGAGCTGAAGGAAGTTACTTCGAAGACCCGGATTCCGATGCTGGATAATAATGAAATTGATTTGATCGTTGCGACAATGACGATTACGGAGGAGCGGAAAGAGCAAGTTGATTTCTCTGATGTGTATTTTAAAGCAGGACAGTCTTTGCTCGTGAAAAAGGGAAGTGCGATTAAAAGCATCGCCGACATAAAGAAAGGAACGAAAGTACTGGCCGTTAAAGGCTCCACATCCGTAGACAACATTATCGAAAAAGCGCCTGATGCGACCGTGCTGGAGTTTGATAATTATCAGGATGCTTTCGGCGCGTTAAAAGCGGGCCAAGGAGATGTATTAACGACGGACAACGCGATTCTGTACGGAATGATGGCACAGGATGCCGGTTATGAAGTGGTTGGCGAGCCTTTCACGGATGAGCCGTACGGTATCGCGATCAAGAAAGGCGAGACAGCGCTGGTGGATGCCGTCAATAAAGAGCTGGCAGCGCTGAAGTCGAGCGGCGACTACAATAAGATCTATGAGCAATGGATCGGGACAGCGCCTTCCGAGTAAAGCAATCACAACAAAAGAAGGGTGGCCGCGGCCACCCTTCTTTTAAAATATAAGAATTTATAAGTTTCACATTTAGAATAAGCTTATATTTCACCGCGAAACGAGCTGTTGCCGCCAAAGGACGGCGGCAGCCGTTTGCGATTGCAGGTCAGATTTGCAAGGGGGATAAATCATGCCGGATTTCTCGATCTTAACCAAATACTTTGACTTCTATATGGAAGGCTTTGTGAACACGATCTATTCCAGTATCTATGCTCTAATCGGCAGCTTTGTACTGGGGACAGTCATTGCTGTATTTCGGATATCGTCCATCAGGCCGCTGCGGTGGGCGGGTACGGTATATGTTGAATTTATCCGCAACATACCGCTTTTGCTCGTTGTTTATATTTTTTTCCTAGGCCTGCCCTCGATCGGTATTACATTAAGCGGGTTTGTGTGCGGAACAATCGGGCTTGCGGTATACACCGCCTCCTTTATAGCGGAAGCGATCCGGGCGGGCATCATGTCCGTACCGAAGGGGCAGACGGAAGCGGCACAGTCCTCCGGCTTAACGTATGTACAGACGATGAGATATGTTATTCTGCCGCAGGCGATCAAAATTGTCATCCCGCCGCTTAGCAACCAGTTTATTAACCTGGTTAAAAATACATCGGTGCTCAGCGTTATTGCCGGATTGGATCTCATGTATTTCGGGGATAAAATCGCCAGCAGAACGTATGCCACCTTCGATACCTATATTTTTGTCGCTGTATTTTACTTAGTGCTGACTCTTCCTTTAAGCTACATCGCGCTTCAATTGGAACGAAGACTGGCTAAACGGGGGTAGAAAGGAGGATGACAGATGGATTTTGCCAATGCTTTTTCAATTGAAAATGTAAGGTTTATTCTTGATGGCTTTTACATGACGCTTAAAGTGGCGTTCCTCTCTATTGTTTATAGCTTTGTGCTAGGCTCTATTGTCGGAACGGTCCGTTATATGAAAGTGCCTGTTCTATCGCAGGTTCTGGGCCTGCTCGTCGAAATACTGCGCAATTTGCCGCTGCTTCTCATTATTTTCTTCGCAAGATTCGCTTTGCCGGATATCGGGATTCAACTGGGTCCGGTATACGCTACTATTGTTGCTTTGACCTTGTTTGAAGGGGCTATGATTTCGGAAATCGTCCGCAGCGGCTTGACTTCCATTCATAAGGGGCAGATTGAAGCGGCTCGATCATCGGGGCTCGGCTACATGCGCACCCTCTGGCATATCGTTCTGCCGCAGGGGCTGCGCCGTATGGTGCCGCCGCTTGTCAGCCAATTTATTTCATTATTGAAGGACACGTCATTGGCCGTCGTTATTTCTTTGCCGGAGCTTATGAACCAATCAAAAATTGTCATCGGACAAAGCAATAATTATGTCGTTCCCGTTCTTCTGTTCGCCGCAGTCTTGTACTTTGGCGTTAACTTTGCTTTATCATTAATTGCAAAAAGGTTTGAGACAAAAATCGTTTAGCGTTAAGGGGTCGTTAGCAGGATGTTTGAGCTTAGTAAGGAAATGATGATCCTTGTCATCGCAGGAGGGTTTCTTGCGGCATTTGTCGACTCTGTGGTAGGCGGGGGCGGATTGGTCGCCGTCCCTGTTCTGCTTGTAACGGGAATGCCGACGACTGTCGTGCTTGGAACGAATAAACTGGCCGGTACGATGTCCTCCTTGACGAGTACGGTTTCATTCATGCGGTCTGGACATGTCGATGTCAAAATGGTAACCAAATTGTTTGGCCTCTCTTTAGCGGGAGCGGTCGCTGGAACATTAGTGCTGCGATCAATCCCATCGGATTTTCTGAAGCCGATTGTCATTGTTATGCTGATTGCCATTACCGTATATACCGTTTTCCGCAAAAACTGGGGCAGCCGTTCTAACTTTCAAGGCTTGACGACAAGATCCTCCTGGCTTGCGGCCTTAGCTGCGGCAGGCTTGGGATTTTATGACGGATTTTTTGGGCCCGGAACAGGCGCTTTCTTAATCTTTGCTTTTCTTATGCTCGGTCTTGATTTTGTAAGGGCCGCAGGCAATGCGAAAGTGTTGAATTTCGGCAGCAACGTTGCGAGCCTCAGTACCTTTATGCTGCTTGGCCAAGTCAATTACAAGGTTGGCATTCCGATGGGAATCGCAATGATATTCGGTTCCTTGCTTGGCTCGCGAGTGGCGATCCGAAAAGGCTCGGCATACGTTAGGCCGTTATTTATAGTCGTGTGCACACTGCTGATCGGCAAGCAGGTTTGGGATTTACTAAAGTAGCACATAGAGCAAACAATGAGCTGACTTCGTACGAAGTTGGCTATTTTGCATATAAGAAAGGTACAAATATCTATGAAAATAATAGCCCATTGTTTACAATGATTGTAACTGAGGGGGAGGGATGATTTGCGGAAATATACGAGTATCGTCGGTATGCAAATGATACTGGCAGCTGCAGCTACAGCGGTAGCAGGCGAATTCAAAATAACGCCCTTTAGCGGAGAAGTGTTTCGCATTGGACTAGGCAGCAGCGCTTTTTTGCTATTCCTGCTCTTAATGCGGCAGCTGCCCTATGTGTATACGGGCTTGGTTACGGGGTTTACGGTGCTCGTCTTCCGGACGGTCATCGACGGATTCGTTTCCTATGGGACGTTCTCGCTCTTTGCAAGTTTGCAGACTCACTTATCGGCGGCGCTCTATTACATCATTTTCGCAATGGGAATGAAGCGGGTCCAAGGCCGTTTACCGGAGCTTCATCCGCTCCTGCTGACTGGCATCATTTCACTTATTGATTTTATATCCAATGAAGTAGAGCTGCTGACCCGCAGTATTCTATTTGATTTGCCTTATCTGTACAAGGGGCAGTGGATGCTGATAGGGGCCACCTCCGTAGTACGAAGCATCTTTGCGGTTGGTATGTACAGCAGCATTATTATAAGTCAGATGCGGGTCGTTCATAACGAACAGCAAAAGCGGATGGAACAAATGCTTAATGTCGGTTCTGGCTTGTACGGAGAAGTTTTTTATTTGAAAAAATCGATGGATACGATTGAGCAAATTACGGGCAAAAGTCATAGTTTGTACTGTAAGCTGAGCGACGCCGGAGAAAAAGAAGTAAGCCGGTCTATACTGGAAATTACGCAGCAGATTCATGAAGTGAAGAAGGACTCCCAGCGCATTTTATCCGGCTTGCTGAAGCTGTTCGACCGGGAAACGACTTCCGACATGACCATTGAGGAAATCATTGTTTTTGTGATCAACACGAATGCCGGCTACAGTAAAATGTTAAAGAAAGAGGTCCATTTCGAAAAATGGATAGAAACCGATTACGCAACAGCCCACTACATTCCGCTATTGACCGTGCTTAACAATCTGGTCTCAAATGCAGTAGAAGCCATTGATACGAAGGGAACCGTACGGATCAAAGCTTATGAACAGGAGGGTGAAACGGTACTTGTCGTTTCCGACACGGGAACAGGGATTGCGGTGCAGAATAAGGAGGTTATTTTTGAACCGGGATTTACGACGAAATTTAATGATGAGGGATGCGCGGCGACCGGAATCGGTTTATCCCATGTTCGCGATATAGTTCATTCATCAGGCGGCAAGCTGTGTTTACATACGTCTGGTCAGTCCGAAGAAACAACCTTTGTTGTCGCTTTTTCGACCAATACATTGAAATTAGGGGTGTGATGACCGATGCTTTCATTTGGTATTGTGGATGATGATGCGGTGAGCATACGGATGCTGCAAAGCATCATCGAAAAAAGCTGGCTTGGCGAGGTAATCGTTACAGCGGAAAACGGGAGTGATGGCGAACGGGCCGTTCTTGGTGCGAATCCGGACGTCCTGCTGATCGACCTGTTGATGCCGGACCAGGATGGGATTGTGACGATAAACCATTTAAAGCGGCAGGGCTACAGCGGAAAGTGTGTAATGATATCGCAAATCGAGAATAAAGAAATGATTGGCAAGGCTTATCAGGCGGGGATCGAATTTTATATTCATAAACCGATTAACCGGGTGGAAGTCCAAGCTGTATTGACCAAAGTGAATGAGCTGTGGAAGGTTGGCCGCTATTTAAATGAAATCAAGGACTCTATGGCAAAGCTCAGCAATCTGAATATGGATCTGGGGAACAGCCAAAGAAAACAGACCGTTCGTGAATTTATTCAACCTATTTTTAGGGATATGGGGATCATCGGCGAAATCGGATGCAGAGACATGATTGAAATTATGGAGCATCTTATACATCATCATAAAGCAGAGTCGCTTCCGCCCCTAAAAGAATTGTATGAGGTCGCCGCCCGTACCCATCGCGATCCCGGAAGAGAGGTCAAAGCGGTGGAGCAGCGGATTCGCCGCACGATCATGAGCGCTTTTTCAAACCTCGCCAATATTGGCTTGGCGGACTACGGCAATCCTAAATTTGAACATTATGCGCCGCTCTATTTTGATTTTCAAGATATTCGTATGAAGATGAAAGAGATCGATGAAAGGCTGAAGCCGGGAAAAGGAAAGGTCAATATTAAAAAGTTTCTGCAGGTGCTTTACTTGGAGGTGCTCGATAAAAGAAGAAGTCAGCCGTTTAAATAAAGACGCAGCCGGTTGGGCTTTGCTCCGGAATACGATTAATAGGAGGTTGGAATCCAATAGATGATCTATATGACGGATGTTTAGGGTGCCGGCTTGCTCACAAATTGCAGGATACATATACGGTGTACGAGAATGAATGGATTGCTTGTCTGCTTGATATTGCTCCTTTGAATGAAGGGCATGTGTTGATTCTTCCCAAAAAGCATTATGTAGACGTAGACGAGCTGGATGATATAACCGCTCATGCAGTCATGAAAGCTTCAGCTCTTATAGCAAAGGCGTTAAAGCGGCAATTTCAACCGGACGGCATCTCGGTCATTCAAAATGGCGGCAAGTTTAACGACCTTAACCACTATCATATGCATGTTTTTCCCCGGTACGAGAATGACGGTTTTGCTTGGGTTGAGCCGGCAGATGCCGCTCTTGCAAAGGAGCGGCTGGCTGAAACGAAGGATAAGCTGATTAAACATTTACGTTGAAAGATATTTACATTAAGGATTGGATATCTAATGTTTGTAATTTGGAGTTGTCGTCGTTTTTGGTCACAGGCTCTTGCCCATTTTCCAATCCTTTTATTGATAGCTAATTTTTTGTGCAATCATTTTAGCCATTGCATGTTTATGAGGGATGCCTGAGGAATTACAGTCAATTATAACTTCTGAACTGTCCTTAATGAGCCAGTCTTTATATTGTGCAAGTAACTCTCCAGAATGCCACTTAAACGCATTGGGTTCCTTTTCAGGTGGTGGAGCTATAAATGGTTTGTTTACAAACACATTAAAAACATGAATACCATTTGTATTTGTAAATTGCTTATAATTACTAAATATGTCGTTTCGATATTCAGGCTTAATATAATGTAATACGCCGCTTGAAAAAAGGATGTCGAAATTGGAATCCAAGCGAAAATCTAATATATCTGCTTTAAACGCTTCAATCGATATTGGAACAACATCATGAAATTTATTATAAGTAATCGCATAACCAGCTGGAATTTTTATTCGCATTAAACTCACAGTGTTATCACTCCTATTTAATTTGTTTGAAGTATTCGCTACAAGTTTAAGCAATCCTGCTAGTTAGTTGTATGAAGGGGCTACCATGTGGCAGCCCCTTCGATTTAACTCCCTCGTACTTGTTAGTTCAAACTTCAGTTTGATAAATCTCGAACTGTATCGGTTTACTTTTCAAAGATATCTTGAAAGATTCATGATTTTCCACTTCATTAAAATACTCCTCTAAATCACCGCCTTCATCAAAAAAATACCATAGAGCAATATGTTTCAGTTTACTTATTTCATCTGTTGGTTCAAAGGTGAAATTGCATATAAGTTGTTCCATATGCGAGTACCCTCCAATCTTTTCATAAACAGAAAATTGACGAACAAAATTTACATAAACTCTACCAAGATAAAAACCAGTTGAATCGGAGATTCCACATTCAAAGAGCAAACCTGACTCTACATCACGATCATCATCCCCAACATCTTTTTTCGAAAAGAATTTGAACACTCCCCAAAACTTTGATATATGATTAATATCTTCACCTAGTTCATCTTCAAGACATTTTTTTAGATAACTTTCTGCATCTTGTAATTTAATCACATTTTCATCTCCTGCATTGTCAAATCTTTATAGCTGTAGTTTGCCTGAAGTAAATCCACATTATCCCACTAAACTAAGAAGACGGCAGCCACTTATGAACTGCACCCCGTCAAGTAGACAGTACAAATAACAAAAATCAATTAAGCGGCCTTGGTCCTAAATTCCATCGGACTGAGGCCGTTTAGTTTTGCTTGTAACCGTTCGTT
>NZ_JBWDNW010000068.1:0-1025 GCF_056269405.1 Paenibacillus sp. J2L1-98 | reverse complement strand
TTTAGGATAAGCCCTCGACCGATTAGTATTCGTCAGCTCCACACATTGCTGTGCTTCCACCCCGAACCTATCAACCTCGTCGTCTTCAAGGGGTCTTACATACTGGGAAATCTCATCTTGAGGGGGGCTTCACGCTTAGATGCTTTCAGCGCTTATCCCGTCCGTACTTGGCTACCCAGCGGTGCTCCTGGCGGAACAACTGGTACACCAGCGGTACGTCCATCCCGGTCCTCTCGTACTAAGGACAGCTCCTCTCAAATTTCCTGCGCCCGCGACAGATAGGGACCGAACTGTCTCACGACGTTCTGAACCCAGCTCGCGTACCGCTTTAATGGGCGAACAGCCCAACCCTTGGGACCTACTTCAGCCCCAGGATGCGATGAGCCGACATCGAGGTGCCAAACCTCCCCGTCGATGTGGACTCTTGGGGGAGATAAGCCTGTTATCCCCAGGGTAGCTTTTATCCGTTGAGCGATGGCCCTTCCATTCGGTACCACCGGATCACTAAGCCCGACTTTCGTCCCTGCTCGACTTGTAGGTCTCGCAGTCAAGCTCCCTTATGCCTTTGCACTCTTCGAATGATTTCCAACCATTCTGAGGGAACCTTTGGGCGCCTCCGTTACATTTTAGGAGGCGACCGCCCCAGTCAAACTGTCCACCTGACACGGTCCCTCTGCCGGATTCACGGCAGCAGGTTAGAACTCCGATACGATCAGGGTGGTATCCCAACGTCGCCTCCACACAAGCTGGCGCTCATGCTTCAATGGCTCCCACCTATCCTGTACAGATCGTACCAAAGTCCAATATCAAGTTACAGTAAAGCTCCATGGGGTCTTTCCGTCTTGTCGCGGGTAACCTGCATCTTCACAGGTATTAAAATTTCACCGGATCTCTCGTTGAGACAGCGCCCAAGTCGTTACGCCATTCGTGCGGGTCAGAATTTACCTGACAAGGAATTTCGCTACCTTAGGACCGTTATAGTTACGGCCGCCGTTTACTGGGGCTTCGGTTCACAGCTTCGGGTT
>NZ_JBWDNW010000021.1:0-102091 GCF_056269405.1 Paenibacillus sp. J2L1-98 | reverse complement strand
TTCCGATTTGGTAAGCATACGTATCGAGCGTTACCGTCGTCTTGCTGTTGTCGACACCCGACAAGTTGTCGGTCACTGCAAGCTGAAGCGTCAAATCCACGGAGTCTTTATTGATGCTGTTGTCCCCTGGTACGGTCACCGCGATCTCCGGCGCCGTCTTGTCCAGATTGAAGCTTACCGATTTTCCTTCCTCTTGATTGCCGGCTTTATCCGTGGAACGGTAGCTTACGGAATACTTCCCGTCTTGATCGAACGTTAACGGCGATGTGTATGTCTGCCACGTCGTCCCTCCATCCAGACTATACTCCGTCTTCGCTACATCCGACAGATTGTCCGTAGCATTCAGGGCAACTGTAATCGGATGCACGTACCATCCGTTCAGCCCATCCGGCTGAGACGGCGTTAGCACTGCTTTTGTCTCCGGAGCTGTCTTATCGATGCGAATGGATATTGTATGCGCCTGTTCCACATTGCCTGCTTTATCTACGCTCCAATAGACAAGCTTATGAACTCCTTCTTCCGACAATACGATGGAAGTTCCCGTTTGTTTCGCGCCATCGTTTACCGTGTAGTAGGTATTGGCTACACCTGATCCGCTGTCGCTAGCGCTTAAGGTTACCGTGGTGTCTTGATTAACCCAGCCGCTCGGCGCATTGTCCGTTGTCGTTGGCGGTAGCTGTTCTTTCAACTCATACGAAGAATTCGCTTTAGTGGCGAACGTGTAGACATCGCCTAAAGCATTCGTACTCTTCGTTGCTCCAATCAGTACTCCATCCTCATATACTTCCATCTCTTGGCCTTGCCATGGATTAAGGACTGCACAATCTTTCCCTTTTTCACTTAAAATTTTTACATAGGTTGTTTGACCCAACTCATTTTGTTTAGCATCTACCAAAAAGGCACCGTTAGCACGTAAACGGGTAAAGGATGCCTCCTGGTCCTTATACCAGTTCGCAAAAATATTCAGAAAACCTTCATTACTTTGCAGTAAAGAGTCTTGAATAACACCTAGCAAGCTGCTTCCGCCAATATCGCCAATCGTATTATTGCCCCTTAACCCAGACCAATCACTTGGACTCTTAATAATAGAGCCAATTTTTAACTGATTAATAATTTCATTGATGTCATAACCTAAACGAGTAGCACTCGTTAATCGTCTTGCATTCCCAATAGCATTCTTTACATTTAAATAGTTTATATATTTTTCCTTTTGATCTGCAGGAGTGCTCATGCCGGCCGCATCATAATAATAAACGCTCTGAATAGTAACCGGATTGCCGTTAAAAGTATAACCAGGATTTTGTTGGGTTCTGCCTTCAATATCGCTAATAGTCACTTTGCCATTATATAAGAAAGTCGGCTGCGGGCTCATATTGTCAACAATATTTTGCCATACCGGTATTTTATCTGAATCAATGCCAAGGTCTTTCGCTGCAGCTATGGCATTTTTAAGAATATATACACAGGCATCAATATCAAAAATCGGATTTCTTCCCGCTACCCCTTCATGAGTAGCGCCATAGACAACATACTTGCCATTCTCCAATGTCACGTAATTTTGCCAGAAAGTTGCCACTGATTTCAACATTGGATATAAGTGATTGCTCAAGTAGTCTCGATCTTGATTATATTGCCACATTTTGACGAGCGGCATTAATACAGAACTTGCATCCGCCGGTGAATTCCAGTAATCTTTTGAACTGTTATATTGCTCTGTCGAAGCGCCCCAAGGACCGATATGGGTTGGAAACAGCGATCCCCCGCTAATCCCTGTCGTGAATGAATTCGGTCTGCCTGTCCCTTGAATGACCCAATTCAAATCTTGTACAGAATTTGAACGTCTTTGCGCTTCAGGCCAGTACGCTTCCAATACATTGACATAATTCTGAATACCTTCTAATCGGTTGGCTGTTACAAGCGGATGTACTTGGCGTTGCATATCCGTATTCGTGGTGTAGTCTCCCTGCCAAGCCGGATTGTCGGATGCCGTCCATGGAAATAATCCTGCAGAAAGGCCGGCGTTATTCTCACTTGAAACAGAAGTAGCACAGCCTAGCATATACAGAAATCCATAGTACATTCTTTCCACTTGTGCATCTTGAATGTTAATATAAGATTTCAACCAATACTGTTTCCAGTAATCGCGATGCGCTTGATTAGCTGTTGTAAGCGAATCAGCCGTACTTCTGGAATCAACTTTTGCTTTTGCCTGAGCGATTGCTGCAGCCATAGTATTGGTAGTGCCGTCTTGTTTACCTCCTTCAACGGCCGAAACCAAGGTAACTGTTTGATTGCTAGGCAATGTAAACATAGATTTATTCGTTTTTTTATCTATGTTTTTTACAGTTACAGCGATATTATCAATAATCTTGGACGCCATGGATACGTTCACGGTCCAACCGCTCCATGTTCCTGTGCCGCTAAGACGGCTCGATGGATTACTGATGCCGGCCTTGGATGCAATCATCGTATTACCGTCAACGCTCGCGCTAGTGTTACTATTAGCTGTCCACGCCGAAACCTCCATTGGAATTGGAGAATCAGTCGTATTTGTGATTTCTGTTACAATAATATTTTCTTTTGCAGATAGCCATGTTCTGGTTTTAAAACCCTCCTCCGACTGTGCCATTACCTCTGCATTTTTCATATCTTCTTCATAACGAAACTCTGAGGAAGCGGTAGAAGCAGCTTTTGGTTGTTCATACAATCCCAACCCGTATAATCTTACTGTATTTCCAGTACCTTGATCAGCTTTTGTAACTAACACTCGGACATATCTTGTATGAATGGAACTGGTCAGGTTTCGGTCCGTTATGGCAGCCGTATTTCCTGTTACAGCATCTGCATCGATCCAATCTGAATCCGTCGATCCCTGAGGATTAGCTTGAGTTGTATATTGCAGCTTAAAGTCTTTCGTATTCATGGTAGCGCTTTCTCCGCCTGCCTGAGCATGCTTGACAACCCATCGGGAGATATCTTTTGCTTCTCCAAGATCGACCACTGCCCAATAGGTAGTGGAATTGTTATTCGTTGCCGGGGTTGAACACCATTTGGTATTATCCAATCCGTCAACAAGCTTAGGGCCATTCTCATTGCTATTCGTAAAGCCAAACACAGTAACGTTCTTTTGAAGGGCCAGATTGTCCCCCTCACCCGTTTTGATGGTTAATCCGCCGAACGTCGTGTGCTGTTGACCATCATTTGTAGAGCGGTCTCTCCACATATCGCTTCTTGAAATATAAATATTTTGCGCTTTTCTGTCTCCCGCCATAAAAGCATATAGAGTGCCATTTCCCATTAAGGGACCATCCGGGTTATATTGGGTATTCCAAGGCGAACCCAGCTTCGTATCTTTCGTATAGATGCCTTTATAGCCTTCTAGTTTCCCGGACAACTCTGTCCATTCATCCGTAGTATCTGCAGCATAAGCCTTTGGTGATAATAACGGGCCGTTCATAAATAAGGTTGATGCAGTCATGCAAGCGACCAAGAAGCCCGAAATAACTTGTTTCGTTCTCATATCGAAAATCTCCTCTCTTATTTTAACCAATACGAATATACTGTTAATTAGTGCACCATACTAAATAATTTGGTCAATACCATGGCATCACCCCTCGGATCAGGTTAATCAACCACGCAAATGATAACGCTTACAACATTGATCTAATAAGTTTCTTGAATTAGAGAAGTAGATCTCCCAATTCAAGAAACTAGATTAAGTTTGCTCATAACGATTAGAATGAAGCTATTGTACAGGACGAGTCCAATAGACCGTCGGAAGACGCCTTTATGACGATTTTGCCCTCTTCTTCTACGGTTTGAATAATTAGCAGGCAACTGCCGTTGAAAGCTTTCCTTCGATTCGCTTTATCGGATTCGTGACTGCTTGGATCTCCGTTGCCTACGCCCAAGATGTTCGCTTTCCCTTCCACAGAGAAATGCAGCTCGTTATCCGCTGTAGGCACAATTCTTCCAAGAGCATCCACCACATACACTCTGATGACAGCTACATCACAGCCATCGGAATGAATTTGAGTTCGATCCGGCACCAATGTTACCGCATAAGGCGCATCCGTTGTTGCGACAACTTTTCGCGCCGCCTCCATGGAACCGTTCCTGCCGATTGCCGTAAGCTCGCCCGGTGCATAATTCACTTTCCATTCCAAATGTGAAGCGCGCGGCATCTCTTGTTCGCCCAGACTCTTTCCATTCAGAAACAACTCTACGCGTTCGCAGTTGCTGTACACCCATACATCAATGTCCTGACCTTCCTTGCCCGGCCAATTCCAATGAGGCATGATATGCACGATCGGCTCTTCGGTCCATGCCGACTTTAAATAGTAATAGTTATCTTTCGGAAAGCCGCATGTATCCATCACGCCAAAGTGAGAGTTGATGTTTGGCCATTCATAAGGCGTTGGCTCACCCCTGTAATCGAAGCCTGTCCAAATGAATACCCCGGAAAGAAAAGGATTTTCGACCACATCACGCCATGCTTTCTCCACCGAACAGCTCCATTCAGGAATATGAATGCCATACTCCGGACAATATCCTTGAACATCGTCCCTTTCATAAATGCCTCGGGTTACCGTACAGCTTGCGCTTTCGCTTCCCAGCATGATTCGGTTAGGGTACTTTTCGTGGTCGCGAATATCCTGATCTTCACGCTGACCATAGTTATACCCTACAATATCGACGCCATCGCTGTATCCGCCGTCATTCCATCCATGATTCATCGCTGCTAGCGTCGGCCTTGTCGGATCTATACTGCGCGTAATCGAAGCCAAGGTTTTGATCATACGCGCTCCCATAATGGTCCCTTCCAGTATTTCCTCATTTTCCAAACTCCAAATGATGACTGAAGGGTGGTTGCGGTCCCGATAAAGCAAATGCTTCAATTCTTCAATCCCTGAAGGAGAAACATCCAGCTTCCTGTTCTCGTCCACAACCAGCATGCCCATCAGATCGCATAGATCCAGAAGCTCCGGCGTTGCCGGATGATGAGCGCTTCGATACGCGTTGCAGCCCATCTCTTTAAGCAATCTGAGCTTGTATGCAATGAGCTGATCAGGCAGCGCCACACCGACGCCGGCAAAGTCCTGATGATTGCAAGTGCCTTTTATAGGATAATGCTTCCCGTTCAGGAAAAAGCCTGCATCCGCTTTGAATTCAATGGTTCGAATACCGAAGTTGGTCCGGTACGTGTCCAGAAGCTTCTCTTCATCGTAGACTTCCGACATGACATAATACATAGAAGGCGATTCAGGCGACCAGAGCGCCGGTTGATCTATGCGTATAAAGTGCTCGAAAACCCCTTGCCGTTGGAATGAAATTTCCATCACACTTGCGCTTTCACCAACGATTTTCCCGTGACTATCGTAAACTTTCGTTACGAGCCTGCAAGATTTGGCTGTATCAAACTCATTTTTCACTGTTGTGACGATGACAATTCCCGCTTGCTTTTCACTAACCTCAGGGGTCGTCACATAAGTCCCGTACCGGTCAACATGAAGCCGGTCCGTTACGGTTAACCACGTATGACGGTAAATCCCGGCGCCTTCATACCACCAGCCTTCATAATCGCGCGCATCCACTTTGACCAAGACAACATTTTTACCTTCACTTCCATATCGCGCGATATCCGAAATATCATACACAAAACCTGTATATCCGCTTACATGGGTTCCAAGCAGATGACCGTTCACCCAAACTGTGCTGTTGCGAAACACACCGTCAAACTCCAGAGAAATTTTTTTGCCTTCAAGCTCTTGCGGAATGTCGAATACTTTCCTGTAGAACCCGACTCCCGCAGCCAGATAGCCATGACTTTTATGGTGTTTGACTTTGCCTCCATCATTCACATAATCGCCCTCAACACACCAATCATGAGGCAGGACGACCTCTTTCCATGCCGCCGGATCAATACGCAAGGTTTCCCTTTCATCAAAGTACGCGATCTTCAGCCATTCACCGTCTTCGATATCCTCGCAATCGGTTAAGCCTCCAGTCATTCCGCCTTTAACGGCATGCATGATCGGCAGATCCCCCAGATGGAACGTCCAGCCTTTATCAAAATTTTCCTTCACTCTATAGATGTCAGCCATGATTTCTCCCCTCTCCTTTTGCCTCTTAACTCATATGAATCGAGAATCTGAATTTGGCATTGTCTTCAAACCACATTGGAAAATTCGTTCCCCACACATTATTGTGCAAATTAAAGTGCATGCCTCCATCCAAAGGAGCAAAACTATTGTCGAATTGCAACACCCTCCTCTCGCCAGGCGATAATAAAGGAGCATCCAACGTTTCCAAGCGAACTTCGCCATCACTTCCAGTGTAATAAACGCCTGAATTGACAGCATGCAGATTGCGGCTTCCGTTTTTTACAACCTCAAGCGGAGAAATCAGTTGGCCTATCTTATCCATTTTCCACAAATTCGGATTATCGACGTTCAACCCAAATGAGAACCAGCTTGCTTCCGGTAAACGGTTAGCCTGCTTATTGAACCAGCTTATTTCCACGTCGATTTGCTTACGGTTTTTATAAAATTTATAGTCAATTTGAAGATCTCGCGGCGCTCCATTTGCCTGAACGCATTCGGAAGGCATAACAAGCTGCACTTGTACGTGGTCGTAGTGTTCTTGAGTCTGATTTCTTAAGCTGATCAAATGGGGCGAGAACCTCTTATGTTCAGGCCGAGGCTCTGCAAATTCCATGCCAGGCTTGCCCCAATCCGCATCGGCCCAGTAATAGGTTTCACTCAAATTTTGGACATAGTTTTGGAACCATGCATTGTAATTCTCATGACCGAATGCTTCGTACTGATAACAACCTAACCGATGATGCTCATCCGCCCAAATCTTGCCTTGACTGTCGATCAGCTTGCAAATGGCTCCTTGACTGTCAAACTCAACCTGAAACAAACCGAGCTGATACGTACTGGAATTGTTAAGTTCCTTCGCATTGTGCAATTGAGTTTGTTCAGGCGCCAATGCCTGGAACGCTTCCGCGGCTTCCTGCTGCTTGTCGTCAGACAAAGCACTAACGGCTTTGTGGACATAATCCCGCTGCTCTTTCCATGAGCTTTCAAAGTAACTGAAACTCTTCTCTACGCCAGATGCCGCAAACAAGTCAGGTGAAGCGCCAAACTCATTATTCATGGCGAAAAGTCCCAGATAACGATATTTATCATGAATAGCTCCACTTGAAATATGATCAACCTGTCTTGCATGATGGAAATCGCGAATCGAGTAATTTTTGAAATCCGTCAAAAATTTCTTTTCATCCATGCCCCATGTATGCTCTGGAATCAAAATAAGCTGGCTGCAAAATTCATCATATTCCTTGCCCTCCGGATCCAATCGGCCTTCCTGTACCCACTTGTCGCGGAGTCTCAACAACTCCCTGTACTGGGAAACTTTTATGGGATCTGTAGCGACACCTTGAATCCAGGTATCTCCAATCTCCTCGTAAACGACAGGAAAGCGGTCTTTCATGCTGATTAATTTCTCGGCAAAGGCGTCCATTGTGGATGCTTGTATCGTTGCGCCTGGGAATCGTTCTGAAAGCCGCGCAAATTCCGCTCGAATATCGGCGGCTAACGGCGGGCCTGAATTGTCGCCTGTATGGGCAAATACCATCGCTTCATCGAATCCATCAATTTCCAGAACATTCCCATAATCGCTTGCATAATTTATAATTATTTCCGATCCGTCCTTCCCCTTCCAAATAAAGAGCGGGGGAACACTCGGAATTTTGGATGAAGGATTTACGCCGAGATGCAAATATTGAATTCCGTATTTAGCCAAGTATGGAATCATGGCGATCGTATGCCCGGGGACATCCGTCATTTTCGCAGCAATGATGTTTTTCCCATATCTGGCATTCAACTTTTTACTAATCGATAAGCCGTATTCGAATAAAGCCGGGTCCATGAGTTCGGTGTGGGTGGTAAAAGGCAATCCATGCCATGCAATGCTTCCGTTTTCAATGGCCTCCTCCATCTCTTTTCTCTGTGCCTCGGAAGCTTGCTTGAGAAATTCATGAATTAACCAAGAGCCGGTCGTCCAGACAAATTTGCCGGAGTCTCCTTCCGACCTTAACTGTTTGGCCAATTGCATCGCTTGAGGAATAAATAAATTAAAATATTGTTTGATTACATTCTCCGCCATATCCGTAAAGCCAATGTCCAAATGGGTTTTAAAAATAACGTGAACTTTTTTCAGTTTGCTCATGTATGGTTCCTCACTAGAATTAATCATGATCTGTCTCTATCGTTTCTTGCAGGCTTTATAAGAGGGAATGACCTGAATAACAGTCCATACCCCTCAACCTTCAATCAGCGCAGATTCATTAAACTTCTTTTGAATTCTTCTAACTTTTTATTTACCGTTTGCGGCTTTCCAATCGTCAATTTGCTTTTGAGCATCGGTGATTAATCCGTCTATACCCGCTGCTTTCAGCTTTTTAATCAATTCTGGAACAGTTTTTTCTGGATCCTGCGTACCTGTATAGATAATTGGAAGATACTCATTCATAATGGCATTGATCTGGGCATTCTCTTTCTTCATGGCATCTGCGTTGTACAGGAAGCCAAGAAGCGGCGACGCTATGGAATCGTTATTTGCCTTTTTCATTTGCTCCCAAGTATCCGCAGGCTGACCTTTTTGCACATAGGCATTGAACCAGCTGCCGAATTCCCATGCATTGCTCGGATTGTATGCGGAGTCTTTGACAATTTCAACAGTGTTAGCATCTACTTTGGTATAGTGAGTGCCTTCAATTCCATAAACAAACAGATTATAAAGATCTTTATCCGAGAACAAAAGATCCAACAGCATCATGGCTCTTTCTGGGTTTTTACTGTTTTTATTTATGCCCGTCATCGCGGCAATAACAGAGCCTGTATTTACGAATTGAGGTACAGGTTTTGCCTGAACAATCGGAAATCCGAGTTCAGTGGATTGGCCTGTTTCACTTCCGGGACCATATCCGCCTGTCGTTACCACATATTTACCGGTCTTCGCTTCCGCTTTCCCATCTTTTAACGAAGCCGCATCCTTGCGGATGTAACCTTTTTGATACCACTCTCTGAACATTTTGGCTTGTGCCATAAACTCTGGACTTTCCACCAAGTCGAATACCTTTAACGATTTATCGGCGTAATGAACGCCAAGCGGATTTACACTGTTTCCTTGTACCTGATCAAGCGTCATGCCTTTTTCATTATTGTTCAAATCAATAATATTCGTAATATTGCCAGTTGCCAAAAAAGGTGTAAGGCCCGGCTCACCTTGTTTTACTTGTTCTAGAAAAGGCGTTATATCGGCAATCTTCTTAATTTTCGATGTATCCAAAGAATACTTGTCAGCAAGATCTTTTTTAAAATTTAACCCCCTGCCGATCGCATAAATCTGATAGTTCAATACGCCGTACGTTTTTCCGTTTACTTTAACGGCAGGCCAATATTTCTCCGGAACTTGCTCCAAGATATGTTTACCGTATTTTTGAAGCAAATCATCAAGCGGAAGCAAGGCTCCTTTGGACACGTTTTGCGTGTAGTTATTTGCCCAGGACGATGTAAAAGCAAGGTCGTACGGCTCTCCGGAAGAGGTTACGACATTCATTTTTTGATCGTATGCCCCCCAGTCAATCGTATTAATGGTTAAGGTCGCATTGATTTTTTCTTTTAAAATTGTATTGATCGCATCTGTAACGATCTGCTGGTCCTTCTGAGGCGTCCCTACGACATACCACGTTAAATTAACGTGGGGTAAGCCTGAAGGATCTGTTGTTGACGCTTGTGTCGAATCGTCCGGCGAAGTAGAATCTTTTTTTGCAGCATTTGAACCGCAACCAGATAATGCAGCTGATACAAGCAAAACCATGACCAAAAGTAAGACTGATGCTCTTGAAAATTTTCTGATTTTCATTGTTGAACCCTCCTGATTTTTTTCTTTTTTTATATAATGAATATTGTTGCCGGTATTATATCCAGTTCACTCATCCCTTCACAGAACCTACGGAAATGCCTCTGATAAAAAACTTATTAATGAATGGGAAGAGGAACATCATGGGGCCAGCAGCCAGCACACAAATGGCCATTCTTGCCGACTGATCCGGCAATACGACTCCCTGCAATAATCCCAATGAAGCCGCTACAGAGCTTCTGAGGTAGTCCGCATTGGACATAATCCTCCACAGTAGGAACTGAAGCGAAACATATTCACTATTCTGAATAAACATCAGGCTTAAGTAATAATCATTCCAATACATGAGCACAATAAATAGCGCAACTGTGACAATGCCCGATATCGTCATAGGGACAATGATGCTGAAAAATATGCGGTATTCGCTAGCGCCATCCAGCTTGCACGATTCGATAACAGCGGGAGGTATATCAGACATATATCCTTTCATGATCAACACAAACATAGGTATGACCAGATAAGGAACGAATAATACAAAAATCGTATCCGTCATGTGTAAAACTTTGGAAATAATAATATACCAAGGAACTAATCCGCCGCTGACGAGCATGGTCAAAAACACATAAAACGAAGTTTTCTGTGCGTATGCATAGTCTTTTCGCGAAATGACATAGGCTAACATTGTGGTTACGGTAATACTAATGAACGTGCCCACAATACAAACAAAGATGGTTACAGCATAAGAAGTCAAAAGCTGATCCGGACTTGCTAAAATAAATCGGTAAGCGGTGAAGTCGATTTTTTGCGGAAGCAGGCTATATCCGTATTTCATAATGTTCGCATCACTGGATAGAGACACTGAAACCACAAGAATTAATGGCAATAAACAGAGCAATGAAAAACCAATCAAAATCATATGCGATATCGTTTTGAATAATGGAAATCCTCGATTAACTGAACTATTCATACTAACCCACCTTAAAATACAGAATTTTCAGAGTCGAATTTTCGAATGAGCCAATTCACAAAAATAACCAGCACAAGACCGACTACCGATTGATACACCCCTGCAGCCGAAGCCATTCCCACATCACCCAGTGATTTTAATGATCTGAATACGTAAGTATCGATAACATCTGTTGTGGGATACAGCAACGAAGAATCTCTTGGGATCTGATAAAACATATCAAAATTTCCTACAAAGATTTTCCCGACCTGCGTCATTACCATGATAATGATAAGCGGCTTTAATAACGGAATTGAAATGCTTTTTATTTGCTGCCACTTGTTTGCGCCATCTACTCTTGCCGCTTCGTAGTATTCTTCACTAATACCTAAGAGGCCTGTGTAATAGATGATCGTAAAATATCCGGCGTTCTTCCAAACATAGGTTAAAATGAGCAAGGGAGGCCAATATTTCGCGTCGTTATACCAAAGAACCGCTTCCTTTCCGAACATTTGCAGAACAGTATTTACAAATCCGTTTTGCATATCGAACAAGGCCAAAAAAATGTAGCTGACCACGGTAAAAGAAAGAAAATAAGGCATGAACAAAGCTGTTTGATAAAATTTTACGGAAGATCGTCTCATTTCATTTAGCATTAATGCAAACGCAACAGCCACGATCAGTAATGCAACAATAAAAGCCAAATTGTATCCGACTGTATTTCTGGTAATTCGGAATGCATCTTGCGAGAACAAATATTTAAAATTTTCGAGCCCGACCCATGGGCTTTTCCAAAAACCTAAATCAATTCTATAATCCTTAAAGGGCAACAGCAGGCCATATAAAGGCAAATAACTAAATACGAATAAAAACAGCACACCCGGCAAAGATAAAATGAATAATTGTTTGCTCCTTTTGAAAGTTTTAATAAAATTTGAAAGCCTCAACACACTCACTCCCTAGTTGATCGTATAATCGAATCTTAGATCGAATTTGCGTGAAAAAATACTGTCCAATTTAAACAATCCGACAAAATAACCATGTAAAATTTAATTATTGTTGCATATCTCACGCGATAGACAAAAAAATAACCGCTTAATCCCATAGGGACATAAGCGGCGATCTTTTAAGATTCTTTTAGCATGCTTACGTACAGCGGAGAATCTACTTTCCCTTCAGAATCACGATAGGCGCCGGCGCAGCAGCGGGAGCTAAGGCTTTCACGATTGTAATTGCTGATGCGAGTCCTTTTGATTTGGCAATGATCTTGATACTGCCCGGAGTACCGGTCGATTGGACAATCGCCAGCACCTTGCCACTAAATGCTTTCCGCTGTTTCCCTTTGAAGTTCTCGGTATTGGTCGAGTCTCCATTATCAACGCCGACGATGGAGCCTTCGCCAAGTACGCTGAACTCAACGGAATTGCAAGCCGTCGGTACTATATTGCCATCGGCATCGAGAATATTGGTCTCAATGAAGACCAGATCTTTTCCATCTGCGGATATCTGATATCGATCCGCTTTGAGCTGGATTTGAGCCGGCGCTCCTGCTGTTTTTACTTCATCTACCGCGACGACGCTGCCGTTTTTTCTAGCAACAGCTCTGAGTGTCCCTGCTTCAAAAGGAACGCTCCACGCCAAATGTCCAATAGCTTCGCTCATCGGCTTGGCGCCCAGCGATCTGCCGTTTATGAAAACTTCGACGCTATCCGCATTCGAATACACCCAAACCGGGATTGTTTGCCCTGCGGTCCAGTTCCAATTCGAGGGAACCAGATGAACCATTGGTGCCAGATTGTAGCCCCATTTGCTTTGGTAAAAGTAGAAAATATCCTTTGGAAATCCGCTTGTATCGATCGCACCGAAGTAGGAGTTTTTGGAAGGCCAGCTGTTGTGCGGCGTCGGCTCGCCAATATAATCAAAACCGGTCCAAATAAATTCCCCGGCAATGAAGCTGTTTCTCGTTGACCGCCATGAATCTTCAGCTGTCTGCCCCCATTCTACAATTGTATTGTCATACGACGAAGACTGATGCGGGACAGTCGGAATATTTTGAGGCGGGAAGAAGTACACGCCCCTGCTTCTAACGGCCGATGAGGTTTCGCTGCCGATCAGCCTCCAGGACGGATGATCTTGATGAACCCTACTGTAGCCGCCCTGCACCAGTTTCGGCGCATAATTCAAGCCGACGACATCATATAAATCCCCATTTTGTGGGTATGCGTTGATGCCTTGGGTGATCGGTCTGGTTGTATCCAATTCACGGACCCAATGGATCAGTTTTTGGGCGATCGCCCTACCGCTTGCATTGTTTTGTTCCGGAACTTCATTCCCGATGCTCCACATGATGATACTAGGGTGGTTACGGTCCCTGCGGATGAAGTCCTGAAGATCTTTTTGCCCCCACTGATTGAAATATAGGTGATAGTCGTAGGGCACCTTTGCAGTCTCCCAAGTATCGAACGCTTCAGCCATAACCAGAAAACCCATACGATCCGTCAGCGCAAGCAGCTCGGGAGCCGGAGGATTGTGTGACGTTCGTATGGCATTTACGCCCATCCGCTTTAGCAGCTCGAGCTGTCGTTCCAATGCCCGGTCATTAATGGCTGCGCCCAATGATCCCAAGTCATGATGCATAT
This sequence comes from Paenibacillus sp. J2L1-98, assembly GCF_056269405.1. Classification (NCBI taxonomy): domain Bacteria; kingdom Bacillati; phylum Bacillota; class Bacilli; order Caryophanales; family Paenibacillaceae; genus Paenibacillus; species Paenibacillus sp. J2L1-98. The sequence goes on along the minus strand of NZ_JBWDNW010000021.1, from coordinate 88,576 downwards.
TCACACCGTTGATCTTCATGTGTTGACCGTTGAGCGAAAAACCGCTGTTCGCATCGAATTGAAAGGTACGAATTCCGACCGTTGTACGGTACGTATCCACCGTCTTGTTATTTAAAATCACTTCTGTTTTCAACGTGTAGAGGTTAGGGGTCGACGGTGACCATAGCTGAGGATTCGTCAATTCAAGCACTTGTTCAAATGTTTGGTTACTATTAGCCTCGACAGGACAAGTGGGGCTGCTGACCGTTGCTACAACTGTACCGGCGTCATTTAACAGATCATTTTTCACTATGACGGATTGAGAATTTCTTGTTTGATTCACGACATGAATATCGGCGTCAAGCGATGCAGAGTGTGCGTTAGCCTTTAACGTTCGGATAAAGACACCGCTATAGTCCACATGTATCGGATCCATGAATGTGATCCAGACATGCCGGTAAATCCCACTTCCCGAATAGAAACGCGAATTACGCTGCGCTGAATTGTCCACTTTGACTGCGATAAGATTGGCTTTAGTTCCATAGTGAAGATAAGGCGTCAGGTCATACTGAAACGTTGAATAGCCATAAGGTCGAGTGCCCAGCTTCGCTCCGTTAATCCAAACCTCGCTGTTCATATACACACCGTCAAATTGGAGGCTCACGGACTTGCCCATGACTTGCTGAGGCAAATAAAATACCTTGCGGTACCACCCTATGCCTCCGTCTAAAAAACCCTGTTCAGGGCCAACGACCGAATGCGGATTAAAGTTTTGCTCAATGCTCCAATCATGCGGCAAATCAACATTTCGCCACTTTGAATCGTCAAAGCTCGTTTTAATGGACTGTGCATAATCGCCTAGTGCGAATTTCCAGCCCTTGTCGAAGCTTTCGCTCCTTTGCCCATTATAGACAGTACCCGTATTTGCTTCAGCTCTCTGCGGGACGATTCCTGCTGAGAGAACAACCCCTGCAGTGATCATCAATCCGAGGTACAAGCGCATCCAAAAGCAATTCTTTCTGTCGGCAGCAAGCAAGGACATGGTCAATAGCCTCCAATCAATGGATTCTGTTCGACAACTTCGAGAAGCTCCATGAAATTTCCAGGGAATACCTGCTTAACATTCCTAAGCTATTGTTTGTCGCCGGCGTTCCGATTATGCAAAGAACAGCGCTATCCAAAAAACTAAGTCCACCCGTTTCCTGAAAATCAGACTTAGTTTGCATGGGCAAAAACAGCAATTAGCCTGTAGCTGCGCTGGCGGTAAGCAGCCCGGTGAAAAACCCCGCAATAATTCAAACTGCCAGAGCGCCGATTTCAATATCCAACTAAAACTAGGCTGCCGACATGGATCGGCAGCCTAACTCACTGTTTTAAAATTTCATTATTGTTTTCTTCAGGACATATTCCTTCGGCGTTAACCCATACTTCTTTTTAAATAGCTTATAAAAATAACTTTCATTTTCCATTCCTATCTTTTCAATGATCTGCACAATGGTGAAGTTGGAATGCTCCAGCATCTCCCTAGCCTTCTCCAATCGGACTCCGTTAATATATTCTGCGAGAGAGACCGACATATTATCTTTAAATATTTTTCCAAGGTAAACGGATGACATTTTTAGATTTTCTGCAATAAGCTGCAAGCTTAAACCAGGATCCGAATAACTTTCCTCAGCGATTCCTTTGACCGTTTCTATAAGAATGGCATGCTTCTCTATATTTGAATGTCTGACAGTTCCTACTCCAAGTGAAAGCAATCGGATAAGCTCGCCATGAAGCTCTTCCATAGTTTCAAATTCCATCATTTTAATATTATAAACATTGTAATCGATATTCTGGGGTTGAAGCTTGGACCTGTTCATCTCATTGAGAGTATTCAAAATAAATGTTGTTATTTGCATGACAGACAGCATCATATTGTTGTAACTTTGCTCTTTGATTTCATCCAAAATACTTAAAATAATCTTCTCGGCCTTTTTTATAACTCCAGAATTCATTGCTTCAACCAGCTTTTTATTGAACTGCGGAGAATAATACACTTGCTCATTTTCGTTATTCTTCTTCACTTTGTCACATGTAATAATGGACATTCTCCCTAACAATGTACGATAGTTGGCATTATAGTGTGCAACGCGGTAGCTCCCTTCCAGAGTAGCACTGGATTCCACAATTTCGCCAATGGACACAGTTACGGACAATTTAAAATAATTCATGATCATCTTCTGCGCTTCAGCGATACATTCAGTCAGAATGCGGATAAATTCGTTCCCCTCAAACTGTCCTGAATTCACAATAAGCACAATCTGGTCTTTTTTCATATTGACAGCTTCATTATAAAACTTACTCATAACCACATCATACATGATATTAGCGATAGCAAATCTGTACAACTCTTGATCTTTATTACTTTTCATAACAAAATGATTGTATTGATCGATTTTAATGACACATACGGCCAATTTTCCGCCCGGGTCGAACAAAGCGTTATTGCTCTCTGACGCATTTGCAATATCGTCCGTCGTCATAGAGTTGCTGTCCACCAGAAGATTTGTAAGATAATAGTTATTGAGAAGTCGGTCTTTTGTGTGATTTTCTTTCAAGTACTGCTCTCTATGCTCATAGTACTTATTGTACATTTGATTTAAAAAGCCGATCTCATCGTTTACCGGATTTACATCGCTTTCTTCATCGTCCATCGTATTAATCCGCTTTACAAGCTTACCTATAGGGATATAGATTTTCCTGGATATCGCAAAGGAAGCAACGAGTGCAATGACAATGAATAACAAGGTTATAAGCAGTATAATGAATTTAATATTTTCTATATTTTTGAAAACCTCTTTATAAGACTGAACCTTCACCAGTACCCAATCAATTCGTTTCAGGTATATAAATGACACATAGCTTTTTTCCCCCTTAAAGTTGACAGAAAAGGAGTCGAATGGGGCCTCAGAGTCGGAAATTTTGTCCTTGATGAAATCACTAAAAATCAATTGCAGAGAAGCTTTCGTATCATCTTGTATCGGATTCCCAATACTTTCGCCATTGCCGTTCAGTATATAAATACTGCTCTTTGATTTCGGATTCGATATGTTGATCCTGTTGATATTCTCAAGCATCCAATCCGCTTTAATATTCACATAAATGCTGTCTTCCGGCATATTATCCTTCCCCAACCAATCATACATCGCATAGGTGAAAACATCATCCGTTGGCTTGGACGCAATCGGATAAAGGCTCTCCATCTTTCTGTAAATTGGCTTAAGCACAGGAACGACCGGGTAAGAGCGAATCATTTCTTCAAGTTGAGGGTCGCTGCTGAAAAGCCCCTTATTTGTTGACAAATAGACATTCGATTTTCCATTATGGATGAAGATTGAATGGATAAATGCGTTATTGCTCATATAGGTTGATCTTAAGTTTTCCAGTGCGGCACTCGCTCTCCCAATATTGTTGCTAATACTATCCAATTCAAAAATGGATTTGGTGTCACTGCTCAAATAAATAGAGTAACATAAATTTTTCACCATTTGGTCGAAATTATCTAAATTATTGGCAACTCCTGAAAGCAATTGCTTGTTTAGCTCATAATTATTTTGGAGCACCGACTTCTTGACTCCCAAGTAAATAATCGTTGAAAAAATAATCAATAAACTCAAAAAAGCCAAGCCTATCAATAGATAAATCTTATGAAAGTATTTGCTTGATCCAAAAATCCTCTTCATGTCAATGTTACCCCTTCTGGTTGATATTGGACCTTAATAACATTGTGGCACAGGATTATCCAATCTATACAACAAAAAAAGAATCCGATGAGCTTAAGAAGCCTATCGGATAATCTCGGCAGTGCGTATAAGAACCTGTTCAGGATCAACATCTCTCCCAGCCTTCTCACAATAATCGTACTGCACGACAAAAAGTTTGTCTATCCTATTGGATTTAGATATTCCAACAAAATGACACCGCCTTGTCCATAGATGCCTGCAGTTATTCGCTTTGCTTTCAAAAACTTTTCGCTCTGTCCGCCGAGGACAGAGCGAAAACTCATCTATACGTGCTGGAATAATATTAACTCAGCTCAATCGTCCCATAGCTTACCCCTGCGTGATTTCTTTCATTGTTCATCAGCACCTGACGCATTCGGTCTGCGCTAACAACGGAATTTATTCTGTTCCGATCAATCCTCTGTTATTTCACAAATTTGTAAGGCTTGATCAATGTAATTCTTTTGCATTTCAAGCAAGATAGGCTGAGAATGCGTATAACCGACATCCAAGTGACTATGATGCAGCACAAGTATTTCTTTAATTTTAGACATAAACATCCACCTTAATAGTCTTAGGTTTAATCTATGGCGCTGTTCTTATCCTAAGAAAAAGACCAGCTGCCGTTGTTTGCTCAACTATATCCGATAATGACATTTTGACTCTAGTTTGTACCCTTTTCAACATAGTATAGAAAACATTCAAAAAACACTGTCTAATTTAAATAATCCAACAAAATAAACATGTAAAAATTGATTTTTACTGCATTTTTCAAGTAATCCAGCATCGTATTTGCGTGTAAGGCTATCGATGTATCCGTATAATCTTCAACAAACACCTTGAATCTTGCAGTAAATTGGGTAGGATTTTTCAACTCCACAAATTTCCAATAAATGCTCAGGCTATAAAGGAGCAGCAGCGGCATACCGCTTTATTCCAGCTCACACCAAAAAGGCGCAAGAAGGCTTGTTCTCGAACGATACAAATACCGTAGCCAAATGTCCGTCCGTTACCGGAACGCGGATACATTGCGTAGTAATTAATGGCGCGCTTGCTTTGATAATTTCATCATTTTCAATGCTGCCCCATATGCGCAGCGGCTCCTGCTCGCTTTTCTCCTCTTCGCCGCCAATATAAGGGATAACATTATCCAGCATATCCGGCCAATCGGTAAAGTTTTTGCCCGCTCCGGAAATCGCCTGGTAAGTCGATGCAACCACTTGTGTAGGTTTGAAATCCAGCAGCGCATGAAGCGCCGGCACGTAGCTCTGAATGGAGCAGTTTGGCTTAACGGCAATAAATCCGGTCGAGGTGCCGAGCCGCTTTCTCTGCGCAGAGATGACGTCGAGATGTCCGGCATTAATTTCAGGAATGACCATAGGGACGTCAGGCGTCCAGCGGTGAGCCGAGTTATTGGAGACAACGGGCGTGCCCGTTTTGGCATAGGCCTCTTCCAGCGCTTGAATTTCATGCTTCTTCATGTCAACGGCACAAAAAATAAAATCGACCTGAGCGGCTACCTCCTCCACTTTCGAAGCATCCATAACGACGATATTTTTCACATCTTCAGGGATCGGGGTAGACAGCTTCCATCTGCCTTGTACAGATTGTTCATAAGTTTTGCCCGCCGAACCGGCACTTGCTGCAATGGCCGTTACTTTAAACCAAGGATGCTGATCCAGCAGTTGAACAAAGCGCTGACCAACCATTCCCGTTCCTCCGACAATACCTGCTCTCAATTTCGACTGCGCCATTTGCGAACGCAAACCAAACTGCTGCCGCAAATGGGTATACGTTAGCTTGTGCAACGATCTGGCGTTTAAGGCTGTTCGTTCAAAAATGAGCTTCGAAACCATGTTGCATCCTTTTCGATAAGCGGCCATGGTTTTGTGTAACAACATGGCTTGAAGTGAGGTTGGTTTGATTTTCAGTTTCGCTGTAAGGGTAAGATTCATAGATTCACCCCCCTGTTGATAGAGTTATACGACCATTTTATACGATCATATGTTCGTATAAAAGCAAAACCAGGCGTGGATACTCATGACTGAAGTCACGAGTATCCACGCCCCTATTGATGAAAACTTCCGTATCTATAACGGAAATACGACTATCCCAATCACTCAGAACTCTCTCGTTCAACGAAACGAAAAAAGCCCGTTTAGTTCGATTTTGCCCACTAAAAAGATACTCGTATACGTATTCACATCTGGTTTAGTAAACGTAAATAGCATCAAATGGAGAACCAACTACAAATATTGCCTCAAATTCCGAAGGCTGATGGCCAGGCTTTCAAACGGATCGCGCCTGCAAACATCCTGTTCGACTACAAACCATTCCACTCCCGTTTCCCGGCACGCTTCAATGATGGCTTTGAAATTCAAGTTCCCTTCGCCAACCTCTGCAAATACCTGCTGATGATCGATAATTTCCAAATCCTTCAGATGGACAACTCCCATGCGTCCCTTTACCTGATGAATCGCATCAACCGGATTCACTCCGCCTACATGCACCCAGTACGTATCAAGTTCGAAGCCGAATGCGGCCGGGTCGCTCTCTTCTCTCAAAATATCCATACCCGTTCTGCCTTCGAATTTCTGGTATTCGAACTGATGATTATGATAAATGAATTGCAGATCATGCTCCTTCAGCCGCTTTCCGATCTCGGACGCTTTCTTCGCAAAAGCCGCATATCCTTCCGCGCTTGTCCGGTACTCTTCCGGGATAGAGCCTATCCCGACATACGGGCAGTTCCACAGCTTGTGCTTCTGAACCGAGTTGTCAAAGTCATTCACTAATGAATCAAAGCTAACATGCGTCGCGCATATCCGCAGACCCGCAGCATCCGCTAATTGTTTAATTTTTTCCGGCGCAATAGGACCCACACCTGAAACTTGAACCGCCTGATACCCTATATCTTTCACCTTGCGCAGTGTCTGTTCCAAATCAGCCTCAGTCTTGCAATAGTCGCGTAACGTATACAGCTGCACTGCGATAGTAGATAAATTCATAGAACCGCCGCCTTCTTATCAAATTGTGATTGGCTAACCATTGATATCAGTAATTGTATCATTTTTCATGAAAGCGCTGCTTTACTGAGGTTAGCGAACCATAGGCCGCCAATTGATTATAGTTGACCAAAAACCGCATCATTGCTCGTTAAAACACTTTGTTTATCGAATCAGCACTTCCTTTGTCACCTGTGCAGGGAATCGCTCCATAACAGCGAATTATCCATAACTGACCATCCGAAACGGAGGGATCGAAATGGGTACTTTGAAAACGAAGGATGCCGCAGATCTGCTTTCCGTCAGCCAAACGACGATCAAACGTTGGGCTTCCACTTTCCCTAATTTCTTTCAAAAGGACCGGTTTGGCCATTATACATTCTCGGAGCAGGAAATTGATCTGCTCATTCATATTAAAGACCGAATCGATCAAGGGGAAACATTGAACGGCATTACTCTCATGACTAACCAGCAGCAGCAGCAGCAGCCGGAGTCTCTTCAAGCTGAGACTCCCCAGCACATACTTGACCCGTCCATGGAAGAAATGTTAAACAGAATCGAGCATATCGAACGTTCGATTGATCAGAAAGCCGACGAAGTCGTCTCGGTCCAGCTGCACCGGCAGCGCGAGGAACTCGATGAGCTGCGCCAAATGATCAAGCAATTAGCCGCATCCATAGAAACGATTCAGACGCCAAGCAGCAAAACCTACCCGTCACACGATGAGTGTCACCCGGCCGCCATCGCCAAGCTTGAGGCTGCGCCAAAGAAGCGCGGGCTTTTGCGCTCTTTTTTCTCATTCCTCTAAGGCGATAAAATGAAGAGTGGCTGTCCCTAAGGTCAACAATGATCTTAGGGGCAGCCACTCTTTCTTTGCTATAGCTCTATGATCCTCCCAATACAGCAGCATCACCCGATATAAACGACTACTCCATCCCGCTGCAACGCTTTGGGAAGCTCTGTCTGCAGCAATTCGATCCGGCTCGCCAGCTTTGCCATCCGTTCCCCGCCGGCTTGGCTTAAGGCCCACTGCTTCAAGCGGGCCAGCTCATCCAGCACCGCAGGCAAATCTTCTTTCATGACGTCGATCCCGGTGGAGAAGACGGGCACCCATTTCAAGCCTAATGTTTCCGCGGCAGGCTCCCAGCACTCCGAGAAGAATGACTCGGCCGCGACGGGCACGTTGAATTGCCGTTCGAAATCATTGACGGGCTCGGGTATAAAAGCGCTAATGGACATTACGGTTTCCCCCCAAACAAAACATTAAATTTGTATTCCGGAAATTCCGCTCTCAACTGATTCAAGCTGTTCTCGACGGCGCTTCGAAGCTCCGGAGTGTCTCCATCCAGCCGGAATACGAAGTCGCGGATCGATTTAATCTCTTCCAAATCGGGCACCTCGGTTGACCCGTTAGGTGTCGGCCTTGTCGAGACCGCTTTTTCCATCATATTTTCAATCCGCGTCCGCGTCTTTCCGAGTATTTGCTTGTCGGCAAACTGCTGCGGCGTCTGCGCGGGCTGTCCCGTGCGCGGATTGATGCGATCCAGCCCTTTGGCTGTCTTATCTTCGTAGAAAATGCCATTCTCCAAATCGATTTCATCGAACTCGCCTAGCGGATTTCCCCGATGATCGACAATTTCGACCTCATTGTACTTTTTACCTGCCACTGCTGCCTTATCGTCGTCATTGTCACCCTGCTTATCCTTATCCTCCGGCTCATCGTCTTCCGGCTTCTTCGGATCTTCCGGATGCTTGCCGGGGCCTGTGCCACCGTTCTTCGGTGGTTTATTAGGAACATCGACATCCGGCCTCCGGAGGCCCAGCTTGTCTAGAAGCTTGCGCAAATAGCCGCGCCCCTTCTTCCCCGCCCATCCGAGCGCTCTGCCAAACGGTATTCGGCTTAGTATAATGCCTGCCGCTGCGGCGAACGCATTCTCGGGCGTCAGCAGCTTCTTGGGATCGCGGATATAGCCCGCAATCTCATGTCCGCTGCCGGCGACGCCCGTCGCAGTCAGCGCGATGCCGACGGCCGGCCAGAACGAGGCGAACAGCAGCGACAGCGCAAGAGCGCCAAGCAGAATCGCACCCTGCTCATACCATTCCAGCCGATCCCACCAATTTTGCAAGGAGTCGAACAGACAAGAGAAGCAAGCCGTTCCATCGCCGCCCGAGTAGGCCTCTATGCCTGCGAACAGACCGGCAGCTAGCAGTACGGCTGCGAGTCCGGTAAGCACAAGATAGAGAACCTTCATCCGCTCGCGGACATGCTCCTGTCTGCCTGCCGCTTCCTCGTTTCCATAAAGCAAATTAAATCCAAGCTCCCGCCGCTCCCGGTAGAAGCCGAGCCAATAACCGAATTTCCCCCGGTCCAAGAAGAGAGCGTGGACGATGTTCCACAGCTCAGAGAACGGATTAAGAAGCAGCTCGTTCGACAGCGCAGGAAGACTTCTCCGCACTTTATTCAGCGACCAATAATCGGCAAACAGCGATGCCGCAAGCATCATAAGGAACACCGGCTGCGTCTTATATCCGCTGCCAGCCCATTCATGAAGGAGAAACAGCCAATCCGGCAGCTTGTACTGGCCGTTATAGGCGGCATGATCCAGAATTGACCAGAGCAGAATCAGTGCCGGGAACAGAAAAACCCATCTCGTCAATCTTGTCCGCAGCCGGTACGCGATTCCGCATGCCAGCGCGATCATGGCGGTATGTACGGGATGGCCGACGCTCATCATCGATGGCAGCCAGCTTTCTTCGAAACGCCCGGGAAACAGCGCGAACAAGTCCCAGTGGATCGTTTCGCCACTCAGCATCGTATAGCTGTAGCCAAACTTATCCCCGATTATGCCTGAATTCAGCCATCGGCGGGATAATTCCTCCATCAGCTGGAAACCGACCCCCGCCGCCGCGCCGGTCAGCGTATAATCGCTTAAGCTCAAGGCGGAAGCGCGGCGCGAGAACAGCAGAAAAACGCCGAGCGGAAGGAGCTTCCACGCTTCCTCGAAAATCGGCGTAATGACGGCAACGGACCAGGTGTCGGATGTTCGCCCGCCGACGAGCGCATGGACGGCATTAACCGTAAGCGCCGTGAACGGCACGACAAGAAAGACGCCCGCCAGGACGAACAGAACGACCGTCTTCCACGGCAGCGTTTTGCTCCGGCACAGAAACCAAAATTGCAGCAAGACATAAAACGACCATAAATATTGAACCATCATAGTGCGGGAGTCTTCAATGAAAAACAGGCTTAAGACAAACGCGGCCAACGAGATCCATGAAAAAATCGTGTACGACAGCCTGATAAACGGATATTTCGCAATCCATGCTTGGCATAACCTGTAAATGGCCTCGAGCCGATCCCGGATTCCGGTGCGAATGAACCAAATCGTATTCGTTACGGTCGCCTCCTATTCGCATGTCGCAATTATTCACTCACTCTATCACAACAAAAAACCGGAAACATCGTACAATTTTCCCACATTAATGAAGCGGGAGTCCGGGGAGATTTTGACTATGAGCGGCAAACAAACGATCAATCGTACAGGCATTCATGATATTCAGCTAACATGAAAAAACAGCGCAAAAGGAGTCATGCACCCTCGTGCATGGAATCTCCTCTTGCGCTGTTTATCGTTAGCCTTCTAGCCTTCAATCAGCTGTTTATAAGCGTCCAATTGACGCTGCAGCTCGGCAAGCACCTTGTCGTAGCCGGCCGTTTTCAGCTTGCTGCGGAACTCCTCGACAGCTTTCGCAGGATCTCCTGCTTTGCCGTACGTAATCGCAGGTCCCATCTCGCCCGTAACCTGTGTGATCGCTGTAAGCTCTGCTTCAACCGGCGTCTTATCGAATACGAATTGACCGTACGGATAAGGCTTTTTGATTTTGTCATATTCCGCATAGAGCGTTTCTTCCAGCTGATCCCATGTCGACGCGCTCGGAATTTCGAATTTGTCGACGCGTCCGCCCCAGAAATCGGCGTAGAATGCATCTTTTGCTTCATCATAACCTTCTGGCTGAGTGCGTTTGCCGTCCTTGATGTCATATTGAACGCCTTCCAAGCCATAGTTGATAAGGTGATAAATTTGCTCGTCATTGCGAATCAAGTCATAAGCCATGAGCGCGCGCTCAGGGTTTTTGCTGTGTGCGCCTACGGATGTACCGCCATGCGTGATGGACAGCTCAGTCAGATTGTTGCCCGATGTCCGCGCAAAAGGAAACATTTGCAGCTCGGAGCCAGGCTGATCCTTATCCATCGTAACGCGCAGACCGCCGAAGGTTTGCGTATGATGCTGATCAAGTCCCGATAGGCCGGCACGCAAAGCGGAACGGTTATCGTTTTTGTTGTTCAGCACATCCTCGCGCCAGTAGCCTTTATCCGCCCAGTCTTTCATGAGTGTAGCAAAGTTCAGGAAGGTATCCTCGAATACCGGGCTTACTACCGTATATTTCTCGTCAAACGATTTAGTCGTAAATACAGGCAAATAGCCAGTGGAAATCGGAAGCTCTAAATTATCCGTGTAGGATTGCGCATATCCGCCAAACGTGCTTGTTGATGCAACGGCATCCCAAGGAATAACGCCTTCTTTGTTGTCCTTAATGAACTGCAGATATTGACCAATGCCTTCCCAATCCTTAATCGGCTCGGTAATGCCCGCTTCCTTAGCCCAATCACCGCGGTAGAAGAAGCCGTGGTTAACCCATTGCGTATAATCGTTTTCCGGAATCAGCACGATATCGCCGTTATACTTGCTCTCCGACCAATCCTCTTCCGGAACGGAGCTCCACGTTTGAGGCGCATATTCCGGCAGCAAATCATCCAGCTTCATGAAGGCACCCCGCTGCGCATTGCCCCAAGTATCAAGCCAGTCGGTACCGATCGTAATTAAATCTACCGGTTCGCCCGATGCCAGCAGCAGGTTATATTTGGTTTGCCAATCTGCCCATTCAACCCACTTCCACTCCAGCTCGGCGTTAATTTTTTCTTTCATCAGTTTATTTACTTCACCGAGCACTTTCTCGAACTGCCCGTTGGTCGGCTTATTGCCAAGCACGACGTAGCTGATTTTTACGAACTTGGACGTATCTGCGCCTTTATCGCCCGCTGCCGTATTCGTGCTGCCTGTATTGCCCGCGCCCTCGTTTTTGCCAACTTCACTCTTGTTGCCCGAGCCTGAGCAGGCTGCAAGACTGAAGATCATGATGATCGCGATCAGCAAAGCGGAAACCTTCTTGAAATTGGACATAGCGTAACTCCCCTTTGTTTTCATAAATCGGGCATTGCCCGTTATGTGAAGAGGCCGTTTATTGGCCCCCGGCACATCAGCCTTTTACAGCGCCAACTGTAATTCCTTTGATGAAATACCGCTGCACAAACGGATAGAACAAAATGACAGGTCCCGTGGCTACGACTGCGGTAGCCATCTTCATCGATTCCAGAGGCATGTCCCGAAGCTCTACATTAGATGCGGCCGCGGAATTGCGGATAAAGTCTGCGCTGGTAACGACGTTATACAAAAACAGCTGAAGCGGACGGTACTTCATATCCGGCGACAGAAAAAGCATGGAGTTGTACCACTCATTCCAGTAGCCGAGTGCGATAAACAGACCGATTGTCGCTAAAGCGGGCGTGGTCATCGGTAAAATCAGCTTCATAAAAATAGTAAAGTCTCCGGCTCCGTCGATTTTAGCCGATTCGGTAATCGCATGCGGAATGGAACGGACAAAGCTCTTCATCATAATAATGAGAAACGGACTGAGCAGCCCCGGAAGCAGAACGGCCAGGTAACTGTCCTTCAGGCTCAAATACTGCGTCATCAGCAGGTAAAAAGGGACGAGCCCGCCGGAGAACAGCGTTGTGAAATAAATGAAAAACGAGATACCGTTGCGGTAGCCAAAGTCCGGGCGCTGAAGCGCATAGCCGGTCATCGCTACGAGAAAGAGGCCGAGCACGGTACCTACAATCGTGATCCCCATCGTGACGAGATAAGAGCCGATAATAAGATCGGGATTTTCAAAAACGATTTTGTAGGCAAACGTGCTAAAGTCGCGCGGCCAAAAGTTAAAGCCGTACTTCTTGATCGCACCCTCCGCTGTGAGCGAGGTGCCGAGAACGAGCAAGAAGGGCAATAGACAACATAGCGCAAAGAACGAAATGAAGAGATATCCGAAGACTTTAACGATAATTCCGCTAATGTCAGTACGAATGCTGCGTGATTCTTCCGTATTTTCCATATTCGACACCTCCTAAAATAACGAGTTTTCCGGCGAAGCCTTCTTCACGAGCCAGTTAGCGGTCAAGACGACGACAAAGCCGAATACCGACTGATAAAGACTCACGGCGCTGCCGATCGAGAAGTTGAAATTTGTCATGAGGGAGCGGAACACATACGTTTCGATAATATCCGTCGTTGGATACAATGCCGTATTGTTAGCTCCCACCAGGTTGAAGAACAGACCGAAGTTTCCTTTGAGAATGCCGCCGAGCGAGAACAGCATCAGAATGATGAAGGTAGGCTTCAGCCACGGAAGCACGATATAAATGATGCGTTGGAATGCATTGGCGCCGTCGATTTCCGATGCTTCGATAATTTCGTTATCAAGCCCCATGATGGCCGCAAAATAAACGATGGATCCGTATCCCGTCGACTGCCACAGGAAGGTCAGCACGATAATAAACGGCCATATTTTCGGATCGGAATACGTCTTGACGGGCTCCATGCCCAGCGATTCCAAAATACTGTTCAGCAAGCCGTAATCGTAGCTCAGAACGTTATAAGCGATCAGACCGATAAGAACGGCAGATATAAAATGCGGCAGGAACATGAGCGTTTGCGTTACTTTTTTGAACCATTTCTTGCGGATCTCGTTCAGCAGGATTGCGACAAATATTTGCAGCACATTTCCTAAAACGATAAATACCAGATTGTAGGCAACCGTATTGAACGAAAGCCGCCACAGGTCGCCGTTAATGATAAGAAAACGAAAGTTATCAAACGCGACAAACGGGCTTTTGAAGATGCCGTCTGAGTAATTGTAGTTAATAAAAGCCAGATACAGGCCGGGCATCGGCAGATAGGCAAAAACGATAAAAAAGGCGATGGCCGGCACGCACATGAGAAGCAGCGTTTTGTTATTCCAAAATCGTCTCAGCTTGCCGCCGCTCGTTCGCTGCAGTTTTTTCGCGGGTGCCCTTTCGACTAAAATTGTTTCCATCCTAATTCCCCCCTCGTTGTCATAGGCTAGACGGCTGTGAATTGAATCGATTCCAACCGGCCTTGCTTATTCCGGTCAACCGCTTCCAGCAGAATCGCCAGATTTCCCTTATCCGCCTCATACCAGACTCCCGGCAAATAGAAGGAATCCGGGCTTCCGCCCGAAAAGACAGGCCGGTTCGCATCGTCTCCTGGCAGCCAAATCCGTCCCACGATCCGCTCCTCCAGGAACACAGTCAGTTTAAGTCCTGCCCCTGCAACCCTTGCACGCCAGCCCATCCCCGCTTCCGAATTGACCGTAGAACCATAAAGCCATGCTGTCTCGCCCGGCTCCAGGACGACGGGGAGCTCAGCAGACCGTACATCTGCCCTCTGACTCTCCGCATGCGCGAACAGCTCCTTCTCCTCCGCTCCGCTAACCGTCCAATCGGCTGCCGCGACGCCTTCATACAGGAACACCTGTCCGGACGGTAAACCGAGCACCCTCTCGACGTATACCGTCAGCTCCACCGTTTCACCAGCTGTTACATGCTCAGATATATCGAGGTAGGGGTCGAACGGATTTACCGCTCCGATCTCCTTGCCTCCCACGAACAGCCGGGCCAGCGACTGAATGCCCTGGAAATGCAGCGTCCACGAGCTGGCGGCCTCGGATGCCCGGAACGTTTTCCGGTAATATTCGAACGCCGGGTGATCGGGAGACAGCCAGCCCCCAAAGTTTACGATCGGCCACAAGCTGCAGTCGGGCGATGCTGTCAGCTCGGTGCGCAAGGTCCGGTCCGCCGCGCGATGTACGCTCCAATTGCGGCTGAGGTCACGAATCTCCGTTACGGCCGACAATCCTGTAAGTCCCTTCATCGCATGCAGGCGCAGCCCCGGCAGCCTAGCGTCGTCAAAGTTCGAATGTCCCCAAATTTCTGCTCTGGCAAGCAGCCTTCCGTCCTGAAGACCGCCGCTGAGTGGAAGGTAGGAGCTTCCTCCAGCCGGCGTAACCGTACCGGCATATTGTCCACCCGCATACAGTGATATGACGTCGCTCCCCTGCCTGATTAGCATCCCTTGCACCGCCTTGCCATCGGGCGGCTGAACAGCCGCTTCATACCAGGCGTATCCGCGGTATATGCCGCCGTGCTCCAAGTAATCCGCCTTCTCCTCAGTCGGCCGCCCGCCCCCGGCTTTCGCTGTCATCGGCACTGCAGCATCGAAGATGCTGAGTCGCCAACCGGCTGCCGCCTCCTCCGAGGTGTCCGGGTAACGCAGCGGATTTCCATACTGCATGACGCCGCAATCATCTATGCCTTCCGCATAAAGCGCTTTCAACCTGTCGGTTATAAACAGTTTCAGCTCACGCCCATCAGCAGCAAGGATCGAACAGAAGCCATCCTCATTCCCGTCAAAAGCTACCGTTAACCGGCCTTCAACCGATTCAGCCGTTACATTTACCGCCTTCACTTCGAACGGCGCTTCGAGCTGCAGTATAATTTCTCCTTTTCCTTCGGTATGAAAGGCAAGACTGACTCCTTCATAGGAAGATTGCGCCATGTAAAGCTCTGCGGTTGAGCTTTCAAGCTGTCCATCGCAGCCCCACAGGCCGAGCGGAACCTGCACAGGAAGCGCCAGCGATCGTCCGGCTTTAAGCGTGAAGCCGCATTCGGCAGCCGCATTCGCTTCGCCGGCACTAACAAATGCTGTCTCTTTATCCGTGTCATCCAGATTCGTTACGAACAGAAGGCTTCCGCCGCCTTTCAGCTGCAAGACATAAGGACCGGCCACTCTCTCGCAATTTCCGGACATCGACCATTTGGCGGATACGCCGCTCTCTGCCGCAGCTTCTGCAAGCGGAGCGCCGTAAGCCGCGATGAGCCGGCTGAGCAGCCTGCCCTCATAAGCTTCCTCGCGGATATGCCCTTCCGGAGAGATCATCCCGCCGAAATCATAATCCGAGGTCATGAACGCCAGCGGCTTGCCCCAGTTGTTCGTGGCGTTCGTAAATCCGAAATCCGTACCCGACACCTGAAGATAAGGACCGAGCAGCTTGACTCCGCAGGAGAGCAATCTGCGCAGCAGGTAATGCGACCGATTCGTCTCCGTTACGAGCAGCGGGTAACCGAGTTTAGCTGCGGCATTGCCGTAGTGAAGCACCTTTTGCTCAAATTCGGCCTCCCGGTTATCCGGATAAAAGTTGCAGGTTGGCACAACATTGTCCGCGAGCCCCGAGGCTTGCAGCAAGCCGCCTTGCCCTGCGCAGGCGAACAGCGGAACCATAATGCCGTGCTGAAGCACCATATCGCGCAGTGCCGCTATATATCCTTTCGGATCCTGGCAATCATAGAAATCGAGCTCATTATCGAGCTGAACGCCGATCACGGTTCCGCCCTCTCCCGCTTGACTCGCCTTCAGCAAAGGCAATATGCGGTCAAACCATTTCGAAACGCAGCTCAGGAAGCCGGGATCATTGTCGCGAAGCTTCATGCCTTTCGTCAGCAGATAGGCGGGCAGAGCGCCTCCATCCCATTCGGAGCAAATATAGGGACCCGGCCTTGCGACGACGTATAAGCCTGTCTCTGCCGCCATTTTCAGAAATGCGGCAACATCACGCTCTCCGCTGAAATCCCATTCCCCTTCCGCCGTCTCATGATAGTTCCACGGAAAGTAAACATCGATGCTGTTATAGCCGAATGCTTTCAGCTGCTCCATCCGTTCCTTCCAAAGCGCTCTTGGAATGCGGAAGTAAAACAGCGAAGCGCATAGCAAAATATGAGGAGTTTCATTAATTTTTACGGCTTCCGCATCAAACTTCACAACCGCTCTTGCTCCGATTTCCATATTCATTTCATAACCTCCAACGGAATAGGCTAAAGCACTCTAAATACAATCCATTTAATGCAATCGGTTTCATGTAACCCGTTACATTTTTAAACAAAAAATAAATACACTACACGACCGGTATAATCAGAACAGCATTTCTGCACGGTAAGCTGATGTGTATTTACGTAATGACTGGTTTGAAAGCGGCAGTCCGGCTATTATGTAACGGGTTACATTTTTGCCGGCGACACATTCAATCTTTAGACATCTTGATTTTATTCAACAATGTAAGCGTTGTCAATATCTTTTTTTAAAATTAAGTACTTATTAGCTATTTTCATTTCCGGGCGGGGCAGTAGACTCTCTTACAATGAGTTCAGGTCTTAGCTTCATACTTTTGCTGACCTTATTTTTCATAATCATTTGGTGGAGCATCTCAGCCGCGCTCCGTCCTGCGTCATAGCATTTCAGCGAGATGGTAGTCAGTTCCGGGATGCTGTTAGAGGCATACGGAATATCGTCAAATCCGACAAGCGATAGATCCTGCGGCACCCGAAGCCCCGCTTTGCTCGCCGCCTTCATCGCCCCGATGGCGACAAGATCGTTCGCGCAAAAAACAGCGGTCGGCCGCTCAGACATACCAAGAAGCTGATTCATAAATGCCTTCCCGCTATCTACAGAAAAGCCGCCGTTCAATATCCATTCCTTCCGGACTTGCAAGCCGTTTCTCTCCATCGTTTTCACGAATCCTTGAATACGCTGGATCGTATTGGACATATGCCGAAAGCCGCCAACGAAAGCAATATCGCGATGACCGAGATCAATTAAGTGCTGTGTCGCTAATTCCGCGCCCTCTTTTTCATCGGTATATACGCGGTTCAGCCCTTCGCCCGGCATATTACCGTTAATCAACAGCATCGGCACGCGCTTGCTGACCTCAACAACCTCGTTTACCAATTCCTTGCTGGGCTTGGCCAGGTTGATCCGGCCGCCTAACATAATAATGCCATCTACCTGCTTCTCGATAAGAATATTCAAATATTGCGACTCGCGCACGTACTGCTCCTCCGAATCGCCGTTTGTCGACACGGTATCGCATAGAAAAAACGTGTAGCCTTTGCTTCTTGCTTCCTGATCGAGACCGGCCAACACCTCGGGGAAAAAAGGGTTCGTAATGTCCGGCAAAATGACGCCAATCATCCCGGTTTCCTTCTTAAACAGGCTTCTGGCAAGCGCGTTCGGCTGGAACTGATGCTTCGTGATCAGCTCCATCACCCGATCTCTCGTCGACTTTTTCACCGGAGCCGTGTTGTTGATTACGCGCGACACCGTGGCTACTGAGACGTTAGCTTCCCTAGCGATATCATATACAGTAACCTGCTTAATAGCTGCTCACTCCTCAGTCTATAAATTCATTCTTCAGTAGAATAACAGACTTTTGATTAAAAGAAAACGAATTATTCCCTTTATTTGTAACTGCTGCAGCCTAAAGCGCACATTGTTGGAAGACAATTTGAGAACGCCCTCAAGTTTGTCATATGTTTACGAAAACCGCCCTTCATTCATTGTACGCTTTAGTGAACAGCTTCCGGTTCAATTTGGGAATAAAGATCGCTAAAAACGCCGACCGCCCTATACTAAATACAATGAAAGCTAACCATAAGCCGTGATTATGAAAGTTAGGCACCAGTGTGAAATAAGCAATCAGATACACCATCAATGCCAAAATCATCGAGTTTCGAATGGATGAAGCTTCGGTTGCCCCAGTAAACACACCATAGAGAATAATACCGAAGCTTGCCGAAAGCGGATATAGAACAATCCACCATCCGTATGTGTTAGCCAAATGGATGACATGCGGTATACGTGTGAATAACTGGATGAAGTATTCACTAAAAAGAAAATAAAGGCCTGCGATAAAAACTGACGAAAGAACTGCCCATTGGCACGATAGCATAAGAGTCTTCTTATAAAGCTGCCGATTCCCCGATCCTACGGCTTTACCCACCAGTATACTTGAAGCATTGGCAAATCCATCAAAGAAGTAAGCCATCATGTAATGAATTTGGATGAGAACAGCATTCGCAGCCAAGACTTCCGTGCCAAAAGAAGCCCCTTTCGCCGTGAAAAGATTAAATACGGCTAATAAACAAAGGGTTCTGATAAACAGATCCCGGTTGACGGTCATCATTTTTCCGAATGAGGCGGAATCAACGATCTCTTTAAAAGGAGGCAGCCTAAATCCAAAAGGAGAAACCTTCCATATAAGAATCAATCCAATAACAAAGGCTGTTACTTCTGATATAAGGGTTGCAATTGCGACACCGGATACCCCCCAAGCAAACACGCTTACAAACAACAAGGCAAGAACGATATTCATGAGGTTCATAAAGATTTGGATGAACAAAGAAACTTTTATCTTGGACATTCCCATTAGCCATCCAAGGATCACATAATTCAACAAAGTAAACGGGGCACCCCATATGCGAATGCTGAAATAATCAGACGCGACCGTACGAACGTCAGCTTCCGGATTCATTAAAGCTAAAGACAAATGCTCGATAGGCCGCTGAAGGAGAATAAAGCATATCCCTACCACAGCAGCAACGAAAAACGGCCTTGTAAGAGCTAAAACCCCTTGAATTTCATTATTTGCTCCATGTGCCTGGGCAGTAAAACCCGAAGTACTGACCCGTAAAAAGCCAAATAACCAGTACATCGTATTAAAAATAATGTTCCCAACAGCTACTCCGCCAATATAAGCAGGATCAGGCAGGTGTCCGACAACTGCTGTATCTACAGCACCAAGTAAGGGGGTTGTTATGGTTGAGATGATGAGGGGAATAGCGAGTGTCAGATAAGACCGATGATTCAAAGATACCTCTCCCTACGCATATTTATCATTCAAACATGGCTTTGAAAACTATATTCGTTCCCACATTCGTATACATTACGATTAAGAGTAGCACATCACTTTGTGATCGTAAACATCTAAGCGAAAATCACATATGCCAAGGAATGAATGAACCCGCTCAAAAAGATAACGTTGAATATGATGTTATCGTCAAAAAAAAAAAAAAGCAGTCCAAAACCAACTTTCTGGCTGTGGACTGCTCTTTGTTATTTAAGCCTCTTCCTTTGAACTCTTCGGCTTCTCCTCGTCGTCGATCATTCCTTTGGCCCCTCTTTTAAACTCGGACAGAGTCGTTCCAATCGCTCTCCCGAGTTGAGGCAGCTTGGATGGTCCAAAAAGAAGCAAACCTAATATTACAAGCAGCACAATACCTGCTACACCTATGTTCGTTGGCATAGGAATCACTCCGTTCTTATGTGAAATCAGAAGTTAACCAAAAGTGCCGTTACATACATGACGATGATACCGAGCGCTATACTGCCGTAATTAATCCATGAGATGGAAGGCGTACCCTCTGCTTTGGAGTCTCTTAAGATCATTTTGAAAATGACATAGATAACTTGAGCGATCGCGCCGGCGCCTATGCCGAAGAACAATGCTGCCAATGTTTGGTTAAACACAAATCCGCCGATCCAGGTTCCTAAGATGGCTGGTCCTCCGCCCATGACGGCCAATGCCAAAAATGTTTTTAACGTCGGCCTTGTCTTCAGCAGCGGTGCGGCGATACCGACGCCCTCCGTAATATTGTGGAGCGTAAAGCCGATAATGAGAAACGTCCCAAGCGCTGCCTCACCGGCAGCAAAAGCGGCCCCGATTGCGAGTCCTTCGCCGAGATTGTGCAGCCCGATTCCTCCGGCAATTTTGTAGGCTACCCTTTTGCCGCTATCGCTGTTAAGCTTAGATTTCTTCGAGCTGGCTTGATCTACTGCTATCAAAAATAAAAAGCTAAGCAGCGCCCCGAACCAAACGAGTCCGGTGCCTTGGAAGATGCCGGGTGCTTCCGCACCAAGCTCCATCCCTTCTTGAACGGTATCGACTGCCAGGAAGAAGAGCAAACCGACCGTAAACGCCAATACGCCCTGAATGCCTCTGGACGAGAAGCGGCGCATGAACGGAAACCACAGCAAGCCGAGTCCGACAGGCACAACGCCTACATAAAAACCAATTAAAGAATACTGCAGGAACCGATTCGTATCCGCTTCCGGCGTTTTCATCGCAGCTTCTACTTCGCCGGTAAAAATCAATCCGTTTTCCGTAATCAGCTTGATCTCATGCGGATCTCCTTCTACCCACGGATATGGGATAGACACGGTTGCCTTTTCAAAGCGTTTAATCGTTGGACTAGGTGAATAAGTCGCATTCCAGAAAGCGTCATCGACCGCAACCTGCGCAACCGTCAGCTCCTCAGGTCCAGAATTTAGAACACGAAGCTCGAATCCATTGTCAGTCATAATGATTCTTTCAATATTTAATACTTCAATTGGCGCAGCTTGCTTCTCTTCAACGCCAGTACCCCAATTACCAATAAAATAAATTATGCCTGCGAGCAGGAGCAGAGGCAATATTCCGAGCAGCCAAACGGATACTTTGTTTGACTTTTTGGTTATCAATTCAGTTTGCACATGATACTCCTCCTTTTTTATTCGGCTTCAAAGAATCCCATCCATCCAAGCTCGGCAAACTCGCTTTGGTGCGCATGGAACATATATTTCCCCGGTGTTGGGAATGTAACTTCAATAATGCCTCTTTCGCCTTGGCACTGCATGACGATATCCGTATACAGCGGACGCGCATCCGGGTCTGCCCCAATCGGATAGTAGTTGAAGAAATTCGCATGCAAATGGAACGAGTTAATCGGGTCGAACTCCGTCAAATTACTTAAATAAATACGTACCAGTTCTCCCGTTTTTACTTTTATAGGCTTGGACTGATAAGCGAATGCGTAGCCGTTTACGGTGTATACCTCGTTCTCGCCATCCAAGTCCAAATCGAAGCCGTTCATGACCATCGTCATCTCTTTGGCTGGTTTCCGCGGTTTCTTAGGGTCAATAATGAAATTGCCGTAAAGGCCTTTGTGAATATGTCTCGCTAACGGCGGTACATGGCAGTGGTAAACTTGCAAGCCGGCAGGTTTTGCTTCAAATTCATAAACAAATTCATCGCCCGGGGCAACGGGCTCCAAACCGTCCATATTCGTCGGATGGATACCGTGCATATGAATGGAATGCGGGTGGGACGAAGCATTGCCAAACTTTATCCGTATAATATCGCCTTCTGTACAGCGGATCGTCGGCCCTGGAATGGTGCCGTTATACGTCCACCCCGGAAACTTAATTCCCTTCGCAATTTCTACTTCCGATTCCGATGCGATAATGCTGTACTCTCTTATTGTTCTTCCGTCAGCAGACTTGCTCACAACACCATAGTCAAATGCTGTTAATGCCTTCACCGCTGCTTCCAAACCAGGAGTGGAATCGGTGCCTGGATCGTAGCCATGCGCCATGCCATGCTTCATCTGATTATGAAGGGCATGATTCATTTCTTCCTTCCCCATGGCGTTCGCAGTTTTGCCGAATAATGCACTCGTATTCAAAAAGCTGCTGCCTAATACTCCCAAAATTCCTGCTGCTCCGATTTTCAATACGCTTCTTCTTGATAAATTATTTTTTTGATCAAGTGACATTATACATTCACCTCCAAGTTTAGATAAGGAAATTGTGTTGCATTAACGCAACATAATTAATAAAAAAATTTTATTTTACCTAGGGACAAAATGTTTCCCCTCGGAAACTTTTCTCTTATTATAGTATATGCTGCTCATGCCTATTGTAAAGCCATTTTTTTTTTGCTTTTTAATAAACTTTCGGACATAAAAAAAACTTCCAGTGCAGGAAGCTTTTTTGTAACGAATTCTCCGTTATACGCCTGTAATTTGGATATGCGCTATACCGTTTATTCGAATGAAACGACTCTTTTTTCCTGACTGCTCTTTTTAACCAATTCGATAACCTTTATCGTATTCATGGCATCGGCCGCGTTTACAGGAACCGGCTTGTTATCGGCAATGGCTTCGTAAATGCCTTTATAGAAAGCTTCGTAGGAGCCTGCTTTTGTTTCAATCTTACCTTTGAGCAGCAGATCACCGACATTTACCGTTAATTCTCCATAGCTTTCTTCCAGGTCCTTGCCCCAGACAGCGTCGCCAGGCACCTTGCCTTGCTTTAATGAATCCTCTTGCGAGTCCAAGCCATATTTAATAAAGCTGCCCTTATCCCCGTGTATTTGAAATTTAGGACCGGCGCTCTTTACGATCGATCCGGAATGCAAAATAACCCTCAATCTTCCATATCCTAAAACAATATGAAAATAATCATCGATAACCGAATCGTTTCTCTGGGCCATCACATCGCCAAACACCGTTTCAGGCAGTCCAAATAAATGCAGCGCTTGATCGATCAAATGCGAGCCAAGGTCATAAAGCATGCCTGAGCCCTCCATATTTTGCTCTCTCCACCGATTGGTTACTTCAAGGCGATACCGGTCATAATGGGCTTCATACGAATAGATTTCGCCCATAACGCCCGACGCTAAGCATTCCTTAACGGTAAGGAAGTCATTATCCCATCTTCTGTTATGATAAACGCTTATTATTTTATTTTGCTTGGCAGCTATTTCGATCAGCTCTTGCGCTTCTTTAGAATGGATAACGAACGGTTTCTCGACCACGATATGTTTTCCCGATAATAAGGCTTGCTTGGCAAATGGATAATGCGTCGTGTTTGGCGTAGTGATGATTACAAGGTCTATAGCAGGGTCGGACAATAGCTGTTGGGCATCGGAAACAACCTCTACGTCCGGATAATCTTCCTTTACTTTCAAAGCATTTGAAGAAACGATTTTTGAAATTTCTAGTCCTTCAACCGTTTGGATAATAGGCGCATGAAAAGTTTTCCCTGAAAAACCGTAACCAATGATGCCGACCTTTACTTTTCTCAAATCATCCATCCCCTTCGATTGCAAAAAATTATGAATACGACCTCATGATAAGTTAAAAAATTAAATAATGCAAGAAATTTAAGTTTAAAACTTATTGATTTAAGTAATATTGAAACATTTTGGCGAGAAACTTATACTGATAAGTGAATTACTTTTCCGGAAGAGGTTAAATGATGAATCAGGATGAAAGAACGCAGGCTATCGTGCAGTATTTGAAAGAAAAACAAAAAATTCAGCTTGAGGATATTTGCGAGCTGTATGGCGTTTCCCGCGATACCGCAAGGCGCGACTTAGTGAAATTAGAAGAAGACGGCGCTATTATACGTATTCGGGGCGGAGCCATGCTGCCCACGCTTACGAAAACGATAAGGAGCTACAGGGAACGGTTTCAAGACACGGGAAACAAACGCGCGATCGGCCAATTCGCGGCATCCCTTATAAAAGACGGAGACTATCTGCTAATGGATACCTCGACGACCGTACAATATGCCGCTGAATCCTTATATACCATAAACAATGTCGTAGTAACCAATTCCATAGATATAGCCGGCGTTTTGTGTGAAAACCCGGATATCAAGACACATCTGCTGGGAGGCGAATTAAATGCCTGGCACCGGAATGTCTCCGGCCCCCGCACATTAGAAATGCTGTCTGACCTCAAAGTAGATAAATTATTTCTCGGCGCATGCGGCCTATCTTCCGTCGGGCTAACGGCCCCTTCTGTTGACGAGGCTTATTTGAAATTGAAGATGATTGAAAGAGCCGATCAAGTGATCGTATTAGCTGAATCGTCAAAATTCGAAAAGCAGCTATTCCATCGGATATGCGATTTCGGAAAAATTAATGTCATTGTTACGGATCGGGAACCCGATCGTAAAATGAAAGAAATTTTAACGGATAAACAAGTTGAACTTTTGATCGTCCCCGGGCTTATCTGAGCTCGGGCTTTTTTTTTGCGCGAAAAGACTAACCTCGTCTCTCATGTGGTGCTTCCCGGACAGCATTAATAAAATCGCCTCTTTTTGGAAACCAATAACAACGTGCTGCAAACATCCCTTACATAGGCAGAGAAAGGTGGACCGGAAAATATGTCCAAACCGACCGCCATTAGTCCGACCCAGCTGTTCTCCATGATCATCCTGTTCGAATTCGGCACGGCCCTTGTGCTGCCAATCGGCCAAACGCCCGGTACGAATATATGGTTATCGATTTTGCTGGCGATGCCGTTAAAGCAACCCAAAGCAAGAAGAGCGATATTTTCGGCTTCTCGACTGAAATGGAGCGCACGCATCCGAAGGAATGGAAAAAAATGAAAAAAACTGGCCGCTCCTCTATTCCGAAAGCGAAGTGGAAGTGCGCGTGGAAGCCTACATCCGGCGGACAGGACTAAGAGTCAAATCCTATATGAAGCCCAAAAACGAGTAAATGACGCTCCTCTCACCTGGCTATCCTTTCGTGTTCGCATTCTTATTCTTTTTGATGCAGCTGACAATGGGCATCAGAAGCAGAATAATGATCG
The DNA here is from genome assembly GCF_056269405.1 of Paenibacillus sp. J2L1-98. NCBI lineage: Bacteria > Bacillati > Bacillota > Bacilli > Caryophanales > Paenibacillaceae > Paenibacillus > Paenibacillus sp. J2L1-98. The sequence continues at coordinate 63,380 of NZ_JBWDNW010000021.1, read as the reverse complement.
CAACATAAACGATAATTCTTTCCTGAACCGTTATTACCCTAAACGATTGGGTTAATATACGGACGGCTTCCGGAAACGGGATTCCGGTTATAAGGTCAATGGCAACCAAGTAACCGAGGCAGGTTACGAAGATTAAGACAGTGACAGCCGGTAGCTTCATTTAAACCATCTCCTGCAGCAGATTGAAATTCCTCAGAAATTTTAATGAAAAGCGGGATCAAGTTTCATGACTCGATCCCCTAACACAAAAAAAACCTTTTCCGCATTATTCTTACGCTTATTCGTCGTCTATATCAGGAAAGGCATCGAAGTCGTTCACTTTCGGCACTTGTGTTATATCGTCTTTTTGCTGCATCCAATATCCAATATTACGGTACCAGTCCTGAAACGAATCGTCCAATTGCTGTTCCCGGTTGCGATCCTCATTAACATCAGAATCAACCTCCAACTCCTCCCTGAGAACTGCATAATAATCCTCGTCTGCCCTGTCATTCCGGTCCTCTTCCACGCTAATTTCACCTCCTGAAGTTCTCATCATCCATACGGATTAATCTGCATGAATAAGGAAGTATTTATACAAATATATTGATGTTTCTTAGGATTCCAATGCAGCCAGGAAGAAACGGATGGTCTGTTATTTTATGTTATTTTCACAAAACCAATAATATCACCATATAAACTTAGCATTTTCATAACTTTCAGAGCACAAAACTATTTTATAGTAATATTTGGTTGTATGTCCGGACACATTCAACCAAATATGAAATAGTTGGAGGGGAAAGTAATGATTATCGCTTCAAAAAAAAAATGGTTGGCCTACTTGCTCATCGCTGCCATGATGTTAACTCTGTTCGCCGTAGTTGCAGTGAATCGTAACAACAAGGTTGATGCCGCAACAACATCGTTCCGATTTGTAGTCTTGGGTGACAGCCGCGGATCGACAAACGGGGTTAATGAAACGACCCTTCGCAGTTTGATGACAAAAGTAAAAGGCTTAGCCGTTCAACCAAGCTTTGTGTTATTTACAGGGGATCAGGTGACAGGCGGCGCAGATGTCGGCAATCAACTGACAGCATGGAAAAATATTATGGATGATTATTATCCGATGACTACGATTTATCCGTCTTTGGGTAATCACGAAAATGATGAAACCATATTCAGCAATGCATTTACACATTTGCCTACGGGGCAATTGTCGGGATACCAACGATCAGCTTACTATTTTGATTACGGGAATACGCGAATTATTACATTGAACTCCAATCGCAAAGATGCAAACGGCAAATATATTATTGATGCTAACCAACGCGCTTGGTTGCAGAATACGATTCAGAGCGGTGGAAAAACACATAATATCGTACAATTCCACGTTCCGGCTTATCCAATCGGAGCTCATTACGGCGCATCGCTTGACGCTAACGCCGCTCAGCGCGATGCCGTTTGGGACATCCTCGATGCAAACAATGTGACAGCCGTACTGGTCGGACATGAGCACAATTACAATCGCCGTAAAATTGACAGCACGTTTAACGGGAACGGATACACGTTCGACAATACGATCTATCAATTAACGATCGGCGGAGGCGGCGCTCCTCTTTCTTCTACAAACAGCAATTCAACCAACGTCGTGGTTGGACCTGTTGCCAGCTATCAATATACGGTTGTGGATATCGCGGATGCGACAGCTACCTTCACAACTTACGATATTAATAATAATCAGATTGATTCTATCTCGGTAACGCGCGACGGTTCGACTCCTCCTCCATCGACTACAACGTCATTCCAAAATGGCGTGTATCCTTCAACTAGCTACGCTGGAAACTTAGATACTTACATTTCGCAAAACAGTGCAACAGCAAACTACGGCACCTCAGCAACGCTTCTTGTAGATGGCGATGATCCCAGCGGCAGTACGAAGGATCTAGCATCGATTATGAAATGGGACACGTCGGGTATTCCAACAGGAAAAACAGTGACCTCGGCAAGCATCGCCCTGAGTGTATTCGATGCAAGTGCGAATACCTATGAGCTTTATGAGATGAAACGAAACTGGACGGAAGGCGGAGCTACTTGGAACCAATATGCCAGCGGCTTGAATTGGGCAACGGCCGGTGCAGGCGGATCGGCGGATCGGGGGACAACCGTACTCGGGACGATGACAGCAAGCGGCACGGGAACCTATACGGTTAATTTAAATACTAGCGGTATAGCTCTCGTACAATCTTGGATAAACAATCCTTCAACTAATTATGGAATGATCATTACGGATAGCAGCAATACAGACGGCCTCGATATCAGATCAAGTGAATACTCTACTGCCAGCAGTCATCCAATGTTAAGCGTAACATACGAGTAAGGAGTACATTCATAATAAAAAGGTAGATGATTCCATAGATGAAGCCTATATTTAATACTCGAGATTTGGCGGTCACTCAAGGCATTATGGCCGCCTTCTTCTTTCTTCTTATTCCCGTTTTCAACTTATTCGGTCTAAGCACCCACAAGCTGGACAGCATCCTGCACGGAATAGGGGCAACCTTAACCATTATTTTAAGTTGTTATGTCCTGCATGCGTTGTATCCTTTCCTGCGCGCAAAAGAAGGGTCTGTGAAGAAGCTTGAACTCCCGCTATGGATAACGAATATTCTAATCTTCGTGACGATTATTATTGGAAACTGGCTTTACATGGGCTATCGGGCCCCCGATGGAGCACAGCAATGGTTTTTATATAATGCTCCGCTTGGTCATTTAGTGATGATGGAATTTAAGGAATTCACCTCCTTGTTCCCTTTGCCGTTAGGCGTGGCAGCAAGCTTTTTACTGTGGCGGTTTAAACGCGATCTCGAGGCTGTTAAAGGAGTTTCATCTGTCATCGCTTTACTCGTTACTTTAATGTGGTTGTTTCTGTTGATTGGTTTCGCGTTTGGACTTGGTATCGCTAAATTAAAAATCGTTTAAAGAATAAGCTTACGATGCCCGTTTGGCCAAAGCTAGACTCTTAAGGAGTGAAGAAATGTCAGAATCATTAAATCGAAGTTCCGGGAATCGGTATTCCGGAGAAATTGCGGCCACTTTGCTTTCCGTATGGCTCGGATTAGCAAGCTTGGTTTGCAGTCATCTGTGGAGTGTAGCTAAACCCGACCGCGCTAATTTATTTCTGTTAAAGATGGGCGTTTGGATTCCGGGATGGGAAAAAATCGGCCCCTATGCCGGGAAAGAAACGATCGGTCTTATTGTTTGGCTAGTGAGCTGGTTATTGCTTTTTTTCCTGTTAAAAAACCGGGAAATTTCATTAAAGTATTCGATTTACGCGTTTATTGCCGGTATGATCATCATCGTGGTTTTCATCTGGCCTCCTGTAATTCATGCGCTTTTCGGTTGGAATCCTACCACTGCTTATTAAAAGATAGGGGTTTATACACATGTCTCATTTCTATAAATATAAGCTTTTTTACCTGATCACTTCATTGGTTATCATTGTATCCGGCTCCTTGATTACAACCAATTTCCCTATCCATGGGTATCTGCAAGCTAATAACGCTCCGGTCTCCTTCCGGTTCGGTTATTTCGGCGAACAAAAAAATCAGCTTGATCTTCGCGGCTGGATGAATCAATCTAAGGACGTTTCGTTATTTGCAGCGGCCGACCATTTGTTTGAAAAAACCGGGAAATTACCGCTTCACTCTTTCCTTCCCGTATTTGATTCATCGTCGTCAGCGAACCCGGAAAGCTTTGAACAAAATTATTCCTATCTCCCCACTGACTTATTTCCTTCTTATGGAAGGTCGGTCTATTACATGGATTATGGAAATGCCCGATTACTGTTCTTAGATGCCGCTGGCATAACAGAGGGGAACAACGCCCAATTGGATTGGCTGCAGAAGACCGTCAGCGAGAATAAGCAAGTACATAATTTCGTTCTTTTAAATCAGGATCCCAATCTTCCAGATTTCTGGGAAACCGTTCGCAAGCTTGGCGTAAATCTTGTGCTTATTCAGGATAACGTTTATGTCCCACATGCTGTCCTTACACAAGAAAGTGCGGAATATCGTTCAACCGCCTATCCGGGATGGGGGCTTTGGGATGTATATCATCAATTTTCCCAGCCTCACATGCTTATCATTGAAGGGACAGACAATAAATTAACAGTAAAAGCGCAGGATGAGAAAGGAAATGGATTAGATCAATTAAAGCAGGATGTAACGGGTATCCGGTTCGAAGACGAAGTAAATGAGCGTGCATTTATAAGTATTCAATCGTTATGGCATTATCATCCCGGCAGTAAGGAGATCAAGGCAGTTGTACCGGTAGAGCTTGATATCACAGGGGAAAATCCCATTCAAAAACCATTTACCCTGCCGGCAGATGACTGGCGCAGCCCGCAATATGACGACTCTTCATGGGAAGTTGGACGAGCCCCTTTGGGTCATACGCAAGACAAAGCGGATCAACGAAAAATCCAAAAAACGCTGCCTGTAAATGGCGATTCACCGGTCTACTATTTTCGCAAAACATTTGTAATCGATGATGATCCCAGTAAATTAAGCAATCTGCTCTTGCATATTTCATACGAAGACGGATTTGTAGCCTATTTGAATGGGTCAGAAATTTATCGCGACAGCATAAGAGAAGGCTTAGTCGATTACAGGTCGCTGGCACTGCCTAGCGAATACAACTTTTACAACCTATTCTCATTAAAAAATCATATCGGTAAGCTGGTGAAAGGAACCAACACCATTGCTGTGGAAGTTCATCGCAGTCATCCCAAAGCGCCTAACCTGCTGTTTGATTTAAGCTTATCCTATGAGGAATGACATTTGCGAGGAGGCCCATTGTGTTTAGACATTACAATCCCCAAAAAGGTATTGCAAATATCGTACAGAAATGTCTCTTTACAATTTTACTGATGATAAGTATAAGTGCCTGCGGCAATGCGGATGATTCTGACAAAGTAGATTTAATCGTCGCTCTTTCAGCGACTCCCGAGCATATCATGATCGATAATGGAAATAGCTATGTGTGGAATAACGCGAAAATCACCATTAATAATCGTTACGTCTACGAGTCCGACATTCCAAGGGGCGGTACCAGTCTGAATTTAACGGAGTTTACCAAACAAGACGGTACAAGCTTTAATCCTAAAAAGAATCGATTATACCATGTCTCTATCTATGTTCCCGATGCTTTAGACGGTAAACACGGGGTTTTTAATTGGTAACAACAGAGGAGGAGCTGAACATGATTTCAGCCCCTCCTCATCCAATACGGAATTCCTTTCCAACAGAATGGAATTCAGCCAAATCCTCCGCTTATCCTCTGAGTGGAACACTCGATTGCCCCAGCTCGCGCCTCCGCTTCAGCCATACGCTCACGCCGCCTGCAGCCATCATCATGCCTGTAGCGACGAAAATCCAATGGATACTGACTGCTAGTCCGAGCAGACCGCCTATGAGCGGCCCAAGCATGGCGCCAAACTGGTTAGCGCTCGTCGTTAGACCAAATGATCTGCCTCTAAACTGCTCATCCGTGCTTTGTACGACCAGCGTATTGACGATGGGACCTATGCCGGCCATAAATAAGCCGAAGACGAATTGCACGATCGCGAACAGCCATAAGTCCTGAACGAAAAACTGCATGCTGATGACCAGTCCTGCTGTGAGCAAGCATATAACGAGGATGCGGTAGTAGCCTTTCCTCTCGCCCAGTCTCCCCCAAACCGGGGAGGCCAGAATGCCTGCTATCCCGATCAGCGAGAGAACAAAGCCGGCCGATAGTACAGCCCCCTGCAGCCCGCCTTGCAATTTGGCGATATGCAGCGTGAGCAGCGGCTGAATCATATTGACCGAAAGCTGGAAGAGAACGAGGAGCAGAAGCATGCTCATGAGCGCGCGGTTGCGGAACGCCATGCGGTAAGTTACCGGCTCCGTCCGCTTCTTACCTTCTGACGCATCTTCAGGAACTGCAGCTTCCGCTTTCCCTTCTCTGACCCAAATAATAACCGCCACTGTCGCGGCTAATATGATAATGGCAGCCGCGACGAAGGATCTGCGCAGACCGAACGCTTCCGCCAGCAGCCCTCCAAACAGCGGGCCGAGAATGCCGCCTGTCATCGTACCCGCCTGCATCATGCCGAGGCTCCATCCCAGCTTCTCCTTAGGCGCAACCGATGCAACAATCGACATGGATGCGGGAACGAATCCGCCTACAAAACCATGCAGCATTCTTACACCAACGAGCTGCCACGGCGTTTGCACGAAAGCGATTAAGGCATATATAACCGCCAGGCTTAGCCCCGCACGGATAACCATTCTCCGCTTCCCGTATTTATCTGCGAGCAAACCCCATAACGGAGCCATTACTGCCCCGACAAGAAACGCCGAGGAATGGACGATTCCCGCCCATAAATTAACGGAGCTGTCCGGTACTCCCAAATCGAAGAGGAACAGCGGCAGGAAAGGAACCGACATCGTATAGCTAGAGCTGCAAAACAGAACACCGAACCACAAGATCCACATTGTACGCTTCCATGATTCCACGTTTGGTTCCCCCTGTATGCCTTAATGTTCGAAATCCGACACATTTTCACTAATACCCACTATACGCCTCCTTTACCATTTGTTCAAAAACCGCAGGAAGGAGAAATTACAAGCATACCCCCTGCAAATCTCGTCTAATGAAGCTTAACGAGGTATTTTGCGCTTAGATGAGCTCTAGCAAAAACGGAGTGTCTTAGATGCCAAATAGCTGCAGGGGCTCTTTCACAAATCAGGCCTCTATGCATCGTTCATCTTACCAGGCCTAAGCATCGTTCATCGTTGGGCGGCTTAATTCGATTTTGTGAAACGATTTGAAGATCGTTATCCGATAACGGTGATTTAGTTTAATTTCGCATCATTAAACAGCATATTGGGAGAGCAGCTTCTAAAAATGACCGATTACGTTTGCAAAATAGAGCTAATCCGCCTTTCTCCCACCCCGAGCGCGATTTAGTTTTGTGAAATGGAACTAAATCATTTTTCGCCTCTGTTACCATTTGTTCAAAAACCATAAGAAGGTGAATTTACAAGCATAACCCCTAAGTTTAACGGGATTTTTTCGCATAACAGTAAAAGACGAATGCCAGGTTTCTAGGGCATTCGTCTTCTAATTGTTTAATAGATTATCAATTGGGAGTTGCTTATAGCATTCCAGATTGACTGGGCGCTATCTCCCTGTCCGTTTAGCACTTCTTTACCGGCTTAAGAATACCCAATCAGCCCAATCACAGGCTGCTAAGAACCTTTAAAACCCGAAGAGTCGTCCCCATGCTTCGTTCATCCTTCAGCCCTGTATTCCGCACGGTAATTTGCACGCTTTGATTTTCTGCTGGAAGAGGAAACATCGCGATCACGGGCCGGAACGCTCCCAAGCACCAATCGTCAAATAAATGAACCTGATTAAAGGTTAACCCGTCTAACGAATATTCAAATATACCGGTATCGGGGCCGCATAACAGCAATAGCCCTGCGCTTCGTCCGCTGGCCGTAAAAGACAGCGCAGCCTTCTGATCATCCGTAAAGAGATGTTCGGTACAATAACGCCAGTTGATGAGCGGTTCCTGCTGAATCACCTTGACCGTAAATCCTTCTTGCAAAGCGGCTTGGCGGAAATCCAGCATGGCTGCATATTCGTAATTTCTATCGTCTAAAGGAGCTGGCAAAGCTGCGCTATCGGGCCTTTCCGTATCACCGGCTCCCTCAAGAAGCGCGATTTCTAAATAATCCCGCAAATACTTGGCATACAGCGCATAGCCCGCATCATTCGGATGCACAAGGTCTGGAGCGAGCTCCTCCCAGCGTACTTGGCCAGTCTCTATCAGCTCATAGATGCCGGCCGCAAAGTTAACCGATGGAAGATCATAATGGGACGCAACTTCCTCATGAACGGCTATATTGAAGGGTGCTTCTGCGGACAAATTTTTGTCTGCCGCCGTGTAAAGGAAGCAAATATCCGCGTGCGGCGATAGACGTCTGCACTGCCGCACAATGCCCTCCATTCCTCGAATGGATTCTTCGCGATCCTCGCCGTCGTTAACGCTGAATTCCACAAACAATAAATCAATCTCTCCCCTAGGCAGGACATGCTCCCGCATCCGGTGGGCGCCCAAGGTGGAGTTCGTGCCGCCAACCCCCGCATTAATGCAGGTCACCTTCGCTTCGCCGAACCTTTCCTTCAAATCGTTCCCGATCAAAGCCCGCCAGCTCGTTCTATCCGGATCGGACGCTCCGTAGCCTTCCGTTATAGAGCCACCCAGAAAAGCGACAATGATAGACTCTTGGCTGAATAGCTTTTTATTTAAATGAGGCAATCCCCCGCGTAATTTCACATGATTTCCGGCTAACCGGTCTTGTTTGCCCATCCTTAATCCCCCTAATGGTTAGCTATATAATAGAGCCCTCCTAATCATTTAGGAGGGCTCCTTCTACTACTCAGCCGAAGCTGAAGCTGCTAAAATATCACCGTAAGCCCAATGCTTGCTTGAAACATCCTTCCAAGGAGATGGCGTTAACCCGCTTAGCTTGTCTCTGCCGAGCAGCTTGTTCATAATGACGGCCGTTTCGGCACGCGTCAGCGCGTTATCCGGCTTAAAGGCGCCATCCTTGTAGCCGTTAATGATTCCTGCGCCTTGTACGCTCAGGATAGAATCTTTGGCCCAATGATCCGAGATGTCCGTGAAGCCTGCTCCCGCCGCTGCCGCGTCTCCTGTAAGCGAGGAAATAAGCTTTGCCATTTCGGCGCGAGTGATCGATTTGTCCGCTCCGAAAGTACCGTCAGCGTAGCCCTGCATCAATCCCATTTTTGTCACGGTTGAAATCGCGTCTTTGGCCCAATTAGCCGGTTTAACATCACTGTATGCAATGTCCGATACTTTGGCATCAAGCGTGACGACTCTCGACAAAATAGCCGCTATCTCGGCGCGTGTAATCTTTTTCTCCGGCTTAAAGGTACCATCTTCATAACCGTTCATATAGGCGGTATGTTGATTGGCGTCCGCTAAGCCTGGCACATACACGAGTGAGAATACGCTGAATTTGTTAACTGTAAATTGAAGTCCCCTATCGCCATTGCTGTTATAAGGCACGAGAGCGCCCTTCAGCAATTGCTTCGTTCCGTCGCTGTGCTCAATGTAGATGCCAACTTCTTTCAGCTCCGCTTCAGTTAATGCCATGTCCTTCAATGGCAGTACTACCGTGACATCGCGGCCCTGCAGATTCGTTTCAATCGTCATTGGGCGGCCCAGCACGGATGCCTCTTGATCGCCTGATACGACCGTTACGACAGCTTCTTTATTCGCGCGGTCCCCGATCTCTTGTTTCTTGCCTTCTTCTTTCACGGGAACCAATTGGAAGTAAAGGTCGTCCGAAAAGCCCTGCAGCGATTTGTTCGGAATAAAGACTTTAGCGTTCTCCGTCGTTATGCCGAGACCGATCTTGGCATCCGCTAGCAGCTTACTCGCTTCCTTCGGCACTGTGACCTTCGTCTGCGATACTTCATCCTTCGCATCCGGAATGACGATCGTCGCCGATTTGGCGCCGGCCGCGATATTTTCTACCGCTTTCTGAACTTGCTCCGCCGTTAAGACAACATCGTCCTTCTTCTTGCCGTCCGTTTGCGTTGTTCTCGTAATGACAACGGTGGACAAAACATTGCCGGAATTCCCATCCGTATTTCCCAGATTGACCGTTATTTGCTCCGGCTGAGGAACGGAAGGCGACGGCGTACCCGGTGTCGATGTAGGTGTCGGTCCTGCAGCCTTGACGCTAAACGTCACTCCGTCCACCAGCATCACTTCTCCCGATTTTTTCACAGCCTTGACCGTATGCGGGCCGTTATGCAATCCGGAGATGCTGTACACGGACTGGCCGGTTAAACGGCTTGCGTTGTACGTGTTTACGGTCCCCTTAAAGACATCATCCACGAAAATATCGATCTCGCCCTGTGTTGGCCCTTTAGGCGTAATCAAGGACAGCCCGGTACCTTTAAATGAATACTCGACGAAATCGCCGTTCGTCTCCGTGTAGTGAATGTCATTATGCTGATCGCCTTTAAATGAGAACGTCAGGCTGAGCGCTCCATTCGGCTGCGCCGCCAAGTATTCCTGCTTGATCGTAACCTGATCGCCCGACAACGTATAATCGGTACCCGCCGTCAAAGCAGCTCCGCCGTTTGTAATGCCCAGCAGATTGCTGCCGTCAACGGCCAGCGTTGTCGTTACGTCAGAGGCTGCCGCCTTATCGATAATTGCTGAATCCGGGCTAAGCAGATCGGCTGCTTTCACCTTCAATTGGTCCAGCAGCATGTAATAACCTGACTTTTTAACGACCTTAATCGTGTGTGTTTCATCGGTTAGACCGTTAATGCTGTATACAGCCTGTTTCACTTGCTTGCCTTCATTATAGGTACTGATCGTTTGCTTGAACTCATCATCTACATAGATATCCATATCGCCCTGCGAAGGGTCCTTCTCCGTGATCAGTTCGATTCCTGTTCCTTTGAACGTATATTCAAAGTAATCATTGTCTTTCTCGGTGTAGTGCACATCGTCCTTATAATCGCCGAGGCCTCTGTTCCGTCCGTGCTGCCAAGCGCCTTTGTACGAAATGCCGGTGTCGTCGTTATTAATGGAGACGTAACGGCCTCTCGACGAATCGCTTACCGTAACCGCCAACGTCTGTGCGGCTCCCGCGCTGAAGGATAATGTCAGATTGGTCATGCCTGTCGGCTGCTGCGCAAGATATTCCTTCTTGATCGTCAGCTGATTGCCCGACAGCGTGTAATCGGCTCCTTCTTGCAAAGCTGCCGCGCCGTTTGCCACGTCTTCCAAGCTGTTTCCGTTAAACCCAATCGCTGTTGTAACATCCGCCTGTGCCTCCGCTTTCTTGTCGAAGCTTCTTGCAGACGGCGTGATCCTGCTGTTCTGCGCGGTGGAGTCGCTTACCGTGATCGATAGATTTTGCGATTGTCCCTGATCGAAGGAGAAGGTCAGCTTCGTCACGCCTACCGGCTGATTCGCCATGTATTCCTTCTTAATCGTGACCAGATTATCCGATACCGTGTAATCGGCGCCGGACTGCAAAGCCGCTTCGCCGTTTGCAATGCCGATGAGCGTGTTGCCTGCAAGCTCCATCGTTGTTGTCACATCTGCCTGTGCTGCTGCCTTCTTGTCAAAGCTGCCCGTTGCCGGACTAATTGTACTGTTCGCTGCCATTGAATCGCTGATTGTGATGGAAAGCGTCTGCGTCGCTCCCCCATCGAATGCAAAAACCAAATTCGTTGTACCGAGCTGCTTCACGGCCAGGTATTCCTTCTTGATCGTGACCAGATTATCCGCAATCGTGTAATCCGTATCCCGCACTAGTTCAGCTGTTCCGCTCTTAATGCTGCTCAAGCTGCTTCCTGCCGATGTGGTTACCGTTACATCCGCCTGCTGTCCTTCCGCTTGGTCGAAAGGAGCCGCAGTCGCGCTGATCAAGTCAGGCACGATTACTCTTAATTGATCGAGAAGCATGAATGTGCCGGATTTTTTAACCGCCTTCAGCGTATGAGCGCCATTCGAAAGACCTGTGATCGTATATACCGGTTGCTGAGCCAGCCGGCCAATGTTATACGTGCTTACCGTTTGTTGAAACTCATCATCTACATACATGTCCATTTTACCCTGTGAAGGGTCCATTTCCGTCATGTATTCGATACCGGTTCCCGTGAACGTATATTCCAAATAATCCTGATCGTTCTTCTCCGCAAAATGCACGTCATCCATGTAATCGCCGAGTCCCCGGTTATAGCTCCGGTTCCAGCTGCCGGAATATTGAATGCCCGGATTGTCATTATTAATGGAAATCGAGCCGCCAATGGACGTATCTCTTATGACTAGCGCAACGTTCTGTTCCGCGCCGCCGTCGAAGGAGAAGACGAGCTCGGAGGTTCCCGTCTGCAGAGCCGCGAGAAAGTCCTTCTTCAGGATGATCTGCGTATCCGATGCCGTATAATCCGTACCCTCCGTCAGCGCTGCTCCATCCCGCGTAATGCCGGTCAATTCATTGCCGTTCTGCGCCAGCGTCAGCGTGACATCGGACTGAGCCGCTTCCTTCTGATCAAAGCTTACCGCGGCCGGTGTGACCCTGCTGTCTCTTGTCGTTGTGTCGCTTACGTTAATAACAAAGTTCTGCGCGGCGCCGCCGCTGAAGGCGAACGTCAAGTTCGTTGTGCCGACCGGCCTGGATGCCAAATATTCCTTCTTAATCGTTACCAGATTGCCGTCTACCGTGTAGTCGGTTCCCTCTTGTAATACGGCTCCGCCGTTAGTCATGACGCTCAGCGTATTGCCGTTCAACGTCAACGTTGTCTGAGCATCCGCCTGCTCCGACTCCTTCTTGTCGAAGCTCGCGGCAGCCGGGCTGATCGTGCTGTTAGCCGCCATGGAATCACTCACATCAATAACAAGATTTTGCTTGTCGCCCGTCATTTCCTTCCCGCCGTTACGCGTCCATTCACCGGTATATCTCATGCCGGTATCGTCGTCATTGACGCTGACCGTACCGTCCTTCGCTTTAACCTTCAGCAAACGGGAAGCATGCGGCGCCAAATCGACGGAGCTGAAGCCCGAATCGAATTTGCCAAGCTCCTCATGGCTCCACAGGTCGCGGACAGCGGCCGAACCGCTTAAGCCGATATCGCTCCAATTGACGGTCACCGTCTTGGGTGCGCTTCCAAGATTAAATAAGCCGACGGTATAGCTGCCGTCTCCGTTGTTCGCATACCATACCTGCTGCTCCGTTTCGGTCGACACCGGATGACCCGGACGGCCGGCCTGGTTCACGGCGATAACCTCTTCGTTCGTGAGCAGCTCCAGACCATAATCGTCCAGCTGTGTCATGTCATTGCCGGTATATAATTGCGCCGATGACAGAGCCCAGAACGACATGGCTGTACGGCGTTCATCCGGTGTAATGCCGTCCATCTCTCCGTTACCGATGTTGAGCGAATCGAAGTCATTCCAACCGCCCGGACCGGCATGGCGCCAGAATTTCTCCGCTATCGGGAATAGCCGGGCAATGCTGTTCCAGCTCGTTAAAGCCCCCGCGCAATAACATTCGATATCCCAATCAACACGCCAGCCGTTCGCATATTGTTTCCAGTGGTCGATATATTTGATATCGAGCGCCCAGGACAGTTCGAGCCAAATATCATGCGGCTCAAGCGCCTTTGACCAGGCTTTTACGTCATCCCGCGCATCCAGCGAAAGGTCGGAGATGCCCGATCCCGGCGTGACGCTGTCGTACTTCAGGAAGTCGACGCCCCATTCGGCATAGAGGTCGGCAATGGAATCGATATATTTCTGCGCGCACTCATTGGAGAAATCGATTTTGTAGCCAAACCCCCAATAGTCCGATCCTTTCGTCGGATCACCGATATCCTTCATTGAACAACCAGGGGCATTGTAGATCGGCAAATCCTCATCATACGCCTGCCGCGACAAACCCGGAATGCCGTACAGGCCGAACTTCTGCCCGTTCGCATGAACGTGGTCAATGACATCCTGCAGTCCGTCAGGGAAAAGCGTCGTGCTTGGAATCGGCCGGCCATAACCGTCCATTCCCCCGTTCCAGGCCGCATCTACATTTATGTATTCATAGCCGTATGGCTGCAGCTTCTCATGCATCGCATCCGATTGCGCCTTAATCTGTTCGGCGGTTATCCACTTGCCTCCGTTACCGCCATTAGAAGAAGCCCAAACCTGCATACTGTAACTGCTCCAGCCCATATACGGCTTGGCAGCCATTTCTTTCTTCGCCGCTTCCGCGACTTCACCTCCAGGCGCGACTATGCCCAGCTGAACCGCCAATACGATAATCGCCAATAAGTATATTCGCGTCCTCCTCATCCATCTGCCCAAACTTTTCATCTCCTTTTTGTTTTTCATTGCGTTCATCGTTATCCTCCCTCTCAAAGCAACATGCCGAAGGTTGAATGATAGCGCTTACCACAAATCGATAATAGTAGAAATTCCCATAGTTCTTATAGGTACATTTGTACCGTTTTACGTACATTTCCCCCTTTTTGAGGGGGACAATCCCCGCTTCAGCGTACCTTTTGCTGAATGGAACGGAAAACGCTCAAGCAACCGGGCCGTGCTTTCGATTCACATGAAACCGGTCACTTCTTGTCATCACCTGAATTCCCGCTGTCATAGCGGTTATGGGTTACGGACACATCATCGCAGGCTGTCAGCCGGATCCCCGCTCCAGCATCCTGGAACTTACCAGGGAGAACGATCAGGTTGTCCGTGAATTTCAAATGCTCCGTGCTGTTTGCTTCCAGCACGGGAGCGTCCCGCATCTCGAACCGGTTACCCTCGATTACGATATGGGCATGAACATAGTGCTTTTCCTCCAAAACCGTATTCTCCGGAGAAATGGAGATAACTGCGCTATCCGCGCCTCCGCATTCGATGAACGTATTGCCTCGAATGGTCAGGTTATCCACTATGCCGGACTCGTACCAGCTGCTGGCATCGCCTGCAACCAGCACCGCGCTCATGGTCATCCGCTCGAACCGGTTTCCCTCGATTAGCGCTCTTCTGCGGGTCGTCACCAAAACTCCGCGGGTCGGGATGCGGGCCATCCGGTTATTTACAATCTCCACCTCAGGCGTCCATGTCACATTCTCCACGACATCGCCGCCGCGCAATTGCCCGGGCACGTTCCTGTCCAGCTTAATCCGTATGACTCGCGGTTCGACGAGCGCTGCCTCGACAACGACGGCATCCACGTATGCGGAAAGCGATTCGGAACGAACGAATTCAATGTGATCCCCTGGAAAAAACGCAGAAAACCCGTAGCTTTGCGGATGCATAAACCGGAGGAGCAACTCGTCCGCAGAAGGCTGTCCCACTACGCGCAAATAAGTGCCATGCACGTTAATAACATCGTCGTGGGCGCCGGCAAACCGGCTATCCGCCACCCGGATAAGCCCCCGGCAGCCCGACACATGAATGCAATCGGCAAAAGCCGCGACGGTGCGGCCGGTATCCGGACGGGGAGCCAGCTCCATGCGCTCGAAGGACACATCCCTACTAAATTGGCACACGAGACCTAGGCCATGCATGAAATGTACACCCATGTCGCTCCATTCGACCTTGCGGCTATTGATGACAAGCGCTCCGACCTGATCCCGGATGCCGTCCCTTGCTTGGAAGACGCGCCCGACGGCCGTCGATGGCATGCGGCCGGCATCAAAGAACAGCCTCAACCTTCCAGGGCCCCTCTCCTCCACGCGGGCGGCCGCGGCCACGGCGTTGTCGATCCTCCAGGTCGTATTGGTCAGCGGATCGTACTCCTGCATCGGGCCGTCCCGGAAGCGCCAGCCATCTCCCACCCACGTCAGTGCTCCGTTCTCCACCTCGTAACGGCTGTCCCTATGGACAGCTGCGTCAAGGAAGCCGGCTCCTATTCCCTCCACCGTCATCTCCGCAACGGTTGGCTGCTCGAAATCCAAACGAAGGTTGCGTATGACCACCTCCTCGCAGCCGTCGACAACGATCATCGTCTGTTTTCCGTGGAACATAAATAACGATCCATTACCATCGAGGGTCACGTTCCTCATTCCTTGCAGAAAAATGCCGATTGTTTTCGTCACATCAGGGTTTTCATCCTCGCTGGCCGTATTGGAAATATAGTATTTCGCCTTTGCCGCGTGCTCAGGATAGAAATCGTACCGTCCCCGCTCGCATGTCAGAACAACCGGACCGGCAATTCTGCCCGCTTCTTCGATCGCCCTGCGCATGGCTTCTGCTGTGTCTTCCCCCGAGTTCGGCCTGCCCCCGAAATCGTTTAAACTGATTGCGGTATGCGGAATGTTCATTCTGTTCACCTCCATAAGAATTCGGACGCTTCTTAGGAAGCGCCCGAAATCGGTTATATCTTTTTAAGATTGCAACGACGCGTCATAAGCAGATTGTAAAATTTCAAGGTAGCGGTCGAGCTTCAGGTTTTTCAAGCCTTGAACGTAACTATCCCAGTCTTTGTCCAAATCCTTGTTGCCCGTTACGAATTGAAGCGAGCTTTGCTCGATATAATTGCGGATGTTCGTTTGCAGCATGCTCATCTCGTCGCTTTGCGCCGGATCTACCCAGATCGACCAGATCGGGAACAGCTCCTTCGGTTCGCTGCCTTCGTACAGCAGTGTCGCTTCGTAAAGCCTGCGCTCGTAGTTGGCCGAGTCGTAAATGTCCGTTCCTTGTACCCAGCTGTCCCGATACTCCTTCGGCATATAGAAGTGACCCATACCGGACCAGCCTGCGTTCCGCGGCTTTTCGCCCGGGGTGCCCGGAATCGTTTTCACCTTAGGCTCAACGCCCTCACCGAGAGCTTTGTCGCCAGGCGCCGGATCTTCCCAATCGATGCCCTTCATGCCGGATCCTGCGTTGGTTTGGCCTTCCGCCGTATACATATAGTCCGCAAGCTTGATTAGAGCGATCTGTGCCTCTTCGCTTGCTTTGTTCGTGATGACGAATTTCCCGCCTGGAGAAACGCCGCCGTTGTCGTGCGTAGCGAATGCACCGTTCGGCCCTTGAAGCGGAGGCACCGGATTATATTCCGCAGAACGCGGACCAGCCAGATCAATGAAGATTGCCGGATGCATGCCTGCGCCGGCACCCAAAATTTCAGCATCCGCATTCTCGCCGATTTTCTTGAACGCCTCTGCGTTTTGCGTAAACGCGCCCGGATCGATCAACCCTTCGTCGTACAGCGACTTGACGTAAGCGAGACCCTCTTTCCATTCCGGTTTGATTGCCGCGGATTCAACCTTGCCGCTTGTCATGTTCAAATAGTTTCTGTCGTCGTTGTATACGAAGCCGTTCATAAGGAATGGAAGGACGCGCACGCCGAATTCTTCCGTCGAACCGCTCAGCGCCACTTCGTCCGGCTTGCCGTTACCGTTCGGGTCCTGCGTTTTAAACGCTTTCAGGACATTTTTGAATTCCTCCGGCGTTTTCGGCATTTCGAGATTCAATTTATCCAGCCATTCTGTGTTGATCCACATTTTGCTCGGATAAGAGCAGTGGAAGCACTGCGTATAAGCCACCAGACCGTAGATATTGCCATCCGGAGCCGTATTCAGCGTCTTCAGATCCGAATTGGACTCCATGGCGGCTTTGATGTTCGGCGCATACTTATCAATAAGATCGTTCAACGGAACGATGACGCCCTGCTTTCCGAATTTCAATAAATCGGCTTGCGAAAACTGATCGATATAATGAGTCAGAATATACGCATCCGGATAATCTCCGCTCGCGAGGGAAATCTGGCGTTTCTCTTTCGCGCCGTCCGAGGGAACCAAATCGAAATTAAATTTAATATTGAACATGTCCTCTACATGCTTCGTGTACTTGTTGGTCGGCAGATCTATGCCCTGCTCCTGTACAGCAAACACGCTGATATCCACCGGTTTCGATGGTGTATCCGCTGCCGATCCGGACTCGCTGCCCTCCGGGGTCGCATTTTCCGAACCGGATTTTCCATTATCACTCGAGCAAGCTGAAAGTACCATGACCAGCACGAGAATGAGCGACATCAAACTCCAGCTAAACTTTTTCATTTTATTTTGCTCCCCTTTGCATTTAACAGTTATTGTGCAGCTGCTTGCTTTAGGCTTACCGCATAACAAATTGAACTTCCTTCACAAACGCTTACATAGCCCCCACCTCCTTTTTCCGCATACCCGGAACCGCCGATGCGATCAGCCTTTGACAGAGCCGACTAGCATGCCTTGAACGAAATAGCGCTGCACGAACGGATAGATGATCAGAACCGGCAGCGTAGCCACGACGATCAGCGCATATTTGAGCAGCTCCGCCAGCTGAGCCCTTTCTATCTGTACGCTCAGATCCATGGCTCCCGCGCTGTTGTTCTGAATGATGATGCTCCTCAGCACAAGCTGCAGCGGAAATAGATTATCGGATTTCAAATAAATAAGCGCATCGAAATACGAATTCCATTGTCCAACTGCGTACATCAGGGTAAGCACGGCCAAAATCGGCTTCGACAACGGGAGCACGACGCTGCCGAGAAAACGCCAGTCGCTGCACCCGTCGATTTCGCTCGCCTCGACCAGCTCGCTTGGAATCGTGGATTGGAAGAAGGAGCGCGCAATGATAACCTGCCATACCCAGATCGCGTTCGGAATGAGCAAAGCCAGACGGGAATCGATCATTCCCATTTCCTTAACGACAAGATAAGTCGGAATGAGTCCACCGCTGAACAGCATCGTAAACATGACCAGCATCAAGATGCCCTTTTGGCCAAAAAACGTTTTTCTTGAAAGCGGATAAGCCAGCATAACCGTCAGCGTTACGCTGATGACCGTTCCAGCCGACATGTAGAACAAGGAATTTCCGTAACCGGTCATGATAAGCGGCGTTTTCAATATCGTTTGAAAGCCCTGAAACGAAATGTCTACCGGCCAAAGCCAAACCTTTCCGGATACGACAGCTGCCGGACTGCTGATCGAGCTGCTGACAATGTAGATAAGCGGATACAAAACGGCAATGAGCACGAGGCTCAAAATCACGTAGATCGCAAAAATTAAAATTCTGTCGCCGGCCGACTCCCGTATTTTGCTTTTGGGTACCGTCGATGAAATAGCCATATACAATTCCCCCTATCTTACTTACCAGATGCTGTTATTCGATATTCGTTTCGCGAAGCTGTTCACCGCAACCAGAAGGATGAGATTGATTACGGAATTGAGCAAGCCGACTGCCGTAGCGAAGCTGTAGTTTGCATTCAGCAGGCCCATGCTGTACACGTAAGTGGCGATAACCTCTGACGATGGCAGGTTCAGCGAGTTTTGCAGCAGATAAATTTTCTCGAAGCCGATCGACATGATGTTGCCTACGTTCAGAATCAGGATGATGGTGACAGTCGGAAGGATCCCGGGCAAATCGACATGCCAGATTTTCTGAAAGCGCGACGCTCCGTCCACTTTGGCAGCCTCGTACAGTGTCGGATCTATGCCGGCGAGAGCCGCAAGATAGATAACCGCTGCGTATCCGGCCGTTTGCCAAATGTCCGACCATACATAAATCGAACGGAACATGTCCGGCTCGCCCAGGAAGTTAACCGGCTCAAAACCGAAGTATTGGAGCGCGATATTAACAAAACCAAGCCGTGGCGCCAAAAACAGCATAATCATGGACACCATAACGACAGTGGAAATAAAATACGGGGCGAACGTGACCAGCTGAATGAACCGCTTGAAACGGCCGTTTCGGATCTCGTTCAGCATAAGAGCCAGCAGAATCGGAATCGGAAAGCCCGCCAGCAGCTGATAGAAGCTCAGAAACAGCGTGTTTTTGACGAGTGTCCAGAAAATTGGATTCTCGACAAACATTCTAAAATACTTAAACCCGACCCACGGGCTTCCCCAAATTCCTTTAATGACGTTGTAGTCTTTAAAGGCCAGCACCGCATTAATCATCGGGTAGTATTTGAAGATGATGAAAAACAATATTGGCGGAATGACAATCAGGTACAGCTGCCAATGTTTTTTCAGGCTGCTTTTCGCTTCGCTCAAATAATTCCACTTGCTCTTTTGCCCCAATAATTTCTGATTCATTACAAGTTCTTTTTCCAGAACAATCCCCCCTGAACAACTAGTTGCCGATGTTTGTTAGCGCTTTCCACAACCTGATGATAGTGGAATTCCGCACCCTTCAGGAAGGTACATTTGGGTCGTTTACCGTACAGATCCCCCCTTTTGTAGGGGGCAATTCCTTGCAAAACGTACATTTTTCCGCGTACGGTCCCGGGAACGGCAAAAATCCCGACCGCTTTGAAGCGGCCGGGATTTCAAACTTGTTCTACTATTTATGTGATAAGGACGTGCAGCGTCCAACTTAACACGGTTTCCAGCATCGATTGCAAATTTCTGGCGCGGTGCAAATCCGGTTTGGCCTTTAGCTTTGCAAATTCCTCTTCGATATGCCGGATATATTCGCCGCGCAGCCGCTCCAGCTGCTCGTTCGTCAGAGCGTACAAGAAGTGGCGGACGAAATCATAGGAAAGATATCCTTCCATGCTCTCCAGGAAGGCATGCTGTGATTGCTGATACCACTCTTTGGCATAAACCTTTAACGCATCCGCAATGCGATCGTCGCCGCCTGCCATTGCGTACAGCCGGTCGGCTGAGATGAGATTCCGGTATTGAACGGCGTTTCCTTCAGGGTATGTATTCGGCAGGGCATAGAACTGCAGGAGCTTTTCCAGAATGGTGATATACCGCTCCGGCTCTGCGCGCTTGGCATGAAACTGGCAGCTCACCGCAGCATGCGCGATGTCCTTCAGAAGCTGAAGCGCTTCGGCGGCTTCCTTCTTGCTAGGCGTCCCTGCGAAGAACACTCCCTGGTTCCCCGCCCGAATGTCCGCTCGGTCAATCGCATCATGAAGCTCATCCTCGAACTGCTCCTTGCTGTAGGGCAACCACTGCTCGAAGTGATCCATCAGCTCCCCTCTTATGCCGAACTCTCTGCGGATGATGGAGCTGAGACCCATTCCGCCGCTTCCGCTAACCTGCATAAATATTTCGTGCAGCAGCTTTTCGAGCGATTTAGCTTTTTTCACGGCATGGATATCCGCATCGGGGACCGTATATACGGCCTCAGCCTCCTTTTGCTCAAGCATGGCTGTGAACTGCCTTATCTCTGACAGCAGTGCTTCACTCATTTTCACCTCTCCTTTCTTCCCTTATTATTCCACTGTTCTGTTATTTTAAGCTTCCGTTTCCTATCGGTTATTGACTGCGAGACCGGTCTCATTGTCATACGCCCGCTGCATGATTTCCACATAACGACCGATCTGCAGATGCTTCAGCCCCTGGACGTAGCTGTCCCAGTCCTTATTCAAATCCAGATTGCCCGTTATAAACTGCAGCGTGCTTTGATCGATATAGTTTTTGAGGTTCGTCTGCAGCATGCCGGCCTCGTCCGCCTCCTCGGGAGCGATCCAAACCGCCCAGAACGGAAAGAGCTCCGCCGGCTCATGGCCCTTGTAGAGCTCCGTTGCCTCATAAAGCCTGCGCTCGTAGCCGGTATCCGAGTAAATATCCTTCGATGCGACCCAGCTGTCGCGATACTCCCTCGGCATATAGAAATGCGCCATCCCGCTCCAGCCGGAATTCGACCCATACGATCCTTCCTCATTCGGAATGAACGTATACTTCGGCTCGACGCCTTCGCCAAGCGCCATTTCGCCCGCTTCAGGCTTTCTCCAGCCTGTGCCCTCAATGCCCGATTGCGAGATCGTTTGCCCGTCCGGCGTATACATGTAATCCACCATCCGGATTAACGCGATTTGCTTTTCTTTGCTCGCTTTGTTCGTGATGGCAAACTTCGCGCCCGGACTAATCCCGCTTCCGTCATGCGTCGCATAAGCGGCATATGGCCCTTCCAGCGGCGGGAGCGGCGCGTAATCAGCCGTTCTCGCATCAACGAAAATATCGGGATGCATGCCTGCCGCCGCGCCTAATAGCACCTCATCGGCATTATCACCGATTCGTTTGAGCATTTCCGCATTTTGGGTGAATGCGCCCGGATCAATTAAGCCCTCATCGTAAAGCGACTTGATATAAGCAAGCCCTTCCTTCCATTCCGGCTTATTGACGACCGTATCGACTTTCCCAGCCGACATACGGAGATAGCTGCTGTCATCGTGATAGATGAAGCCGTTCATCAAATAAGGAACAATCCGGACGCCAAAGTCCTCCGTTGAGCCGCTCAGCGCCACTTCATCCGGTATGCCGTTGCCATTCGGGTCGTTGTTCTTAAACGCTTCAAGCACCTGCTTGAACTCCACGGTCGTCTTCGGCAGTTCCAGTCCGAGCTCATCCAGCCACTTCGTATTGATCCACATTTTATTCGGATAAGAGCAATGAAAGCATTCCGTATACGCGCCAAGGCCGTAAATTTGTCCGTCAGGTGCCGTATTTAGCGCTTTTAATGCGGGATTGCTCTCCATTGCCGCTTTAATATTGGGCGCATATTGATCGATAAGCCCATTTAGCGGAAGGATCACCCCCTGCTTGCCATATTTCAACAGGTCCGCCTGCGAGAACTGGTCGATATAAGCCGTTAACCAGTATGCATCCGGATAATCGCCGCCGGCAAGCGAGATTTGCCGCTGCTCCTTGGCGCCTTCCCCCGAATTGATTTCCCAATTAAACTTGACGTTAAA
Organism: Paenibacillus sp. J2L1-98; assembly: GCF_056269405.1. Lineage (NCBI taxonomy): Bacteria > Bacillati > Bacillota > Bacilli > Caryophanales > Paenibacillaceae > Paenibacillus > Paenibacillus sp. J2L1-98. The sequence continues at coordinate 41,109 of NZ_JBWDNW010000021.1, read as the reverse complement.
CCTATCCTCCATCAGCTTCGTGAAGGAATTCGTCTCCAGGTCGATGCCCATCTCCTGCTGGGCAAATACGCTGATTTCAAGCGGCGCGGCGGCTCCTTCCGCATCGTTCTTCCCGTGAGAATCCGCATCTCCGTTCGTATTTGCGCATGCTGCCAGCAGCAGACCGCTGACGATAATCAGCATAATTAAGCTTGCGATGCTCTTCTTCATTGTCATTCTCTCCCTTACGTCAACCGCGGCACCAACATCCGCATTCGCAACAGCAGCGCAACCGGGGCCACAGCTGCTCTCGCGGCCGGTGCCTCATATCTTGATGGATTGCCGGTATGAGCTCGGCGCTACGCCCATTACCCGCTTGAATGCTCTGCGGAAGGAATGCGCGCTGTTATATCCGACACGTTCGGCGATTTCGTCTACCGTGTATGCGTTTGTTTTCAACAGTTCAGAGGCCTGGTTGATCCGGACCGTCTCCAAATAGTCGGATAAGTTCGTATCCGTCACTTCCTTAAATAATTGAGAAATGTATTTCTCTGGCCGCTCCACCTTCTCCGCGATCCGGTACAGCGTCAACTCCGCATCCCCGTAGGACTCTGCGATAAAACGCTTCATTTCCTCGACGATTTGGATATGGGCATGACTTTTCTTCCTGTTAATTACGCCGCATAACGCATCGGCAATCGCAAGGATGTCATCCTGAATGGCCGCGATCGGATTCGAGGCTTGAACGCCGATAATCTGATTTTTCAGCGTATGGAGCAGCTCCGATTCCAGGAAAGCCTTCTGGTCGAGCAGCTTCAGCAGCGTACCCTTCAGCTCCCCGACAAGCTGCTGCTTCATCTCGATCGATAACTGCTGATTTTCCGTATTTTTCTCCATGACGGTCATCACCATCCGCCTCGCCTCATCCTGATCGCCCGCGCGTATCGTACTGATAAGACGCTGCTCCATATCAAGCGGATAGTAGTAAGTCGCCGTCTCCAGCCTGGAGTCGCTAAACCACGCAATGTTCTGCTTGCTGTTATATTCCGCATAATCCATCGTCTGTTTCGCCTGCTCGTAGGAATGGCTGACCTCGAAGATTGCCGTATACGCTTCCCCGAAGGCGGCGGTCAAAATCATTTTGTAATCGCGGTAAGCAATGTGCATAAGTTGATCCAGCGTTTGCTTGATTTTCTCCCGCTCCGCCTCGGAATCCGCTTCATCTTCACTCGTCTGGAAGATCGTCACGATGCGGTCCGAGCCGAGATCCGTCATATGGAGGCTGCCGTCCTGCTCGGCCAGCATTTGCTTCACGATCAATCTGGCGGCATAAAGTTCGTTCAGAATTTCAACGCTGTCCATGCCGGAGTAACCGTTGATTTGCACAATCCCTACAAATCCCCGGTGGGAATGAAACCGCATATCCGCTTGGACGGCAGCCGCGGCAATTTCATCTCCCGTCTGGAATTCTCCCGCAATCAGCCGTTTCAGGAAGCCATCCCTGACAAGCGGAAGCTGCCGGTTCAGTTCATTCTCGAGCTGCCGGTTGCTGGTGATGATGCTGGAAATATTTCCTTGGAGGAAGTCGTATTCGTTCCTTCCCGTAATGCCGTCTTTGCCGAAATTATCCTTCATGACGCTGAGCAGACGATTGATCGGCGCGCTGTTCCGGTAAGAGAGCAGCAAGCCGGCCAGTAAGCCGAGCAGCAGCGCGATGCCGGTCACGAGCCAGGTAATATATTTGATTTGATTCGCATTCTCCATCAGGACATGCCTCGGGATTCCTGCCTGGTACACCCAGCCGTTCTTGTCCGAATGGATCGTAATGACAAGATCATCATTGTAGAACTGGCTGACCTTCGCCGGATCGAAGCTTTCATTCGCCGCCAGCTTATGAACCTCCTCCTCGCTAATTCCCTGCAGGCTGACGGTGTTTCCCTGCGCGTCGCTAATATGAGCCCAGCCGCCGTAGCGCTCCTCAAGACCGGACAGCAGATTGGACACGTTCTCTTCATCAATGATCACAGCGACGGTAGCCGGCGACGAGCCGCTGAAGCTGTCTAACGGAAGCGACTGCATATATGTGATGACAGAGGTTTGCTTTGTTTTATTGATAAAAGCGCTGAGCGGTTTAATCTCACTCCGATGGGTTTGCTCCAGCACCGTTGTCTTCCATTCCTCTAATGTCAGGTCGTTATACCGGAAATTCTGATAATAATGCTCCGGCCGGAAATAAGCGTAGCCCTGTGAGATGATCACGTCATAGTTATTTAAATAGATAAAATAGTTTTGCAAAAAATCATTCGTCTGACTGAAAGGCATCACCTGCTTCATCAAATTCCAAATGCCGTATACATTCACCTGCCCGTCTTTCTTCTTCTCATTCATAAGCCTATTCAAATCCGGGTTCAGGGCCAGCTGTCTGGTGAAGCCCTCAACCTCGGCCATTCTTCTCTCCAAAATCTCTTTGCTCCGCTCCAGCTGCGTGACGCCGTTCTCAATGGAAACGGATTGCGTCACATTAATAGACGTGCGGTATGAAACGAAGCCGGCAATACTAGGTATGACCAGAATGATGAGATAAGAAATAAGAAATTTGCGAAATATGGTAGAATGCTTCGGCATGTTGACCCCCTTCTCACATATAAAGCGCTTTCATTTAGCGCGTAATGCTCTCTCTCTCTCTTTATGGCATATAGCTTGTTTGTTTATAATAACCGATTGATGCGAAAAGACAACTGCCAATCCATAGATTCGCAGTTGCCTTCTTCGTTTCGTTATTGGCTTACCGTCTGTTCTTCCGTGACGGTAAGATGTTGATCGATCGTGTATACACGACCGGGCTCTAATTCAAGAGGAACCGTCCGCTCTCCGAAGCGCACGGACGTGCGTCCGGCCGAGAAAGCTCTGATTGTCGCTCCGGTCAGAGCGCCGTTCTCCCAAGCTGCATCCACCTCGGCATTTCCTTTGGCCCGCAAGCCCTTAAACGAGCCTGCCGGCCAAACGTCCGGCAGCGCGGGAAGCAGATGAATCTCACCGGCGTGGCTCTGCAGAAGCATATCCGCGATGGCCGCTGCTGCGCCGAAGTTGCCGTCAATGACGAAAATATTCGTCTCCGCCCCGGCGACTCCCGGTTTGGAATACGACAGCAAATTATCGAAGCAGAGGTCGCCGATCAAATGAGCGATGTGCTTCACCGCTTGGTTCCCGTCATGCAGCCTCGAGAAACCTGCCGCGAATAAAGCAGCCGTAAATTCGATATCCTCGAGGTCATCGGTCTGCATCCGGTTGTACAAGGTCGTGCGAACCGCCTCGCTCAGCTCCGGCGTCGCTCCCGGCGTAATCTGATTCCCCGGATAGATGCCGACCAGATGCGCCAGATGACGGTGCTCCGGCTGCGCCTCCTCATAATCCTCCAGCCATTCCTGCAGCTGCCCTTTTCTGCCAATCATAAGTGGCGGCAGCAGCGATATCGCGTGCCGCAGCTTCTCTTGAAGCTCTGGATCCGCTTGAAGCAGTTCGGCCGCTTCCAGACAGAAGACGAACAAATCCCGTACCAGCATCTGATCCATCGTCGGTCCCATCGACAGCTGCTGCGCTCCGTCCTTCGGATCGCCCGGATAGAAGCTGTTTTCCGGCGAATTGGAAGGTCCCGTTACGAGCCAGCCTTGGCGCGGGTGAACAGCCATGTAGCCGAGGAAGAAGAGCGCCGCCTCCTTCAGGACCGGGTACGCCTGACCCGCCAGGAAACCGCGGTCCAACCCGTAATCGTAATGCTCCTTCATATGCAGGGCGATCATTAGGCCGCCCGTTACATTGAGCCCCCATGAGGTTCCCCAGCCCGGCGCCGCAAATCCCCATGCATTGGAGAACACATGCGCGACCCAGCCTTCGCAGCCGTAGAGGTCCTGCGCCGCCAGTCTGCCCGCAACCGACAGCTGTTCAATATAGTTCATCAACGGAACATGGCATTCCGCCAAATTGCTAATTTCCGTCGGGTAATAATTCATTTGTGTATTAATATCAAGATGATAATCGCAGCTCCACGCCATGCGGTTCGCTTCGCCGTCATTCCAGATGCCCTGCAGATGCAGCGGCAGAGGCGAATCCTCGCGTGAGCCGGCAATCGTTAAGTATCGGCCGTATTGATAGAATAATGCAATCAGTCCCGGATCGTCGGTCTGGCCAGCCCGGAACCGCTTCATTCTCTCGTCCGTCGGAAGCACGTCGCGGCTTGTATAACCTAAGTCGATACTGACCCTGTCATAAAGGGACCGATAATCGGCGATATGCTCCTCTTTTAGGCGCTCATAGCCTTTCGCGATAGCGGCTTCGACCTGTCCGCGGCTCTCGTTGATCCACTTCTGATCCGGCTTTCCATAATTCGTATTGACCGCAAAATAGATAAAAGCCTCATCCGCGCCCTTGACTACGAGCTGATCTGCCGAGCTGTGGAACGCACCGCCCCGAATGACGATCTTGATCTCGCCTTGGCAACATACGCCGCATGTTCCGTCACTGTGAATATCTTCCGTTGCTTGGCCTTGAAAAACGAACGTATCGCTGTCCCGCAGGAACGTCGTAAATTGATCTGTCCGCCCCTCCAGGCGAAGCGAGAACGAAAGGCTGCCCGCTTGCCCGCCTCCGATTCGCGATATGACGATGCCTGCCTCATGCGTGGCGAACGTCTCACGCGTAATCGCGTGATTCAGGCTTTGATAAGCAACCTTCGCGACAGCCGTATCCAGATTAAGCTCACGTACCAGTTCTTCTCCTTGACTATCGAAACGCAGAATCGCATCGCACAACGAGAGATTCGTTCCGAAGTTTTGTTTCTCAGGTTCCAGCCATTGCTTGGCAAGCCTGTCGCCTTCCTTGTAATCGCCGCTGAAGAAACGCTCTCTCATTTGCTCCAGCTTGGCTCTGCTGTCAGGCTGCCCTTTAATTCGCTCTGTTTGGCCCGACCAGTAAGTAACCTCCGTCAAACACCACGTTTCGTTTTCTATTCCTCCGTAAATAACGGCGCCTATTCTTCCGTTCCCGACCGGCAGCCCCTGTGTCCAGTCCGATGCGGGCTCAGTGTACCAAAGCTTCAAATGATCCATGTTGTCCCCATCCCTTATCTATTATTTAAAGTAAGCCTCGCTTACCATACGATTGGTTAGACTTCCTAAATTCTCGATCTCGACCGTTACCACGTCGCCGTCCTTTAAGTACACCCGCTTCTCCTCCGGATATCCGAGCACAACGCCTTCCGGCGTTCCCGTCAAAATGATATCGCCCGGAACAAGCGTCATATGCTGCGAAATATAGCTGACGATCTCATCGCACGGGAAAATCATATCAGAGGTGTTCGAATGCTGGCGGATTTCCCCGTTCACCGCGCATTTGATTTCCAAATCATTCGGATCGGCAATCTCGTCCGCCGTTACCAGATAAGGGCCGAGCGGGCTGAAACCGTCGCAGCTTTTGCCAAGAAGCCATTGCTGGGTTCTCATCTGGAGATCGCGCGCCGACAGATCATTGACGCTGCAGTAACCGAATACATGCTGCGGCGCCTCTTCCTTGCTCACATATTTAGCCGTTTTTCCGATGACGATGACCAGCTCCGCCTCATAATCGACTTGAGAGGTCACGCGCTCCGGCAGGGCAACATCCTTCCTGTGTCCCGTAAGCGTATTGTTGAACTTATTGAACAAAATCGGATACTGCGGAATTTGCGCATTTGTCTCAACCGCATGCTGCCTATAGTTCAAGCCCACACAGATCATCTTGTTCGGCCTTGTCACGCATGGCCCAAATGAAATATCTGCCTCAGGAATCAGCAAAGTTTCAGCGTCCCGGACGGATCGGAAGAAGCGCTCCAAATAAGCGGCTATCGTTTCCACGCTCTTCTGCCCGCCCTCGATTACAGCCATCACATCAACCGGTACGTCCGCATCCGGCAATTGCGCCAGCGCCGATTGTATATCGATTATCCGGTCATTCCGCTTTACCCCAAGCCTAAATTGTCCGTCCTTTTCAATGGTTACCAGCTTCATGCTATCATGTCATCCTCTCGCTATTTGTAAATTAAGCATCCTTGCCGAATACGACGCCGCCGTCTATATACAGAGGAGAGCCCATCATAAAGGCGGATTCGTCCGATGCCAGAAACAGCACCGCATTCGCGACATCCTCCGGTCTGCCTAACTCCCCGCTTAGCTGTCTTGTCTTGATAGCCGCGATCGCCGCTGCGGGATCCTCGTACGATCTTTGCAAATATTGCTCAACGAACGGCGTCATGATCGTGCCCGGCAGCACCGCATTGACGCGGATATTATACTTCGCGTAGTCGACCTGCATCGATTTGGTCAGCGCCAGCACGGCGCCCTTCGCAGCCGAATAGGAGGCACGGCGGGCGAGGCCGATCTCTGCGATACAGGAGGACATGTTGATGATATTGCCGGCCTTGCGCTCCATCATATAAGGAAGCACATGCTTCGAGGGCAGGAATACGCCGCGAAGATTGACTTGAATGACGCGGTCCCATGCCTCTGGCTCGATTTCATGAATCGCGCCTACCCCGCTGATTCCGGCGTTATTGAACAAAATATCGATTTTACCGTAGACGTTGACCGCTTCTCGAACCATCGCTTGGACCGAATCCGAGTCCGTCACATCGGCATGGAGAAACATAGCGCTTCCTCCCGCAGCTTGAATGCTCCGCGCCGTCTCCTGCCCCTTTCGTTCATCAATGTCATTTACGACTACGGCCGCGCCCTCCCTGGCAAACAGCTCGGCCGTCGTTTTCCCTATTCCCGAACCGGCTCCCGTCAGGAGCGCGATCTTACCCTGCAGTCTCATCGGCAGGCTCCTCTCTTTCGCTTGCTATCTAACGCGAAACTCATTAAAGTATTTAGGGATAATTTCAGTGGAAGCGCCCGGCAGCTCCGGAAGCACATACTGTCCGTTCTTGACGGTTGCAGGCTCGACAAAGATCGTTCTAATCCAAGGTATATATTCAAGCATGATCGCCCCTGGCGCAGCAGCCACCAAGTGCTGGTGAATTTGCCCCATATCGCCTACATGCGGGCAAACCGGGATGTCATACGAGGCTGCCAGCCCCGCGACCTGCAGCCACTCCGTAATGCCCGCCACCCGCGTAACATCGACCTGGCAGTACCCGATAGCCCCTTGGTGAATGTAATCGCGAAACGCATATTTCGAATACACATGCTCGCCGAGCGCGATCGGAACGTTCAGCGCATCGGCCAGCTTCTTATGCCCCAGGATGTCATCGGGATTAAGCGGCTCCTCCAGCCAAAATAAATCGAATTCCTCCAGCTTCTTGCCCCAGGTCATCGCCGTATTAATATTCCATTGCTGATTGACGTCGATCATAAAGATCACTTGATCGCCGATCGCTTTGCGGACGGCCTTCACCCGATCGTAATCCTCATGCGGATCAGACTTGCCGACCTTAATTTTCACGCCCGTAAAGCCCTGCTCAACGATGTCCGTTACATCCTTCAAGAGCCGCTCCTTCGACCAGTTCAGCCAACCGCCATTCGTGTTATAAGCTTTGATGCCCTTCGATTTATGTCCGCCGAGATACTGCCACAGCGGCTTGTTGGACGCCTTCGCCATAATATCCCATAATGCAATGTCAACGGCGGCAAGCGCCATATGCGTAATGCCTGCCCGGCCGATCCAATGCATTTTGCCGTAGCGCAGATTGTCCCAAATTTCCTTAACCATGAACGGGTCCTTGCCAATCAGCTCAGGGGCATAATAACGGTCGATCGTATCGACGATCATATCATCACCGTGGGCGCAGGTTCCGGTGTAGCCGTATCCCACATATCCCTCATCTGTAAAAATACGAACGCCTGACAATCCCCAATGCGTAGCCGCATTAATCGCATCGGTAATAGGCGGATCGATCGGTACGTGTAACACAAACGTTTCAACTTTTGTAATTTTCATCGTTAGCTCTCCCTTAACTTTCGTTTAATAGCCGAGCGATGCGCCGCCTTCAACAGGCAGTGCTACTCCGGTAATAAAGGCGGCTTGCTCCGAAGCCAAGTACAAAACGGCTTGCGCCACTTCTGCAGAGGTTGCCGGACGGCCAAGCGGATGCATCGCACCCAGTGCCTGAACCGCTTCCGCAGGATCGGCTTGCTGCCGCGTCCATTCTTCCAATAAAGGTGTCATCACACCGGCCGGGCATACGCAGTTGACTCTTATTCCGTCCGCGGCATAGTCCAGCGCAAGTGATTTGGACATCGCAATGACGGCTCCCTTAGAGGCGGCGTAAATCGGATTTTTTCTTTGACCCACAAGCCCGTTAAGCGAAGCCATATTAACAATAGCCCCCTTAGCCTGCCGCAAAAGCGGAACCGCGTGCTTAATCGTCAGATACACGCCCTTCACATTCACCGCAAGCACATGATCAAATGCCTGCTCGTCGATCTCTTCGAGCGGCTTCGGCAATATGACCGCAGCGTTATTGAACAGCACGTCAAGCCGGCCGAATGTTTGAAACGTTTTATCGATGAGCGCTGCCACAGACTTCTCCTGCGATACATCCGTCTGAACCGCGACTGCCCGTGGAAGCCCTTTCACAATTGCGTATTGTTCACACAGCTCGTCAGCTGCGCGCTGCCCTTCCGACCCGTTCCAATCCGCGATCACAACGCGTGCGCCTTCGGCTGCGAACAACCGCGCGCTTACCTCGCCGATTCCAGAGCCGCCGCCTGTTATGAGCACAACCTTATCTAAAAATCTCAGGGGACATTCCTCCTTTTGCCTAAAGTCGTTAGCCTGCTTAAATACTGGATTCATGTTGTTAATTTATCCGCAATTATATCGAATGATCTTTCCCTAATATTTTAGTTATTGTATCATCGATATAGAGATTCGTATTTGATCACACATCCATTAAGTTGACGATTAATCCGCTAACTTTCTTACTATGACAAGACAGAAGAGGGATTGAGCATGAAGAAGCTGAACGAGCTTACGCCTTATGTCGGAGACTCCATGAATTACCTTTACGACGGCAGCTCTAACGAAAAGCTGCGCGTCTGCAGCGTCTATGCCTTTCATCTATTTACGGATGGTCCCGGGCAAATGGAGATTAACGGGAAGCTGTATCCCATCGGCAATCGAACGCTTATTTTCCTCAGGCCGGCAGAGCCTCACGCCTTTCACATCTCTGCCGGGCATCCGCTCACTTCGTATAATCTGTACTGCGATTTATGGGAGCGGAACGATCCTGTCTCCGTCAATCGCATATTCATTTACGCGCCGGAGCCGTTCGAGCTTGGAACGGTCGCTTCCTCTTTGCCATGCGGGGAGCTCGACAGCTTACCGAGCGTATTTTCCCTGCAGCCTTATCCCGAGCTGTATGAAGCCTTCATCATGATCGCTAAGCTTTACGACGATTCGCAGTTCTACCGCTCGGAAATGGTAAACAGCCTGCTCTATGCATGGCTCCTTAACTGGTACAACACAATTCATACGCATCAGCCTACCGATTACCGAATCGTCCGGCTGCTTGCCCATATTAACGGCCATCCGGAGGAGCGGGAACCGGTCGAGTCCTGGTGGAAGTTCTGCGGCTTGAAACGAACGTACTTCCATGCCTTATTTTTACGGGAAACGGGACTTACCCCAAAAGCGTACCATCACAAATTGCTCATGAGACGCGCCTCCCATCTGCTGCTGGAAAGCGGGCTCAGCGTAACCGCTATTGCCGAAAGGCTCGGATATACCTCCATCCATCCGTTTACGCGGCATTTCAGCGCCTTCTACGGTGTAAGCCCAAGGCAATACAGGCTGCAGCCACAGCCGGGAAAATAAAAAAAAGCTGCCGAGGTTTCTCGACAGCCTGCGGGCGCCTTCCGGCGCCTGGCGTTTATTCCATATAATGCAGGCGAGTGAACAGCCTTTATTTTCTATCCTTTTGCAGGAGTCGATCCTCTAACATTCAACGAGCCCGGCAGCGCAATAAGTACGCCCGGCGATTGATCGCCTGTAATTCTGGCGAGAACGCGCTCCATCGCATTGACGCCGATGCTGTAAGTAGGCTGAGCTATCGTCGTGATTCCCGGTCCAATGACGGGGGCCCAATCCAGATCATCGTAGCAGGCAACTCCGATATCATCCGGAATGCGAATTTGCTTGCGCTGAAAAATATTTAATATTTTAAGCAGCATGACACCATTAGCGGCAAACAGCATTCTGAACTGCCCCTCTGAGTTTGCCAAATATTCATCGATCTTTTGCTCCAGCTGCCCTTCCGTCCGGATATCCGCCTCATAAATGTCGGCCGTGCTGGGGTGTTTCGCTGTTTCAAGCATTTGTTGAAACGTACCTGCACGTTCGGAACGGGAACTGACCATGCCGATCGGCTGCGTGAAAAAGGCGATTCTATCGTAGCCTTGCTGCAAAAAAAACTGAAGCGCTGACGTTGTAGCTTGGACATTATCTGTCACTACCGTATCGAAATTAAGCTCTGGCGCTTTGCGGTCAACAAGCACGATCGGTATTTTTTCTTCAGCGAGCTCATGCAAATATTCATTGTTTTGGCCGGTAGAATTGATGATCAGGCCGTCAATCCGATGCGCCTGCAGCATCATGATATACTCTTTTTCTTTCTCCGGATCATTGTCCGTGTTGCATACCATTAGGGAATAGCCATTTTTAGTGCAAACATCTTCAACGCCGCGCAGAATAGAGGTGGAGAAGGGGTTTGTAATATCTGCAACGATCATGCCAATGGTGAAGCTTTTATCTCTTTTGAGACCTCTGGCCATACGGTTAGGCCTATATTTAAGCGCTGCAATCGTTTCTTCAATTCTTTTACGGGTTTGTTCGGACAAGGAATCGAACTGTCCGCTCAAATACCGCGATATTGTCGTTTTGGATACGCCTGCCCCGCGGGCAACATCATCTATGGTTGAACGGTGGAATGGCTTTGATGGCTTACTATTCACTTCTTCCATCTAATCGATCATCCTGTCTCTCTGAATTGCAATCGGTTCCGTTAATCGGTTACTGAAACCGATTAACGAAACCGATTACATCAACTATTCTATTCGACTGGGATGTGAGAAGTCAAGCCACTTTCCCATTTCATTCCATATTGGAATGTCGCTGAAAGGCAGAGCTGTTATCTTCGAGTTGAAAGGAAGCATATTGCAAACAGATCGCGTCAAACAAAACATGAGCGCATTGATCGAATAACGAACCAAGCGGTTGGATGCTTGCGCTCTCGTTAGCCCTGCGGTATTTGGTTGCGGCAGGAACGTGGACGATCCAATCGGCAAGCGCTCCCAGCGCTGAGGAAGGGTCCGTTGTCATCGCAATGACGGTACAACCCAGCTCTTTCGCCTTATTAGCCACCCATACCGTTTGTTTGCTGGTACCGGATCCTGAGACGGCAACGAGTATATCTTCTTGGGCGATTGAAGGCGTAATCGTTTCCCCGACTACGTAAACCTCCGCTCCTAAATGCATAAGCCGCATGGCAAAGGATTTGCCCATCAGTCCCGACCGTCCTTCGCCGACTACAAAAATCCGCTTTCCTGAAAGTACGGCTGCGATCTGCTCCCATCCGCCTACTTCCGGACAGTCCAGAACGCCCTGCATTTCCTGTAAAATCGATTGAATCTTATTCATGTATGTTTACCTCCTTTTGAATTTGGAGAAAGCTTTTGCAGCCAGCACCGGATTCTCTGACTTTGTAATCGCGGAGCCAATAATAACCGCGTAAGGCTCATACGGGATCAGCTCTCGGATCGAGTCTTCGGTAATTCCGCCGGCAAACGCAAGCTTAAAGCTTTTATTGAGGGCCAGACAATCCGGCACTTGACCGCCGCCCCCGCTGAGCGCGCCACCTTGTATTTCCTGCTGATCCTTGCTGACATGAACACAAAAGATCGCTTTGGAATAATCGGTAAGCTGCTTTACTTGCGCCTCAGGCGTATGAAGCAGATCGATCATCACTTTTTTTCCGCGTTTTTCCGCAACGTTCATACACGCTTCTACCGTAACCAGAGGCGCCGCACCCATTACAGTTACCATGTCCGCTCCAGCCTCATAGCACATTTCAAACTCGTATACGGCGTTATCGAAGGTTTTGGCATCCGCTACGATCAAATGATCCGGGTAAGCCTGCTTTAACGCTCTTACACTGTCCATGCCGAATTCCTTAATTAACGATGTACCGACTTCCAGCCAATCGATATAGGCGGCGACGGGGGCGGCAGCCTGAGCGGCTTGTTTAATCGTTAAGCGGTCTAATGCCAGTTGAATATTCATGCTTGTAGTCTTCCTTCCTATTTTCGTTATGCGCGAGCCTGGTTTCTTTCACGAGCAATGTCAGAACAACAGAAACGAGCAGCGAAGCTCCCATGAACACATAGGATGCAGCCGGGCTTCCGGTTGAGCTGTTCAAATAGCCTACGACATACGCTCCCACAAAGGAGCCTAGCGCTCCCATACTATTTACGAGTGCCATAGCTGCTCCAGCGACATTGCGCGGCACGCTTTCGGCAACAAATGCGAAGAAAGCACCGTATGGCGCATACATAGCTGCACCGGCTATAACGAGCATGGTGAAAGAGAGCCAAAAGTTCGAAGAACCGATGATAAAGGACAGACAAAACGAAATAGCGCCGATTAATAGAGAAGACCAAATAAATATTTTTCTCTGCTGGCTGCGGTCAGCCAAATACGAGATTAAGATCATAAATATAATAGCGAATATATAGGGAACGGAGGACAGCCATCCTGAAGCTACAATTCCTTTATTAGAAGCCGCTTTAATGATGGAGGGCAGCCATAGTACAAAGCCGTACACACCGATACTCCAGAAAAAATATTGCAAAGCCAGTGCAATCACCTTCGGCGATGTCAAAGCTGAGCGATAGTTTTTCGCCGGCTTAACATTCGACTGTTCTTTTTGCAGTTCTTCTTCGAGATCGGTCTTCTCTTGCTCGGACAGCCACTTTGCCTCTTTCGGGCGGCTCTGTACCAGCTTGATCCAGAAGAATGCCCAGATTACGGCCGGCAGGCCTTCAATAATGAACATCCAGCGCCAATCCAAAGCTTTTACGATATAGCCGGAAATGATGGACATCCAGAGAACCGTAACCGGATTCCCTAAAATGAGAAACGTATTCGCTCTTGAACGTTCTTTTTTGGTGAACCAGTGGCTTAGTAGTACGAGCATGGCGGGCATGACGACGCTTTCGACTACACCGAGCAAAAATCGAATCGCATACAACCATTTAATATCTGTGACCAAGCCCGTAGCCGTCGCACAAAGACCCCATAGAATTAAGCACCAAAATACGAGATTTTTTGCGCTTTTCTTCTCGGCATAATGCGCGCCCGGAATTTGAAAGAAGAAGTAGCCGAGAAAAAATAATGCCCCCAGAAGAGAGGCGGACGATGAGGTAATGCCTAAATCCTCCGCCATGCCCGAAGCCACCCCGAAGCTGTAATTCGCACGGTCTAAGTAAGCCAAACTATACGTAATGAAAACGATTGGAATCAGTCTCCACCATCTGCCCGGAGCTATGGAACCTTTATTGGTCAGCATACTTCTTCTCTCCTTTGTTTACGGACAAAGTCCGTCAGTTTTTCCCTGCTTGGGAGCCCATCCGAGTCCCCCGGCGACATGACCGCCAGCGCGCCAATCGCATTAGCCCGCGTAACCGCTTCCATTAGAGTCAAACCATCTAACATACCGCTTATAAAACCTACTGCAAATCCATCACCCGCCCCTACAGTGTCGACTACCTTCTCTACCGCAAATCCAGGTATTACCGCTTCCTGGCCGGCAGCAGTCCGGTAATACGCACCTTCTTCTCCCAGCTTAATGATCACTGCCTTTACACCTTTATCCAAATAATAGGCCGCAATGTCCTGTGGGGTCTGATAGCCGGTAAGAATGATTCCTTCAGCAAAACCGGGCAGCACCCAGTCTGCTTCAGCCGCCAAACGGTTGATTTCGCAAATCATCGTTTGCTTGCTGTCCCACAGCTGAGGCCGCAGATTAGGATCAAACGATATGGTCCGGTTGGCGTTCTTCATGACCGATACCGCTTTCTCCGTATAGCCGCGCATACTCTCAGACAGGGCAGGCGGAATACCTGTTACATGCAGATGGCCCGCGGATAAAAAATGCTCTTCGGAAAACTGTTCGATTCCCATATGGCTTGCTGCGGAGTTTTTGCGGTAATACTGCACCTGCGGGTCGCCGGCCAGCACTTTGGATTTGAGTTGAAAACCGGTAGGGTAACGGGAGTCCGTATAAATATGCGAATCATCTACCCCTTCCTTATTCAGAGCTTCTTTTATAAATTGGCCAAACGCATCTTCTCCTACCTGACTTACCCAGCTAACCTGGTAATTCAGTCTGGAAAGTCCGATTGCCACGTTCGTTTCCGCACCCGCCAGGCTGCGTGTGAAATGCTCCACCTGATGAAGCGGCGCTGCCGCATCAGCCATAAACATAGCCATCGCTTCGCCAAAAGTAATCACATCATATTTCCTCATATCGATCATCTCCTTTTTATCGTTGCGGCTCCGTTTCACTTTCGTTATGCATGTGCCAGAAGCTGAACATATTCCGCAGTTGTATCCGTAATATCGCTTCCGCTAAGGGGAAATTCTATCGCTCTCGGGATATCGGCGGGAAAGACCGAGAGCAGCTCGCGCCAATCCGCATTCAAGGCTGACGGCAAAGGCAAAGTATGGTTGATACCCGATTTCTGTACAACATGCTTGCAATGGATATAAACGACATATTCCTTCATCTGCTCGGCAGCATCAAACCTATTCGTATCCGTCCATATCCAATTCCCGATATCAAAGGTCATTTTGACCGGTACATCGTTCTCTTTGCAGCGGGTAAGAAATTCGCATAATTTTTCTATGCGGCCTCCGCAATAGGTTTGGTCGTTTTCTACCGTAAATTGAATGCCGCTGTCATGGAGGTTATATTCCCCGAGTATGTGCTTCAGCAATTGCAAGTCCGAGTGGTCCGGCCTATAGTTTCCAAGCGGCATCTTTATAATCGAGGTACCGATTGATACCCCCTCCAAGATGGTGGCCCTTATCCCCTCCGAGTTTAATTTGCCGTCTTCCTCCCAAATCTGTTCCGGTGCCGAATATACAGCCATTAGCTGATGCTTATGGATAACATCTTTGAGCTCCTTCAAAGGAAACGGTTCATTCGCAAACAATTCACGTCTTATCTCAATGCCATTTCCTCCCGCATCAGCAACGATCTGTACAAAATGCAGCTGGCCGCGCTCCATCACTTGATCAGCTCCGAATGCCGAGGTGGTTACAATAACAGATGCCATTCGCTCACTCTCCTTTGAAACGATTGATATAGGTGTAACGGTTTCAGAAACCGGTTTACGGAACCGGTTCCATAAAGGGTCAAAAGAAACTCGCCAAGAAGGCGAGATAGCTGATTGCTTTTAAAAAAAGTCGATTTTTTAAACGATGCGCTCGAAATCTTACTTTTTTTGTAATGAAATCGGTTACTGGAATCGGTTACATTAACTATCATATTCATTTTTCCTCTGAAAGTCAACAGCTTAATTGAACAGGCCCTTACTTCTTGCTTCATCTCGTCATATTGCCGCTTCCCTTGATCACTTACGCTTCCTTCATGTCAGACAGGCGGCTCACCAATTGATCATAGAAATCTTCATCGACAAACGAAGAGACCGGCCAGAACTCCGCATCCGGAACGACAACTTGTGCCCTTGCAAGTAAATGTTTATTTACTACAACGACATCTGCATCTGCCGGTATTTCTTCAATCGAGGCATTTTCAATCGTAAATTCCCGCTCCCAATCTACCGTTCTTTTTCTAAGCATGGCCGCAGCCATCGCACTTGAGCCCATTCCCGCATCGCATGCAAATATAATTTTTCGAATCTCGCCTATTTTGCTGTTTATGACAATAACATCTTCGGCCCTGTCGCTTTCTTCTTCGTTTTCATTTCCCGGTTGTCTGGAAAGGATAAGCAGCGCCGATGAAAAGCTGACAACCGCCGATGCGGCAAACCCCGTCAGCACCGGCAGCTGCATGCTCATCGGCGCCATGATTAACATTAGAATTGCGCTCCCGGGGGAAGGGGTCGCAACTAAGCCGGCATGAAGCAGCACAAAAATAAGATTTCCCGTCAGCCCCCCCAGCACTAATGCAATAATGACGAAAGGATTCATAAGAGCGTAGGGAAAATACACCTCATGAATCCCGCCAAGGGCATGAATGATCGTTGACGATTTAATGTTCCCTATTTTTTTATCTTGCCGTCTCATAATGAAATAATAGGCCAAGAGCAAACCAAGCCCCGGTCCGGGGTTTGATTCCATAAGAAAGAAGATGGAGCTCCCGCTTTCTTTGGCATGCAATATTCCAAGCGGCTCCAATATGCCATGATTAATCGCATTGTTGAAAAATAACACTTTCCCTGGCTCGATAATAATCGCAAGCAAAGGCAGCAAATTAGACTCCACTAAATACTGAATGCCGGATACGAATACTTTCATCATCCGAATAAAGAGCGGATCGAAATATTGTAAAAACAAAAAAGAAAATAAACAGCCGACGATGCCCGCCGCCGCATTATAAAACAGCAATTCAAACCCGATCGGGATACGCCCTTCTAACAGCATGTCTGTTTTTTTGATGAAAAAACCGATTAAAGGCCCGATAATCAAGGCCGGGAGAATTAATGAAAAGCCATTTAATTCACCAACTGCCGTAGCAATCGTTACGAAAGCGGCGGTAACGCCCCCCCGCTGTCCCCCGATCAATTTCCCTCCGGTATAGGCAAACAAAGTCGGAACCAAATAATAGAGAGCGGGATTGACGATTTGGTAAATATGAGGATTTGGAAACCATCCCATCGGACTGAAAAAAATTCTTATTAGCCCGAGCGACATAAGCGCGGTAATATTTTGAAAAACCACTGTGCTTAAATGCCTTCCAACGCGCTCTAATGTCCTCATGTCTTCCCCCGTAATGCATTGTCAATTTTTTTCAAATAGCCCTTCCCTACAACGGTTTTGATTTGTTCCACGATATCGTCTTCCATCCCCTTAGTGAGCGTATGAACAAAGCTGTCTTCCACCAAAGCCGCACTAATTTCGCTAATCATTTCGATATGCTCCTTGGGCGATTGCTTTGGCGCGAGCAGCACTAAGACCGTGCTTACTTGGGCGGCCTTCTCCTGATGCATCCAGCGCACCGGCTTATCACACTTCACGACACAAACACACATTTTTTGCATCGCTTCGCTTCGGCAATGGAGCATAGCAAGACCGGCATTTTTCATAATCCATGCGCCCAGCTTCTCTCTTTCGTTAAGATCCTGCTTCAATTTTTTGGGATCTTTATCGAGAACAAATTCAGGAAGCTCAGAAGCAATATAGTCAATCACCGTTTCCTTCTTTTTCGCTTTGTTCAATTGTGTAATATAAACATAGTTTTGCAATTGAAATAAAGCGTCGCCGTAATGCTTCAGCTTCAGCATGATCCCTTCTAAATTAACCTCTTGCTTCTTCAGAAGAGCCGGGTCCTTCTCGGCTACTTGATTTAAGCGTTCTTCTATACGAATGAATTCATCCGGCGATAACAACGGATTTACAACGACGACATCATAGTCTTTATGTTGAAAAGGTACTGTCGAAATAATCAGATCAATATCATTCAGCTTCTGCAGCATCTCGTCAATTTGAAGCAACGAAACGGTATCTGCGACTTCGACTTGCGGCAGCTCTTTTTCTAACTGTGCCGCCAGTAACCTCGAAGTTCCCATTCCGCTCGCACATACGAGCAAAATTCGTTTCCGGTTATTTTTCGAACCGGCTTTGCGCAGCACGGCCGCTCCAAAATGCATGGCTAAATATCCCGTTTCTTCTTCCGGCACCGGCTTGTCCAATTGCTTCGCCAAAAAGTCAGCCGCTTTGGAAGACGCTTGAAAGATCGCAGGGTATTTCTGTTTAACATGATTAAGTAACGGATTGCGAATGTCCATATTGTATTGAATTCGGTTTATGGCCGATTCTAAATGGACGATGAGATGCTCGATTAATGAGCTGTCGTTGCCTAAATCGGTTTTCAATTCCTGTTCGACAATGCTGACCATATTTTGAACGAAATGTTCAACCCTGCTCGGGTAATCCGCAGCGGCGGAATTCAGCCTTGTTGCTTTCGCACCCAGCAAATGCGTACAAATATAACCGATTTCATTCTCAGGAATGGTAATCGACAGCTGCGCGCTTAGCTCTTCGGCTATATGTGCCGCCCAAGCAAATTCATTCGTTTCTTTCAATTTCTCCAAGGTTGGCTGGTTGAACGATATTCCTTCATCATTTTGCAGACGATGAATAGCGAGCGCAATATGAATAATCAGACCAACGTAAGCGGTATCCGTCATCTTGTAGCCATACTGATGCTCAGTTAGCTGAATAATCTTCTCAATTTTTTCGATGATTGCCGTATCGATGAAATTTAACATTTTATTGCGGACGGTCATTTCCAGCTTCACTTTATCCTGAGACGGATCCGTTTGTGCGGAGAGGATGTCCAGCAGTTGGTCCTGACTGCAGTTTTGATAAATGAGGTTCAAAATCGCCCGCCTTGTCTGCTGCTCCTGCCCTTCTACGTATATGCCTAAACCCGGCTTTCTGATCAATTTCAAATGATGCTTTAAAAACCACGATTCGCACCGGTTTAAATCATTGCTGATCGTTGCATCGGTAACATTGAGTAAATTGCTGAAATAAAATAGTTTCTGCGGTTCGTTATTAGAAAGCAGCTGCTGCAGGAGTATAAACTGGCGTTCTTCAGGCGTGAAGATTTGAACGGGCTTGCTGGACTGAATGACTTGCAGTAGCCTTTGCTTGGAATCTTCCGTACCCTCCAGCCATAGACCGGTTCCCGCTCTTTTGGCCAGCAATAAGCCGTTATTATGGATCGTCTCTTCCAATGCTTCTATTTCCCGTTGAACGGTTCGTATGCTCAAATCTAACTTTTCGGAAATCGTTTTAAGCGTCAACGTTTGGGGAGATTCCAGCAGCAGCAGCAGAATATGTTCTTGTCTAGAATTTAGTCTCAACTTAAGTCATCCCCTCGCATTTACTAGTTATATTATAATCTACAAGGGTTTTTTGGCGCGAATTGGAATTTGCTCAAGGAGTGCCTGAAAGCCGGGATGCTGTTATGAAACAGATCCCGGCTCCGTATACGCTTTAAAGTTGAATTTGAACCTTCATGAGCGCTGCATCTCTTGGGCCCGCCAAAAAGGCAGGCATTTCTTCAAGTGAAATCACTTTAGATACGACAGGAGCGGTATCGATCCTTTTTCCTTTAATCCAATTGAAGGCAGGCAGGAACGTTTGATTGATGGCCATGGAGCCCAAGATCGTCCAATCCATATGGTATAACGTAAACGGATTAATACGGATTGATGCATCTTCCGGAGTAACGCCAAATTGCAAATATTTAGCTGTCGATCCCATAAACGTCAATGCCTTCTCGATGACGGCCGGGATTCCGGTAGCATCGATAACAATATCGAATCCATTCGGATTTTGCTTGGCAAAAGTATCGAGCTGATCGAATAAAATGCCCTCGGTCGCGCCAAATTGCAAGGCCATGTCCAATTTCGCCGCCGATACGTCTACAACTGCCAACTGCGAAGCTCCCGTTCTAACGACAGATTGAATCAGCAGTTGCCCCATCGCTCCCGCTCCAAATAGGAGAATCCGGTTGCCCGCTTGTATTTGAAGACGGTTAAGGGCGTGCACGATACATGCCATTGGTTCAATGAACGCCGCTTCCTCAAAGCTCATCGTATCCGGAATTTTAACCACGTTTCTAACCGTAACCGCCACATACTCCGCCATAGATCCATTAACTGTATTCCCAAGCGCGTTCCAGTTCACACACTGGTTGCTGCGATGCGTCAGGCAGTATTCGCAATTGCCGCAGTAAAGGGACGGATCGGCCGTCACCCGGTCTCCGACTTGAAAGCCGGTCACGCCTTCCCCGATTTCATGGACGACGCCCGAAAATTCATGCCCCGGAATAATCGGATAAGGAGAAATGAATTCCCCTTTATAAATGTGAATGTCTGTTCCGCATATCCCTACCGCTGCCGTTATCCTTTAACTGCGCCCATCGTAAGCCCTTGCACTAATTGCTTCTGCGTAAACCATCCCAGTATGATCGACGGCAGTACGGCGGTAGTCGCCACTGCGGACATCTTCCCCCAAAACAACCCTTCCTGCGTCATAAAGGAAGCCATAAACACCGGCATCGTCGAGGAATCGGTATAGGTCAAATTGACGCCGAACAGAAACTCATTCCAAGCAAATACAAAACAGAGCAGTCCGGTGGAAATGACCCCCGGCTTCACCAAAGGAAGCGTCACTTTCAAAAAGCCTTGCAGTCCCGTTGCGCCGTCGACTTGCGTGGACTCAATGATTTCGTAAGGAATGTCTTTGAAGAACGAACGCATCATCCAGACGGCGAGCGGGATATTCATTGCGGTATAAAGAACGATTAGGGCCAGGTGCGAATCCAATAATCCAAGCTTTTTGAAGATGATGTAGACGGGAATAATGACGCCTACAGCAGGAAGCATTTTCGTTGAAATGAACCAGAACAAAATGTCATCCGCTTTCTTCATACGGAACATGGATAAGGCATATGCGGCGGATACGCCCAAAATTAAAGAGAGTACCGTAGATATGATGACAATAATTGCGGAATTGCCCAAAAAGGTACCGATTCCCGAGCCCCACACAATTTTATAATTGTCCAGCGTCGGATTGAAAATAATGGAGGGCGGCATAATGACGGCTTCGCCTTCATTTTTCAAGCCGGTAATAAACATCCACAGCAAGGGAAAAAAATAGATAAAAGCTGCCAAATACGTAAATGTCGTCAATAGAACCGCAAGCAGCTTTTTCATGTTAACTCACCTCGGAACGTTCTCCTCAAAAACTTGAAGAGATACTTTAATAATATCAATGTAATGATAACGATAACGACGCCGATGGCCGATGCTCCGCCGATATCCCACCCTTTAAAGCCTACACGATATACATAAAACGGGAGATTTGTGGACGAATAGCCAGGCCCGCCCGAGGTTGTAACATAAATCTCTCCAAATGTTTGCATAATAAACAACAGTCCGAGCAGCATCGCAACTTCGATATAACGCAGCAAGTGCGGAAGGACGACATACATAAATCTCTGAAAGATCGAGGCGCCGTCAATCATACCCGCTTCTATCGCATCCTTAGGGACAGATTGAAGTCCTGCAAGGATGATCAGCATAAAAAACGGGATCCACTGCCACGAGACCAAAGCGATGATCGTCTGCAGCGGATAAGAACCTAGAAAGTCCACCGCATCCTGCCCCATCTTCCCCGCAAAATAAGCGGTTATACCGAAATTGGGATTTAAGATCGCCGTTTTCCAGATGATGCCCGAGACGGCAGGCATGACGAAGAAGGGAGCGACGAATATTGTCCGCAGCAAGCCTTTGCCCAGAAAATCCCGGTTCATCAATAAAGCTAACCCCAGGCCGAATACGAGACACAACAACAATGTACAAGCGGTTAAAATGAACGTATTGCCCAAAACCGTATAAAATTCGACCCCTGTAAAGATCGCTTTGAAATTAGCGAACCAGACAAATTTCGCACCCTTATCCGGCCGCATAAGATTCCAGTCCAGAAAGCTGTAATAAATGGTTACAAGAAACGGGATTTGCGTTACGAGCGCGACAAAAATAATACTTGGCCAGAGCAGCCTTCTGATCGGCGGCGTCGTTACCTTGCTGCTGGACGACTGAAGCTTTGGAGCTGAGCTTAATTCGATCGATTTCATAGGTTCTCCATTCCACCGGTGAATGAGGGAGGGGAAACCCCTCCGCCATTATTCCGATTACTTTTTGTATCCTCCGGAGGTTGCAATTTGTTCCGCTAAGCTTTGTGAATTTTTGAGTGCTTCATCCACTGATTTTTTGCCTGCAATGGCCGTTGCAATATCTTGGCCTACAGAAGTGCCGAGCTGTTGATATTCCGGAATCGCGAGATATTGGATCCCTTGGTAAGGAACCGGATTTACAGTCGGCTTCGTGAAGTCGGCGTTCTCCATCGATTGCAATACAATTTCGGAAAAAGGAGCCGCTTCTTTGTATTTCGGATTGTCGTACGTCGATTTACGGGTTCCCGGAGGCGCTACAACCCATCCCTTCGACTCCCCTACTTGTTCGATATAGCGTTTGCTCGTTGCCCATGTAAGGAATTTGAATGCTTCTTCTTTATGTTTGCTCGCGCTTTCAATTCCTAGCGACCAAGCCCATAACCAGCCGTTATTGTCCTTCGCCCCGGAAGGTGCAAACGCATATCCGATTTTACCCGCTACTTTGGAAGATTCCGGATTGTTCAGGAATCCCGCAGCTACTGTTGAGTCGTACCACATCGCTGCTTTTTCAGTCGAAAGCAGGGTCAGCGCCTCTGTAAAGCCCGTGCTGAATGCGCCCGGTTGACCGGCTTCCTTTAACAGATCCACGTAAAACTGAACGGCTTTCTTCGTCTCCGGGCTTGTTAACTGCGCATTCCAGTTCATGTCGTACCAAGATCCGCCGAACGCATTGATGACGGTATTGAGCGGCGCCATTACTTCTCCCCAGCCCGGAAGTCCCCGAAGCACGATGCCCGGTACGTTGTTTGCCGCTTTTACTTTAATGGCGATATCTCGCACTTGATCCCATGTCGGGTGCAGCGGCATCTCCACGCCGGCTTTCTCAAGCATTTCTTTGTGATAATAAATCATGCTGCTTTCCCCGTAGAAAGGAAACGCATACATTTGATTTTGATAAGAGAGAGCGCTGCGGATGGAAGGGAAAATGTCTTCAAGATCGTAATCTTTCTTCTCTTGCTCGGACATCTTGTCCACCAGCGGCGTCAGAGGTTCAATCCATTCATTTTTCGCCCAAATCGGAGCATCGTAGGTACCGATCGTAACGATGTCGAACATGCCTGCTTTCATGGCTACATCCGTCGTTACTTTTTCCCGGAGATCATTTTCCGGAAGAACTACGAATTCCAATTTAATGCCGGTTTCTTCCGTAAATGCGCTGGACATTTCTTTCATAATGGTCATATCCGGGTTATTTACAGTTGCAATTCGTAATGTCACATTTTGTTCAGCGCTGCCGTTGCCCTCATGATTGCCGGCATCTGGAGCTTTCGAACCGCACCCGCTTAAAACCAATACAAACGATAAAGAAAGTACTGCCAGCAGCGGAATAAACTTTTTCATTAAAACCCTCCTCATTTTTTTATATGTCTAAATTGTTCGACAGGTTTAGTTTAGTTTCTACACGGCCATTAAGCTATCTTTACATCTATAAGTTTGGCGCCTTGTCCTTCAAGCCATTTTTTAAGATCTGCCTTTATGCAGCGGAAATAGGGGCTTTCTCAGAAGCCAGATGGCCGCCATCATATGACGCCTAAGAAAAAAGGCCAACCAGAAATCTCTGGTTGACCTAATAATACGAATTGAAGCCCTGGACTGCCGCTGCTGCCCGATAGTTCAGCAGACTGAAGAACGGTTTTCGGCTGTTCGAAGAGGGGGAGGGACCTCAGAAGGAAAGGCTTCTGGAGGCCCGGGGATATGCGAACGGTATCTTCAGTGATTGTCATATTTGACGCTCACATAGACGAAAACCTTCTTATCCTGACTGTAATCATTGTCCGTATGTCCCCTAACGCTCCACTCTGCTCTGTAACCTCCGGGCACCTCGGCAGCACTGTACTCGGTACCGTCTGGGAGTTCCGTCGTATCTTCCGGCAATCGGTTACCCCCGCCCACGGTATCCAGACTAAGGTCATAATCTTCCCCTTCCGGGGAAATCATGGAGACCTTAACGACTCCATGGAAACCTTCAGGGGGGCTCCAAGATCCACTCAACTCTTGTCCTGAGGTCGAAATGTACCCGTAATATAACGAAAACTCATAATTAGATCCGCCGGCTTGATAAGTTTTGGAATCGGAAAGCTGGAGTTGGTTCGGATGAATCTCAAACAATGAACCGCCGTCAATCCGGTACCATGCGCCATACCGGTATTGTTCGCCTCCAGGACCGCTTATGACATGCTCCCGGTAGTGAAACTCTCCCGGGCCGCTGAAGGAATACAAGAGTTTGCTCTCTTGGGCGGAATAAAGGTAAGTTGTGTCTTTAAACGTGTACGCTACCGTGCCGTCCGGTGCCAGCTGCTTGATGGAGAGAGGCACGCCTGTCAACGTCCGCCATTTAGGGGCTGCATAAACTTGTTTTGTCACGCCTTCCTGCGACCGGACATACAAGATCCAGCGCTCTGTTTCCTTGTTATACTCCTTATAGGCAATCCATCCGTTGTTGATCTGGTACGATTTTCTTGGATCGCCAGAATAATCTGCTGCTCCTTGATAAGGGTTCAAGGCAATCGTGGTAATCTGGCCATCGGCGCTGCGAACGCGGAGCGACCACTTGGAATAACTTCCGTCATACTTTATGAGTGCGCTGTAGAGTATGTTTTTTCCGTCCGTCAAAGGCCCCTGATATGTATTGGGGTATTCGGGTGAAGGCGGCAAATACGTTGTCATCGTACCGTCTTGGAGCTGGCGGGCGTAGCCGTTAAGATACTCATAAACGACCGTACCGTCAGCCGACAGATCAAATGAGTTCCTATTTTGAAAATACGCATTAGGCAATCTATAGTACTCTCCCGTCTTTACATTCACAACGCTGTCAATTAATACCGCATAATTCCCTTTTACTTCGTTCATAAAGTCAGGCGACCTGCCCCCATGAACCTCTTGAACCGTACCGTCCTTCCAATAGTACGTCGAGGGCACTGACGAGTACCATAAAGTATAAACAACGCCTTCGGCGGACAATTTCGCTGGTGCCGCCTTCCATGCGTC
Organism: Paenibacillus sp. J2L1-98; assembly: GCF_056269405.1. Taxonomy (NCBI): domain Bacteria; kingdom Bacillati; phylum Bacillota; class Bacilli; order Caryophanales; family Paenibacillaceae; genus Paenibacillus; species Paenibacillus sp. J2L1-98. Next base: position 16,118 of record NZ_JBWDNW010000021.1, on the reverse strand, counting down.
AGGGTAACCATAAGTTGAACCGTCCAATCCTTGCGGCCAGCCTATCGTATAATTAGACCCGGTGGCATCGTGAACCTTTACTTGGCTTCCATCCGTTCGGTTGTACAGCCAGAGCACCTTATTGCCGGTTTGCTTCCACAAAATACGGCTTTGGTCAAAGTCGAGAATGGTTCCGTTAAACCGGTAAAGCAGCATTTCTGCTTTGGGTACTGGATTATACGCAACAGTAGTGACCAACTCTTCTTTTTTCACACTTTGGTTGCCATCGGCATCAACGGCGGCCAGTGAAAAGAGGTAGGACGAAGTTGGAGACAGCCCCTTCACTTCATAGCTGTTCACATCCCCGTTAAGGGTAGCCAGCAGCGTGTTTTCTTGGTATACCAAGTACTTGTCTACACCCGTTTCATCCGTGGCCGGCTGCCAATTCAGCTGTGCGCTGTTATAAGTCACATCGGTAACCGTCAGCACGTCGCCTTCAGGCCATTTTGGCGCTTCAGGACCGATCACTTGTACGGGAGTATAACGGTCTATCGTGGTTCCATCTCCGAGTTGGCCATTGTTATTCAGTCCCCATGACCATACCGTTCCATCGCTTTTTATTGCCAAATTATGCGCATTACCCGCCGCGATGGCGAACACCGAATCGAGACTGGTTACTTGAACGGGCGAAGAACGGTTGGTCGTCGTTCCATCGCCGAGTTGGCCAGAATAATTATGTCCCCACGCCCAGACGGTTCCATCGCTTTTGAGCGCCAGCGTATTCGCCCCTCCCACGCCCGCTGCTATCGCTGCCACCGAACCGAGACCCTGCGCTTGAACGGGAGTATAACGATCTGTCGTGCTTCCATCGCCCAGTTGACCAGAACCATTCCATCCCCACGCCCAGACGGTTCCGTCGCTTTTGAGTGCCAAACTATGAGAAGAGCCCGCAGCAACGTCGATCACCGAACCGATACCCTGTGCTTGAACAGGAATATAACGGTCGGTTTTAGTTCCATCGCCCAGTTGGCCTGATTCATTGTTTCCCCACGCCAAGACGGTCCCGTCGCTTTTAAGTGCCAAACTATGGACATGACCCGCAGCAACATCGATCACCGAACTGAGTCCCTGTACTTGAACGGGAGTATAACGATCTGTCGTGCTTCCATCGCCCAGTTGACCATTCCAATTCGCTCCCCATGACCATACCGTTCCATCACTTTTTATTGCCAAATTATGATACCTGCCTGAAGCAATGGCGACCACGGAGCTTAGATTGGTTACCTGAACGGGAGTATAACGGTGTGTCGTGCTTCCATCGCCCAGTTGACCAATATAATTGTTTCCCCACGCCCAGACGGTTCCGTCGCTTTTGAGTGCCAAACTATGCTCAATACCCGCAGTGATGGCGACAACCGAACCTAGACCCTGCATTTGAACCGGAGTATAATGGTCTATCGTAGTTCCATCGCCCAGTTGGCCTGATTCATTGTTTCCCCACGCCCATACCGTTCCGTCCTGTTTTAGAGCGAGAGTATGACCCGATCCTCCTGCAACCATTGAACTCTCTGCTGCCACCGCGGTACCGGCCTCCGCGGCAGTTGCCTGAAAAGGTACAAGCAGCGTCAGCAACAGAAAGGCACCAACTAAAAGCATAAACCTTCGTATCATCAATCTTCACTCCCACTGTTTTTACCTTAAATCTACCATATCACCGAAATCTACAAATCTGCCCAATGCACTATTACAAAACAAATTTACCAAAAATATCAAAACAAACATCGGTATATTTTCGCATTGGATGAACTCGATATGGACGGAAATATGGTTGTTCAGTTTTGAGTTTCTCCGAAGCAGAATATTGCCGTCTAAGCATGAAAAAGCTCCCCTTACAGTAGCAGGTTTTATTATTTCACCTGTCTACCGTAAGGGGAGCTTATCAGCAGCAAACTGCTCCTTATATGTTCAACTATCGTTATCCGTTAGCTTAATGAATATTGTGTAATTCACTATACGTTCTTGTTTCAAATCGGCAAACGATATATATTCTTGTCCTCCTGCATTTGTCCACGACAAGGCCTTTTAATCATTTGTTTAGCTGTTCTTCGTTACGTGCAAACAATGTCAATTTGGCGTAAAGATCCTCTAATATGAACCGCGAATCGACGTACCGGTATACACGAATTAGGCGGAAGCTAAATCTGTCAGAGGCCCTTGAAAGGTCACAAATAACGGCAGTGGATCGTCCTTCATCGCTTCATTTATGATAAAATCAGCGCCTTCTGAAGGAACAAGCGTGAACTTATCAGGTATTTTGTGTGGTGCCCCACGCAAAATATTATACTCCTCACGCTTCCCCATCAAATCGAGCACATGCAATATTTCTTCATACGATTCCTCCATGGACGTAAAGCTTCTAGTACCGAAATGGGCACCGATTATCCCCTTGATTTGTAATCTTGGAGATAAAATAGCATGCACTATCGCAAACTGATCGTCCGCCTCACATTTGGCATCAGTATTGATGATGACCCTTACTTGTTTCTGCTCCGGTACTTCATATGGCATGTTCATTATCTTGAAAACCTCCTTAATGGATGATCTTCCCCCAGAGTAACATGAGACATGATTGCGATAAACGAAGTTATTTAATCAATTTGTGCAGGAAGTTTAAGATTTAATAAGGTAATTCGGTATAAATTGAAGTGTATAGACAGTTAATACTTACTGAAGTATTCTGCCAGTTAGTTCAATGCCCATCTCCAGTCTAATCCTTTATTTTCGTTGAACAGCCTGATGGTCAAAAAAAAATCGCGAAGCCGGCCGCTTCGCGATTTTTCATACCTATAACCGCTTCAGGAACGATACGATCGTCAGAAGCCCTTTGTCGAAATTGTCCAGATGAAAATGTTCGTTCGGCGCATGCAGATTCTCGTCCGGAAGACCAAAGCCCATCATAACGACAGGAGCCGCCAGTTCGCGGGAGAAGGTTGCGACGATCGGAATCGATCCTCCGTCTTTCGTGAACAGCGCGCGCGTGCCGTAGACGTCTTCGTAAGCATCCGCAGCCAACTGCAGCATCCGGTCGGAAGGATCGATGTTGAAAGCGCGGGCCTTCTCGCCGTCTTTGATTTGCAGCTTCGCGCCGGGCTGAACATGCTTCTGCAAATGCCGTTTGATCTTGTCCAGAATGTCCTGCGGGTCCTGGTCTCCAACTAGGCGGCAGGTGATCTTGGCATGCGCCTCCTTCGGAATGACCGTCTTGGTGCCTTCGCCCTGAAAACCGCCGTAAACGCCGTTCAGTTCAAGCGTCGGCCTCGCTCCGACGCGTTCCACAAAGGAGAAGCCTTCTTCGCCGTACAACGCGTCAAGACCGAGACTTGCCTTCAATTGATCTTCATCCAGCATCTGCTTGGCGAACTCTTCTCTCATGAGCGGCGAAAGCTCCGGCACGCCTTCATAGAATCCGTCGACGCTTACGCGGCCCCGATCATCGTGCAAAGTCGCAAGCAATGAGACGAGGGCATGAAGTGCGTTGGGAACGCCCCCGCCGTATGTTCCGGAGTGCAAATCGGTATTCGCGGTGTTCACGGTGACCTCAAGCGAACACAATCCCCGAAGTCCCGTACTGATGGCGGGCTTGCCCGGCTCGAGCAGCGATGTGTCCGAAATCAGGATGACGTCAGATGCCAGCTTGTCCCGATTCGTCGTCAAGAAAGGGGGGAGGCTCCGGCTGGAAACTTCTTCTTCGCCCTCGATGCACAGCTTGATATTGACCGGAAGCCGCTCTTCCTGCTTCAATATGGCTTCTATCGCTTTGATATGAAGAAACACCTGGCCTTTATCGTCCGTCGCGCCCCGCGCGTACAGCTTGCCGTCCCGGATGTCCGGCTCGAAGGGCGGCGTCGTCCACAAATGCAGCGGATCGACTGGCTGCACGTCGTAATGGCCGTAAACCAGCACAGTGGGTTTGCCGGGAGCATGAAGATGATCGGCATACACGATCGGATGGCCGTCGGTTTGATGCACTTCCACGTTCTCGAGGCCCGCGCGGGTGAGCGTGTCCGCAAGCCATTCGGCCGCTTTGTTCATATCCGCTTTATGCGCGGACAGGGCAGATATGCTCGGGATGGACAACCATTGCTTCAGCTCGTCCAACTGCTGTTCCCTTAAGTTTTGAAAATAGGTTTCATAACTCATCAGTGATTTCATCCTCCCTTTCAATTTATATCCATATCATATACCTCCGCCAAGCAAAGATGCCAGAGACTCGGTGTAAATTGTTGGCGTGAACGGAATAACGGTATATTCCGCGAGTTTTTTTTATGGAAAGGATCTTCCTTAATAATGTCCTCAATCTCCGTCTTGGATTCCGCGCGCGCGATAAGACTCCCATTCATGTGGTTAGTGCCAAAGGATTTCCTAGCGGGGATCTCGAAGAGATTATGATTGAAGAAATGACTATTTTCCGGGATTTCACCTTCTATGTGGTACACGTTAATGAACGTATGTATTAATTCCAAAAATTGATGTATAAAAAACAAAACAATCCACAAAATAACTCCACATCCAGTTAAGGAGTGAACATACATGAGCAGAAAAAGTTTAGTCGTTCCACAAGCACAAGCAGCACTTGACCAAATGAAATATGAGGTAGCACAACAGTTTGGAATTCAATGGTCTGCAGATGGTTACAATGGGAATATGACTACTCGTGATGCAGGTACTATTGGTGGAAACATCACAAGAGCTTTAATTCAAATTGCAGAACAATCCCTTGGCTCTGGAGCAAGAAGATTCTAATTTAAAATGATAAAATAGCCCTCCTCAATCTCACAAAGAGACAAGGAGGGCTATTTTAAATTTTACTTTTTATTGATTTCAAGTTCAATTATGTGGTACTGCTCTTTAAAAGAGTTTTCTATTACACGGCATAGGAAAGAAATTTCATTAAAAACTTCAGCCATGTCCCAACCTAGCTTAAAGCTGCCGACGCTAAATCCAGGTATAATTTCACCATTAAGTATGAATTCATTGCATCGATCCCCTTTGTTATAATTATATATAAACAGTACTTACTTTTTAAAATAACATAATTGGAGTACTGCGGTTAATTCGGACTATGTTATTGTCTTTCGACATAACTTTCAGTATCTTTTATTTAATAATGTTAGGCATGCCCCAGTCACTTCCACATGCGCCCAGCGATGAAATATGTTTTAATATACCAAAGGAGCGTGATTCAATGGACATCAAATCGTTTCTATATCCCAAGAACGAGGTCTCTTACCTCATGACATCCTCTAATATGAAAGAAGCTATGGATAAATTGGAGGCGAGCCACTATACGGCCATTCCGATTTTGGACGACAATGGATTATATTTCGGAACGCTATCCGAGGGGGATTTGTTATGGCAGCTGAAAGCCACACCCGGCCTCGGCTTCGATACAATGCACGAAATTCCTGTCGTCTCCATCAAAAAACGGATGAAAGTCGAATGCGTCGCGATCAGCGCCGATTTGGACGATATGCTGGCGCTGGCGGCCGATCAGAACTTCGTTCCGGTCGTAGACGCCGATCGCGTCTTCCTCGGTATTATTCGCCGCAAAGATATAATCGAATACTATACCCGGAATATTGCTGATTAGTTGGAAGTTTGAAATACCTGATCTTGCGGATCATGAAAGCTGCCGTTCGCCGGCAGCTCTCGTGCCCGTTAATTCAGTAACGCCCGCTATAAATCTTCAAAGCCAGCCATTATTATAATAAGTGCACTGACAACTACAATATGAATAATTGAGAAAACAATATGGACAGAAATAATACTCCAATCAGTTTTGGATAGTTTAGAACTAGTCCGTAATTTATAAACGGAATAACCAAATAAGTTAGTAACAATGAGAGACTGAACTAACCATTTTGAAACGGTGATAAACGCTGGAGTGTTATTTACATTGGGTATTAAAAACCAACTAAATGGCTCGAATGTTAGCGAACAAATAATGATAACCCATGCCATAAAATGAATCGGTAAAGCTATTATAATACTGTTACGGATAGTAACCATCCCCTTAACTTTGATCGAATATCTGTTTAAACATCTCATCTGCTTAGACGTATAAAAAATAATCAAAGTTTCACAATCCTACCCGTCACTTTAGCATCGCACTGGCAATTGTCAAAAAGTCCTCCCGACCGATCTCAAAATGACCGTAGCGGAAGGAATACCCCCAATTTCGTTTCCCGCGAGTGAAGCTAAGTTGTTCTAATAGATCTCTAATCTGTACCTCCCGGCATGAAATATAGCGGATATTTCTGCGGAATGGCACAAACGATTCAGACATCTGATATTCGTAGACTTTATCATCATCCACTTCCCCGATAGCGGTGAACGCTTGGAGTGGTGCCCCTTTCGTCATTTCTGTACGCGGGGAATAGTAGATCAACCAATCGCCTGCTCGCATCTTACGTAAAGGTGCTGACTTGCCGTGACAGAGCTGAGCGAATCCCTCCAACTCTCCACACTTCACATGGGATGCGGACACGACACCAATCCAGAAGCGGCTTTGCTCGCTTATTTCATCCATTTGCATACCTCGAAATCCCTTCCTTTTTTGATAAATGTTTACGTCGCTTCCCGTACCAATCCTTGCTTTAAGCGGTCCAGCTGCAGAAGATGATGATGGTAGTGCATTTCAACAAGCAGAAACCATTCCTCCGCGCACAGTCCACCGAATCTCGGATGGGACACTGTATTTTGTTTGGACACTTTTTCAAGGCTAGGTTCAATCTCCTTCATTCTCTGGATGACAGTCTGTAAGCCTTGAATTAGATGCTCTTTGCTTTCCGGCTGCTCCGGAGTATATTGTGGGGATGGCGGAACATGAATACGAGTGGGCGGGAAGCTTCCTTGAGCAAATATAGCCACACCAACCTCGGTTTTTTCCGTTCGGGGTACCAGGGGATCTTGGCTTGGCATCAGGCATTGATCAATATTACGAAGCTGCATATTAAGTGCCGAGCTAATGAGATGTTGAAGCATCTGTCCGATTGACCACTCGTTGTCACTTGGCTTTTGCCTCAGCTGCTCCAGACTGAATTGATCCAGTTCATGAATATAATGTGTCGCAGTTTCCTCAAATCGTTGTAATGCTAACTTTGTTGTAATCATCATATATCATCGCCTTTAGTCATTTTTTTATCTAAGTATACAAAAACGCTACTGACACCATTATGTCAGTAGCGTTTTAACGTTTTTTCCAGTTCGTTTCTAACCCGATGTCGGAAGGATTCCGGCTCCAGCACAACCACTCCGCCTCCCCAGCCGAGCACCCAATGCAGCAATTCCTCAGGCTGCCGAACACGAAAGGTCACCAGCAGTCCTTCCGTATGATCCTCTATGGTTTCTATATAGTAGTTGTTCGATTCCCTAACCTTATCGGCAATGTCAGGTTGGACCCAGATGCGCACACGGACGTCGCGATCGTCTGGAGGCTGGTATACATCTAAATGGAAATCTGCTGGAAACATAAATCTAGCTTCCAGCTCGATAAGCTCCGACATCCGGGACAACCGGAAATGACGGATGTCTTGACGTAATTCACACCGTGCAATGAGTACCCATGACCCTTGATGAAGCACAAGTCCATAAGGAGCAACCGTACGAACACTTTGGCGGTTCCCATCAGCCTCGGCGATTCTTTTGGAATAGCGGAATCTTATTTTCCTTTCCTCCAGTATCGCTCGTCGAATCGCTTCCAAGTAAGTCTTCTCTTGTATTCGTGCTATATCTTCAGCGGAAGCAAGCAAACGAAAGCTCTTGCGAATCCGGGATGCCTCACTGCGGATCGGTTCCGGCAGGATGGCTTCAATCTTCCCTCTAGAAGTTCGAGACTTACTGCCATAGTGGACATCAAACCAATGCTCGATAAAATCTGTCCCGATGAGTAACGTCACTGCTTCTTCCACCGTGAAACTGACTGGCGGCAGGAAATACCCCTCCATTAAAGAGTATCCCTGCCCTGGCGCCCCTATCACAGATACGCCAGCTTCACTCAAAGCCTGAATATCCCTGTAGATGGTTCTCACGCTTGTTTCAAATGTAGCGGCCAAATCCTCGGCTCGTAGCACTTCGTTACGCTGCAGCTCAAGCACTATGGCTAACAAACGATCCGTTTTGTTCATGCACTGCACCCTTTTCCGAGAGATTGTTTTATAGCAGAGTTGTTGTTATCAGGCTTTTTACAAGAGAAAAGAGAGGTAATCCTATAACAATACAAGCACCTCCACTGAAAGTATATCACTACGTTATCCTGCCCGTTAGTTGAGCAAAGGCAGCCGATCACTTAGGTCGGCTGCCTTTGCTGTAGCTTTTTGAATTAACGTGCCCCGTGAGCTCAATAAATTTCCTTATTCATGACTACCCGATTCGTTTGAATGCTTTTTGAAGTTTTTCTCCATACTCCGTTTCAGCCAACTTGGGGGTTTGCGTTTTCGAATCAACATCACTGTAATAAAGAACTAGATAATTCTGTGCCACATAGACAATCGGGGCATGGGAACTGAGAAGTTGTTGACGCTCTTGAAAGTGTTTTTGCCCAAGTTCCCGTTTTTCTTTGGAACCAAAGTTATAAACCATAATGGTGTCTAAGGTATTATCAAGTTTATATCTTACGGGTGTAATACCATCAAGTTTAGAAATGTCAGTGATTTTTTGTAGTTCAGTAATGCCGATTCCTTCCGAACCAATGGCCTCAGCCAATGATGCAGCCTTTTGCTGTTGAGTTGAACAAGCAGTTAATAGTAACAAGCTTAAAAATACTACAAACATTCCTTTTACCATTGAGCAACCCTCTTTTCTAATTGTTGTTCCTGGTTAGGCGATGGAAAAATTCTCACTTACCCACTACACCTACATGAAGACGAGCATAAATAAGACGCTGGAAATAGGATAAGGTTGCAGTTTCGTCCAATCATCCTTTAACTAAACTATCCTGCCAGTTAGCTTAACAAGGGCTCACGCGGCAGCCCTTTCGGTGTTCAACTATCGTATCCCGTTAGCTTAATAGACTGTACAAGTACATGAACAACACTTTAACCATCAAGATAATTATTACAGCAATCCACCCAAAAAAGAAAAGCCCAATACAAACGCTAAAAAATTGTTTACCGAAACTATGATTTGTATTGGAAACCCTAAGAGTGATTAACAAACTTATGAATAGTAAAAAAAATAAGATCCAAAGAAAGCTATTTAATATAATAATTATTCCGCCATATACAATCGAACCTAAAATTAAATACAGCACAAGTTCTTTCTTGCTCAATTTTTTCCTCTCCACTTCTTTTACCTACTACTCTATATTCAATATGTAAATAGAACCTTGAAACAACAAGTAAATACTTCCATTAAATGTACCCGTTAGCTTAATATCAGCTATCAAAAAATGCATTTTTTGATAGCTCATTTTTTGATAGCTATATCATTCTAAAATCTTAACTAAAATAACTGTTATCAGACATATGATATTCATCCAGACCAAAAACTTAATGAACCACTCAGCCCATAACTTCCTACGTAGACCAAAATAAAGGACAAAAACATAAAATAAAAGACTAACAACAAAGCGAAGACCAGAGATTTTTCCAATCCAAAAGTCCATATAGCTAAGACTTAGATATATTAGTGAAGAAATAATAAATAAGCGTAGATATAGCTTAAATTTCTTCTCTTTCTTTTCAAACTCATGCTTAAATTCATACATCTATGATTACCTCGACTTATCTTTTTTGATATTAAAACTTCTATTGAGAGGTTTTAATCGATTTGTATTAAACTAGCGTGCCCGTTAGCTTAACCTCCAGCAGTACATGTTTATAAGGACTTTTCTAGCTTGGTAGTGAGGAAGATCAGCACTCAGTCTTTTTTAATCTTTAAAAAAGACTTTATAAAAGAGGGTTACAACTATCAATGATAATAATATGTCTGTTACAGGTTCATCTGTCTTAAATAATGATGCTAGCGTGTAAAATAACAATCCAGATATCAGTAGCACGATAATAATTAATTTTGTTTTATTCATAATAAACCACATCCTATCTCACTTTCCTACCGCCGCTTGTGCTTTAGAAGCTGTTATTCTCGAGAGAGTATGAAACGTTTAACGAATACCCTGCTCCAGTTATATTACCATTTTTGGAACTAACCTGCCCTTACTTTATGAGCAAGGAGCAGCCTGCCACTGAAAAATTGCTCCTTTTTTAGTTGAACTATCGTAGCGGCTGTTCGATACGTGGAATGAGGAGACAGTCACACCAGTCTCGCGTATCTCCTGGATCATACGCAGTCCCTGCCATACAAAACGCTTGCGTTCCGGTCCCACACATTACCGGGCGCTTCCTTGAACAAAATCATTTTGAGGGCGTACCATGTGTTCAGCAAGTACACCAGCGATGTATATTTTTCATTTAGCCGGGTAATATTTCTTGCCGTCGCGTTGTAAAATTCCATTTTATGAAGCTTGCCGTTTCGTCGAGAGAACCGTATCATAAGTTACGTTGCTATTATTCAAAGAATAAGAAGAGCAGGAAGGATGACTGATATCATGAACATTACTGAAAAACAGATCGTCGTATCCTTGGAGCCCGAATATGAAACCGAATACTTGAAGCTTTTGAATAATTACTTTACGGCTTCCGAGCGAAATAGCCGGGCCTCCTCCATTCATGAAAAAAAACAGCTCATGGCGATTAAAGAGCAAATGGCGCTTATGTGCAACCAGAATCCGCAAAAAATGAACATGCTGAGGTCCATCATCCGAGATGTGAGTGACAGAAGGGAAAAGGCGGTCGTCATCTCCAAATCGAATGCCGTCACCGCCCTGTTATTAGACGAGCTTTCTGCGGACGAGGACATCAAGGGCGTTTTTATTATTACGACACAGCTTTCCATCCATGAGGTCTATGAGATGATTGACAGATTTAATAAAATCCCGGAATCCACCGTTCTGCTTATTACGGATTCCGTCAACACCGGTCTCGACGTTACGGCGGCAAATCATCTTGTGCACTATGATTATCCGGCCCGCTACTCGGATATTCTGCAGCGCAACAACCGCATATCGAGACAAACTTCATATCATAAAGAAGCGACCATATATTATCTCCTAACGTCGGGCAAAATCGACGAGTTCGAATATCGGGAATGCCGGAACCCATAGTGTAACGCTGCAGCAAGGCTGCCAATCAATTCCGCGGCAGCCTCATGCTGTTGTCTAATCCTACTCAATCTTTCTTTGTTTATACTCCTGTAAGGGAATAAGTTGACCTGCTCCCACCAGCTCCAAGGGAATCGATTGATATGAATCCTAAAGAGGGATCGCCTCACGAAACGAAAATAATTGTACGCTAAGCAATTCATTGCATGAAAAAACCGGCCCCTTTACTCCTACAAGGGAATCCGGTTTTCATAATCGCAGCTTAATTGGAATTTAACAATCGTACCCGTTTAACGCACTTGAGGGAGTTCAATAGCGTTTGTTGTAATCCCTTCAGATATAGTGTTTTTAATCGTATTGCCACACAAGCTGTCCCTTTCTGATTTTTGCTGCATAGATGATTTGCCCCGTATGATAATGGACTTCTCTCACCATTGCTATCATAAGATTAAGAGCTGTCGTTTCGTTATTTACTTGGCTATATGTAAGAGGCGGAAAATTAAGAAAGGGTTGTGACATCAATAGCTCCGAGCTTCAGTACAATGGAATTTAACAATCACTATCACTGCATTATCCTGCCAGTTAGCGGAACGTAGGTCTACCACGCGGTAGACCTTTCGGTGTTCAACTATCGTACCCGTCAGTGTAGCGCGCTAAGTATATATGTGCAATCAAGCCTGCCTGTACTCCACTATTGCTTAGATAATTTAAACATAAGCATCCAAAAAATTTTGAACGATCTCTATGACTTCCGGTGTCCAAAAACGGCTGCCGTGACCTCCGCCTTTTACTTTATAAAATGTGACGTCCTGTCGTGCCTCTATTAAAGCCTGATAAAGCAAGACACTTTGATTGAAGGGCACGATATCATCCTGATCCCCGTGCATGATCAGGAAAGGCGGCAGTGTCTTGTCTTTGGATATGTAAGCAATCGGGTTGGCTTTCGCAGCTTTTTCCCGATGCTGTTGGATGGGGCCGCCGATCAACAGCGATTCTGGAGAACTTGCCGCGTCATGGTCGATCCTAGACGGAAAATTGCTCATACGCAAGAGATCGGTCGGTCCGTAAAAATCGACGACGGCTTTGACTCCACTGGTTTGTTCCGGGTAGGCGTCTGTTTCAAACTCTTCGCCCCCCCCTTCGCTTACGCCTGCCAGAGCTGCAAGATGTCCCCCGGATGAATCCCCCCATATGGCCACCCGCTCTGGATCGATTCGATAGGTGCTGGAATGGGCTCTTAAAAAGCGAATAGCCGATTTCACATCCTGAATTTGAGCTGGGAACTTCGCTTCTAGGGAATGCCTGTGTTCGACACTGGCTACGACGTACCCCCTATGAGCAAAGTCAGACAACTGCGGAATGGCTGTATGACGATTTTGCGCAAACCATGCCGACCCCTGGATAAAAACGATAAGGGGGAAAGGACCGGTTCCGTTGGTTGGTATTAGCAGATTAATTCGCAACGCACGGCCAGCGAAAGAGGCAAATTCGATATCGGGAATATAGTTCGCCAAATACCCGTCCACTTTATTAGCAAACACGACCTGCATCCCTACGGGGCTTTCTTGATCGACTGGCATGTGAACATCGAGAAACGTAAATTCTGGTGCTTCCAAATGAATTCAGATCCCCTTTCATGTTTTTAGCTTATAATAAATGGTAGGCGTCCTGATTTGATCCTTTAATACTCGTTTCTTCTATAAGTATCGAGAGGACTAAGAAGTTTAAAAGCAATTGTTCAGCACGGATTGATCCAAAGGGTCCTCCCTGTCCCAATCCTTGATTATCACATTGTTGTCCAGTGTCCTGTTGTTCATCATGCCTTTCGACACCGAAACATGCCTTATTCTTTCTTCCTCGTTATCGTGGTAGTTATTGAGCAATCCGTCGAGTCTTTGGGACGGCTCAATAACCTACGGTGCAGTAAAACCGTAATGTGCGGCTAACTGATGCATGATGGTCCGGGCTTCTTCAGTACGCTGCAGAAGATCGTCGTTCATTTGCCCACCCTCCATTTTGTAATCGCTTACAATTATCAACGCAATTATCAGGCCGAGCCATAACCAGCGTTGACATCCAGTCCATATCTTTTGCAAGCCTGACCTTTAATCTCTCCTCAATAATATCCACAATGTCCCCTATCATCTCGGTGATGTCAGGCTTTTTAGTCATTTTCCCGGCGTTTATTTTTGCAATATAAATTTGCATAGCAATATATCCTACCTCATCCTCGGGAATATCGATTGCGAGCCTTTCTTTAATCAGCGCTTTTGCATATAGGCCAATTTGAAACTCTTTCGCGTATAATACTTTAATTTCACTTAATAGCGTATTTTTGATGACTATTCCTTTGGCCAGTCGTTTAAGCGCAAACGACAAGTGATTCGTGAGCGCAATATGAATATGCTCATTTATTTTTATACCCAGTTCTCTTTCCCCATAGGAAATGATATCCTCCGAAACTTGAATATGCTCTTCAGGCAATTTCGATAGTATTTCTTCGAATTGCTGATATTCCGACGGGTCTTTCATAACAAAGATTTTTTCAATTCGGGATTGATCTACCTGATCATTTTTCTTTTTCTGAAACGCAATCCCGCAGCCCATGATAATCTTCTCTCCGTCCCGATCCGTGACGACGATGGCATTGTTGTTCAGTACCTTATTGATCTTCATGTTGTACACCCCTTTTTGGCGAGTTCGGTTCGAGGAGTGGGAGTAAAGGTTCGTCTACCGTACTATCACGTACGGAATAATACGGCGGTAAACGTTTGCGTAAACGTTTTTCTTTGTTAGTATAACTATATTATTCCGTTACTGTTGATCTGTCAATGATCTCTATGTCAGCGAATAAAGATTCTTATTTCCATCTTGGTTTGGATCAAGTTCCTCATATCGGCTTGGGAGTCTAGTGTCTAAGTAATTTATTGTTTTCATTTTACCTCCTAGTTACTGGTCAAACTAATTGCTTCCAACAAAATTATATTACTCTTTTCTAATCCTGCTGCATTAGCGTAAACTGCCAGTTAGCGTAACGAAGGGCTGCTACGCGGCAGCCCTTTTCGCATTCAACTATCGTACCCGTTAGCTCAATGACCTGTGCTACGGTTCCCAGCACTGTCTGTAACGGTAAGTTTTTAAAACGGTCATCCTTTATCGGATGGCCTTTGTCTACATTTATAAAGCGGAACGGTCCAGCAATCTTCCCTTAACGACGCAGGTCGTCGACTTCCTGCTTCTTTTTGATGATTCTCATGCTTAAATTCCTCCTGAAAAAGAAAATGCCCCTTTGAACTTGAAAAATGGGTCTTTGTCTTGAACACCATCATGATATATGACTGATGATCAATATGAATCGCCTATTTATCGAATGAAAATTTATTGATAAATCTTGATTAAATAGCGCTAGCTTTTACTGAGATTTACTATATAATGGAATTAAATTTTGAAACTGATAGGTATGCAAAAGGATTTTATTCCAGCCACAAAGGCCCATCCCGCATTCCATGTAGATAATATCGATTTACTGAGGGAGTATTTGATTCAGAAGGGTATCCTAGTGATTGATGATGATAGACGAGCATACGAAGGTGTTAAACGCTTTTATATGAACGATCCGTTCGGTAATCGTCTTGGGTTCCTTGAATGGCTTTAACTGGTAGGGCTACAACGAATAGGGCTATTTCGTTATTGGGTAGAAATCGGTTACTTTTTTGATGGGAGAGTGGTTCGTGATGGACAATAAAAAGAGGTTTTCAAACCGGGTCGATACGTATGTAAAGTATCGCCCGAGCTATCCGGAGGAAGCAATAGAGTATTTGTACGACATCGTCGGCCTGCACCCGAATTGTGAAGTAGCGGACATCGGTGCGGGAACAGGTATTTTTTCAAAGTTGCTCCTTGCGCGAGGGAGCAATGTGACCGCCGTCGAACCCAATCAGGCGATGCGAGATGCTGCGGAGAAGATGTTAGGAGGGGAACCGAACTTTCGCGTCGTGTCGGGGTGTGCTGAAGCGACAGGACTGCCCGATAGGTCCGTAGATTTTATCGTTTGTGCTCAAGCGTTTCACTGGTTTGACCGTTCCGCAACACAATCACACGGCTAACGCACGGTACCCCGTTTCGTGAAGAATACGACCGGTTGCTTCGTACATTCGGCACTGACTATGAAGAAGTTAGTCATAAAAACATTTCGCTAGAGACGTTGAACTCTTTTTTTAAGGGAGGCGGGATGCAAGAAGCACGATTCACAATCCAGCAAACGTTTGATTTTGAAGGGTTGAGCGGTCGGTTACTGTCGTCTTCCTATAGTCCCGTACTAAGGAATCCGAATTACGAACCTATGATGGCGGAGCTGCGGAATCTGTTTGAACGGAATAAACAGGACGGGAAAGTATTTTTCGACTATGAGACCGAAGTGTTTTGGGGTGAGGTTTAGCATAAGTTTGATGATCAAAAATAGTAAAAGTATTATATCCTTTTGGTGATGTATTGACCATGCCATCTCCCGAAAACGGAGCAGTTGCCACGAAAAATATCTTTTGTTGTTCTATAAATGATACTAACCCATCGTCTAAGTTTTTTTGGATTTTCCCCATAAGAGATCTTTCCTTCCTGCAAAGTAGATGAGACAATTGTATCCAATAAAAGGATATTGGTTTAGTATATAATTAGCATTAAGGTAATAGGTATTTCCTATAAGTAATCCACAAAAAGTTATAGCAGTATACTGATATACTGCTAGTTAGCGTGGAAGAGGCAGCCGATCGTTTTGGCCGGCTGCCACGGTGTCTTTCTTTATTCAGCTATCGTACCCGTCCCTCGGTTTTAAGGGTTTATCTCACGTAGACTCAGTCATTCGCAGGATTTCGTCACCCTGAAATGCGTGGATCGTTAGGAAAATAAGTCGACATACCAATGT
>NZ_JBWDNW010000022.1:0-100662 GCF_056269405.1 Paenibacillus sp. J2L1-98 | reverse complement strand
ATTACCATTGGGATCATCATAAATGACGGTTTCCGTCACGTCCGTGCGATTCTTGATCCGAACCTTGTTATCAGTTCCCTTGTAAAGGATTCGGGTATCGTCGAAATCCAAAATCGTTCCTTCCACGTTATCTACCGGAATTACTGAAGAAGTACTCTCTGCTACCACCGCGGAACCGGCCTCAGCGGCGGCTGCCTGGAAGGACAGTAGCAGCGTCAGCAGCAAAAATCCACAAACTAAAAGCATAAACCATCGTCTCATCCATCTTCACTCCATTATTTTTTACCTTAAATCTACCATATTACCAAAATCTACGAACGTGCTCATTGCACTATTACAAAACAAATCTACCAAAAATATCAACACAACCATCGGTATATTTCGCATTGAATGAACTCAATATTAAAAAATATGGTTTTTAAGTAAAAAATCGGTCATTTAGAGATGATTATTGATGTGAAGAAGCATGCATTTAATTAAAAGAGGTTTGAGGAATTTGGTTGATTTTGGATGAATTGACCTCTTAGAGCGCAATCCATCAGGCAACTTGCACAGAATCAATAATTTACCTGAACAGGTTTGTTGATGTTATGAAGTAATTTGGCGGCGGGGCGTAAAGGTTCTGCCGTCTTTTGTGTTCCTGAAGTAGTTGGCGGAAAGAGGTTTATGTTCTTTTAACAACAATTTTCGGGAGGACATGAGTCGTGGGTAATCAGACAATCCACATTCGTCATAGCGTTATCTGCCCGATCGTTCAGTAGGCTGCCGAACGGTTTTCGGCTGTTCGAAGAGGGGGAGGGACCTCATGAAGGAAAACTTCTGGAGGCCCGAGGATCTGCGTCCGGCCTTATCACCAAATCGCGGGTGCAAAGAAGGCCGCGGAGCGATCCCGCAGCCGATCATTAAGTTTCCGAATACATAGCAATATCTTCAGTGATTGTCGTATTTGATGCTCACATAGACGAAAACTTTCTTATCCGGACTAAAATCATTGCCCGTATGTCCCTTAACTCTCCACTCCGCTTTGTAACCACTGGGCACCTCGGTAGCACTGTACTCGGTACCACCTGTGAGTAACGTCGTATCTTCCGGCAATCGGTTGCCCTCGCCCACGGTCTCCAGACTAAGGTCATAATTTTCCCCTTCCGGGGAACCCATGGAGATCTTAACGACTCCATGGAAACCTTCCGGGGGGCTCCAAGATCCACTCAACTCTTGTCCTGAGAACGAAATGTACCCGTAATATAACGAAAACTCATAATTGGACCCGCCGGCTTGATAAGCTTTGGAATCGGAAAGCTGGAGTTGGTTCGGATGAATCTGATACAATGAACCGTCGTCAATCCGGTACCATACGCCATACCGGGATTGTTCACCTCCAGGACCGCTTATGACATGCTCCCGGTAGTGCAACTCTCCCGGACCGCTGAAGGAATACAAGAGTTTGCTCTCTTGGGCGGAATAAAGGTAAGTTGTGTCTTTAAACGTGTACACC
Source organism: Paenibacillus sp. J2L1-98 (assembly GCF_056269405.1). NCBI lineage: Bacteria > Bacillati > Bacillota > Bacilli > Caryophanales > Paenibacillaceae > Paenibacillus > Paenibacillus sp. J2L1-98. The sequence continues at coordinate 99,167 of NZ_JBWDNW010000022.1, read as the reverse complement.
ACCGTGCCGTCCGGTGCCAACTGTTTGATGGAGAGAGGCACGTTTGTCCATGACGTCAGATGAGGAGCTGCATAAACTTGTTTTGTCACACCTTCCGGTGACCGGACATACAAGATCCAACGCTCTGTTTCCTTGTTATACTCCTTATAGGCAATCCATCCGTTGTTGATCTGGTACGACTTTCTTGGGTCGTCAAAATAATCTGCTGCTCCTTGAAATGGGTTCAAGGCTATCGTGGTAATCTGGCCATCGGCGCTGCGAACGCGGAGCGACCACTTGAAATATCTTCCGTCATACTCCATGAGTGCGTTGTAGAGTATGTTTTTTCCGTCCGTCAATGGCCCTTTGTATTTATTTGGGTAGTCGGGTGAAGGCGGCAAATACGTCGTCATCGTACCGTCGGGGGGATGGCGGGCGATGCCGTTAAGATACTCATAAACGACCGTACCGTCAGCCGACAGATCGATTTCGTTACTATTAAGAGAATAAGCATTAGGCAATCTATGGGACTTTCCCGTCTTTACATTCACAACGCTGTCCATCAATACCGCAAAATTCCCTTTTACTTCGTTCACATAGTCAGGCCGCCTTCCCCCAACCTGTCGAACCGCACCGTCCTTCCAATAGTACGGCTCGGGACCTCCGTTTGACGAAAATAAGGTATAAACAACGCCTTCAGCGGATAACTTTGCCGGTACCGCTAGCAATGCGTCAGGATCAACGTACGTCTCCTTTCCTTTCGGCCAACCGATGGTATAATCGGACCCGGTGGCATCGTGAACCTTTACTTGGCTTCCATCCGTTCGATTGTACAGCCAGAGCACCTTATCGCCGGTTTGTTTCCACAAAATACGGCTTTCGTCAAAGTCGAGAATGGTTCCGTTAAATCGGTAAAGCAGCGTTTCCTCTTTTGGTACTGGATAATATGCAGCAGTAGTGACCATCAATTCTTTCTTCGCACTTAGGTTGCCATCGGCATCGACAGCGAGCAGTGAAAAGAGATAGTTCGACTTTGGAGAGAGCCCCTTCACTTCATAACTGTTCACGTCCCCGTTCAGGGTAGCCAGCACCGTGTTTTCTTGGTATACCAAGTACTTGTCTACACCCGTTTCATCCGTTGCCGACTGCCAATTCAGCTGTACGCTGTTATAGGTCAGATCGGTAACCGTCAGCACATCGCCCTCAGGCCACTCTGGCGCTTCAGGACTGGAAACTTGCACTGGAGTATAACGGTCTGTCGTGCTTCCATCGCCGAGTTGGCCAGATCGATTATCCCCCCACGCCCAGACGGTTCCGTCGCTTTTCAACGCCAAACTATGCGAAGCATTCGCCGCGATGGCGGATACCGAATCGAGATTGGTTACTTGAACGGGGGAAGAACTGTTGGTCGTAGTTCCATCGCGAGTTGGCCAGAATGATTATGTCCCCACGCCCAGACGGTTCCATCGCTTTTGAGCGCCAAAGCATGCACCCCGCCCCCACCCGCTGCTATGGCTGCCACCGAACCGAGATCCTGCACTTGAACGGGAGTATAACGATCTGTCGTGCTTCCATCGCCCAGTTGACCAGAACCATTCCTTCCCCACGCCCAGACGGCTCCATCGCTTTTGAGTGCCAAGCTATAAGAAGAGCCCGCAGCAACGTCGATCACCGAACTGAGACCCTGTACTTCTTGAACAGGAGTATAACGGTCTGTCGTGCTTCCATCGCCCAGTTGGCCTTCTTCATTACTTCCCCACGCCCAGACGGTTCCGTCGCTCTTTATTGCCAAACTATGGACATCACCCGCAGCAACATCGATCACCGAACCAAGACCCTGTACTTGAACAGGAGTATAACGGTTTGTCGTGCTTCCATCGCCCAGTTGACCGAGATAATTCGCTCCCCACGCCCATACCGTTCCATCGCTTTTTATTGTCAAATTATAATAAGTGCCTGAAGCAATGGCGACCACAGAGCTTAGATTGGTTACCTGAGTGGGAATATAACGATAGGCCACGCTTGAATCGCCCAGTTGACCATTCCAATTCCCTCCCCACGCCCAGACGGTTCCGTCGCTTTTGAGTGCCAAACTATGCTCAATACCCGCAGAGATGGCGACAACCGAATCGAGCCCCCGCACTTGAACCGGAGTATAACGGTCAGTCGCAGTTCCATAGCCCAGTTGGCCATATTCATTGTTTCCCCACGCCCAGACTGTTCCGTCCTGTTTGAGATCGAGAGTATGACCCGATCCTCCTGCAACCATCGGACTCTCTGCTACCACCGTGGAACCGGAGTCCGCGGCAGTTGCCTGAAAGGGTACAAGCAGCGTCAGCAACAGAAAGGTACAAACTAAAAACATAAACCGTCGTCTCATCAATCTCCACCCCATCATTTTTTACCTTAAATCTACCATATTACCGAAATCTACAAATCTGCCCAATGCACTATTACAAAACAAATCTACCAAAAATATCAACACAAACATCGGTATATTTCGCATTGAATGAACTCAATATGAAAAAATATGGTTTTTAAGTAAAATTTGGGTCATTTAGAGATGATTATTGATGTGAAGAAGCATTTAATGGCATTTAATTAAAAGAGGTCTGAGAAAAGTTGGTTGATTTTGGATGAATTGACCTCTTAGAGCGCAATCTATCAGGCAACTTGCACAGAATCAATAATTTACCTGAACAGGTTTGTTAATGTTATGAAGTAACTTGGCTGCGGGGCGTAAAGGCTCTGCCGTCATCCCCGCCCCCGCCGCGCCGGCCGCGAAGGAGCCGCATATGATCGCGAGTGGTTTCGGATCGAGCCAATAGACGAGCGGGTAGACGACTCCGAGTACCGCGGACACGAGCATAACCGGCATCGCCGAATGGCGGTCGATGACGGCTCCCCATATCGGATTGAACAGCAAGGCGGCGGAAGTCATGACGATGCTTAATATCCCGATTTGTTCGAACGAAAGCCCTAGCTTTTCCAGTTGATAGATCGGATATAACGAGGAAGGAAGCAGCTGAAAAAACTCGTACACGAACACGCCGAGCAGCAGCAGCTGGAACGCCCTGTCCAGCTTGAGCGCGGTGAAGGAATCCCTTAAGCCCGAATCGGCCGCTCTCGACTCGGCTGCGGCAAGTGGTTCGCGAATGCGGCTGAATACGGCCATGCCGGCAACGCCCAATCCGAAAGCGATAAGAATCGCCAGGCGGAACCGGTCCTCAAGCCAGCTGCCTCCCGCATAGGTTCCGACAATGACGGCGATTCCGCCGGCTATTCGAACGTAGGCCATGTAGCTCGCCCTTTTGTCATCCGGGTAAATCGTGTTCATCAATCCGACGTAAGACGGCATGGCCACGCTGAGCAGCACGAAGAACATCACCGTCGACAGCACGAGGACGGACGATTCCGTCGTGAACGCCATGACCAGGATGAAGAGGCGCGCCGAACCGTGAAAAATAAACAGCAGCTTGACCCGGTCGGCCTTCTGAGTCAGTCTGCCCCAGAGCAAGGCCAGCAAATTTGCCGCCGCGGGAGCCGCCGCGATGGTTGCCGTATCCCAGGCATTACCCCCGTACTTAAGCGCCATGATGGCCAAGAAAGGCAGGATCATCCCCGACCCAAGGCCTCCTAGCACCGTCGCGGCGATCTCGATTTTCAAGTTGCGTAACGCCAATACCGCCGAAATTCGCTCCAATGTCCGCACCAGCCTTATATCTACGCTCTATAAATTGTATGCGAGCGTAGACGGAGGCTTGTATAATAGAGTGAATGAAGATTTCCTAAATATTTTGGAGGAATATCAATAGATTGGCACGATTCGGACGATCGAGTATCGGGGATAAAATGGAAAGTCCGTCACCTTCCTAAATTAGGAAAATGACGGACTTTTTCTTACTGCTTTCCTTTCATTAGGCTGATACGCGAAGATGGGCCGCTATTCCTCGAAAATGTCCTGCCGATTGATCTAGCGTATTTTGCTTCTCTTGTTTATGTTCGCTTTTATCCAACTCAGAAATTTCATAGAACATTCGTTCGATATGTGAAACCTCCAAAACTTTATTTTGATAATTTTCTGCTTCCTCTTCGCCGATAATATTGCCGATTTTGTTATAATCAGAAACTCAGCGCAACTCGAAATTTAAGGCTCTCCCTTTTCTTTTGTTCTGTTAACTATTAAGTTATTGATGAATGCTGTCCCAACCATTTCCGGTACAGGCGAGACGTTGTCAAGATTGGTAAGTGGTGTGGCAACAGGCCGTCCTGCTGCCCCTTGAAGGCTGGAAACAGTAGTCTGACCGGTTCTTGCATTTGTCACTGATAAGTAACTTTGAGGTGCGGCACCATCAAGATTTCTAAGCATTTTTTGTGCATTGCTGTTTCCGGAATTGGCTGCAGCTGTAAGCCGATCAATATTCCAATCATCCGCGCCTTCAATTAGTCCTCGTATATCTTCCTTTAGTACTCCTGCTTGATTTCTAGCGGATGGTGTACTTAAAATGCCTTTTGCCTCCACTACGACTTCCTCTCCTCGGAAAGGCTTCATGTTTCTGTAGCCTTGGTCCACGCCTTGATTTACTTTCCCTCCATTTGCCGGTACTCGTTTGAGGCTTCCAGCACTTTGGTAACCTGCTGCAACGAACTCCCGCTTCGCGTTAAGTTCTCCAAGTTTCTCAGAAAGTACTACTGCGCGTTGGCCTGTTGCTCCTTGTCGTTGCAACTGTACTATTTTTATCTCATGCTTAAGTAAAGCGACTTGTCCGGTACGAGCAACTTTCGAAGCGTTGCCTGCAGCTCCTAATGAAGCTGATGCAACTTCACCTGCGTCACTTAATATACGTGATGCCCCAATCGCAACATCCCAAGCATCGCCCTTGTCACTAAACCCGCGCTTAATATCTTCTACGCCTTGGGCAGCGCCAGTCCCTACCTGCAGGATACTTAAGAAACCTTTTGCTACGGTTGCTGTTGTCGCGGTAGCTGTATTAAGCAATGAAGTCCCGATATTCTTGTCCTCTACAAGCAGAGCATTTTCAAGTTGATTAAGTTTTGCCTCCAGGCTTTTACCTACGGCGGCTGGGTCATATTTTCCTTCAACATCATAATGAGAAATTGGATTGCCTGACACAAAAGAATACAACGCAGATTGATTGGATAAAAAAATGGGATCACAGCTTATCCACCTGCAAATCCATGGCGAATAATAACGGGCGCCATAATAGTACAGGCCGTTTTCCTCGTCCCGCTCTTTCCCTGAGTACCGATAGCGCTTGGACGTCTCGGTTTGGCTGCGTACCGCCTGATAGGACGTACTGCCGTATGGGTAATACTCCTCGTACGAAATAACATTTGCCTGATGATCCAATTCCAGGCTTGCTGACCCAAGGTGATTGCCAAATTGGTAGCGCAGCAACTGCTCGAGGGAACCATCCATTCCTTTTGTCCGTGTCTCTGCAAGCGCGATTCGCCGTTTGTCGTCCATGATGTGCAGCGTCTCGCGTTCCAACGCGATCGTAATGCCATCGCCGCCGTATTCACGGTAGATTTCGAACCCGCCCAGGTAGATCCGTTCCTTCATCCGTGTCGGCGTATCGCCGGTTAACGCTTGCCCCTCGGTTACTTTACGAATGCGTTGGCCGTTCGCATCGTAGACGTACCAAGTCGTCTCGGGCGTCATGCCTTCTCCGACAGCTTGCTTCGCGGTTGCCTGAAGCTGGTCGCGGAAGTCCCACTTCATGAAGGGAAGGTGCGGCATCGATGTTATATTGCCGTGCATACCCGCAGAACCATCATAACGATAGGTTTGAGTGACTGTACCGCTCGTTGTGCTACTCAACCGGTTATTCGCGATATTGCCGCCATCGATTTGGCTTATTTCTTCGTAAGCATAGGTCCGCGTCCATCCGGGATTCGCGGGATTACTGCCGCGATGCTGAATTTTCATGATGTTTCCTACCCAATCATAAAAATAACCTTCAACATACGTTCCCATCGCACTACCGTCTCCGGGGTGGGAGAGGCGGGAATGAAAGTCGCCGAACGCGTCCGGCGCCGTCGGCGCGTTAGGAACGCCGGCATTTTGCCCCAGATGCTCGCGTCCTTGCGCTTCTATGAGACGATAGACGGCATCGTAAGTGTAGGAGCTGCTCGGTTCGACGCGGCGGTTGCGAAAATAGACGGTCTGCTGGGCGTCATCGCGAATATGGGTGATATTTCCCGTCGGGTCGTACGTATAATGCAGGTTCTGTACCGCGCATCCCGGCCAGCCGGGGTGCGAAACCTCCGGGCAATCATCTGGAAAATCGGCGGTTTTTCGCTTTGTGAGCATTTGAATCAATCGGAATGTCGACTTATCGTATTTGTACTGCGTGCTTACGTAGTTGCCATAATCGATCCGCATGCGTTGTCCCTTGGCATCGTAGTCGATATTGGTTACAAACGGCGTCCACACCGGCAAGCCGTCCTCATCGTTCTTTACGCCGCGCAGGTTCGCATCTACGGCATTTAATAGACCCGCTTCGTTGTAGTCGAGACGGAACGTGCTTGAATCTGGAGAAGTTTGTTCCATCGGGCGGTTGAGCGCGTCGAAGCGAGTGCGGCTAGTAAAGATTTGCGTTTCCATCGGCACTGCGCCCGACCAATCAAGCGTAGACGTATACACCCGGGCAAGCTGGCGATTGCTGCTCAGCAAGTTCCCTTTGAAGTCATATGCATCGTTCGTCATTACGCCGGCCTGATCGTAGGAACGAACCGCTTTCCCCCGCAAGTTGAAGGTTACAGGACTTGTTTCTGACTCACCGTATACAGTGCGTCCAATCAAGGTTACGGGTCCTGTGCCTTCGATCAGATTTGATTCAATCGGACGTTGCAGCGCATCGTAGCGAGTTTGGAACGCACAGTCCCGGCTATTCCAGGAACGGAGCGGTTTGCCTGCGACATTGTTCAGTGCCCAGCGCTCGCCCGCCTCCATGCCGGCTTGGTGAACTCGGTTGCCCAGCATGTCATAACGATAACGCATGACGATCCGGTCCTGGGCGTCCATAACTTCAAGCTGATTGCCTTCAATATCGAAAATGATGCGGGTTCTGTAGATCTCCTCTGTCTGCGAGAGATCATCGCTGCCTTTGAATTTGTTATGGTCAACGGTAAGAAAGGCGCGTCCTAATGAGTCAAAATACGCTGTTGTCGGCGTATCGGCATGAATCGCCGCTTTCTCTGATGCAATTTGTTCCTCTGGACCGAGAGCGCCTCCTCTGCGACGGGCATGCCAGGTGGGCAAATAATCCGCGTCAGGCAGCCTCCGGAAAAAATCGCCTGCATCCGGATCGTCTTTCGGATCGGATATTAATACGGTATCATTCACATCCCAAGTTTTCTGCCGCCATGGATCGAATACGACCTTTTCCCACGTATGATTTGGATGCAAGGTAGCGACTACGCGTCCGACCGGGTCGTAAAAAAGAACGGGACTGACTCCGATCTGGACATCAAACTCGTAGGAATGCGTGTCCGAGAAGAACGGTTCATATTGCCTAACAGGCTTGCCTTTGTTGTTGAATATCGTCCAGCCGCTTCCGACCCAGCGGGGGGTGACATCATCCGGCGTCATCTCCGGATAACCATCAATGATAATAATGCGACCGGTTGCCGGGTTTCGCTTCGGAACCGGCCCCTTTTCCGCCCGGACTTTCTTCTGAATCTCGCGTCCGAATCCATCGGAATAAGAGAAGCAGATCTGAATTTCCGTCGACTCATCCTCATTCAAATCCGCGTCGTGAGTCACCCGGGCCAACGCGCAAACGACGACGGGCTGCGGATTTTCCAGTTCTTTCGTACGATGATAAGCGAATACATCGTAAACCAAGCGCGTGGTAGCTCGACCCAAAATGCCGGGCGAAGCGGAAAGAGGTTTTTGCAGACAGTCGGAAATTACCGCATCCGTCAGATTCGCGGCAAAATCGCTTCCCAACAAATCGCCTTGCCGCGGATTGCCATCCGTCTCAGGCTTGCCCATTACGGCAGTCCCGGCAACCATGCCCAGGGCATCGAAAGCAACGGAAATCCGGTTACGGTTCGGATCCATAACAAGCGCCGGCTGGAGCACGCGATAGTCTATGCCATTGATGACGAGCGGTCGGGAAGGATCGATGTCGCGTTCGCCGGCGGTTGTGCGATTGCCGAGGGCATCGCAAGTTTCCAGCACGAATAAATCATACCAATCGTATTTGACCAACGTCTCCGTGCTGACCGCTTCCGTATGAAACGGATCGCGATATCGGTGCGCGAGAAAAAAATGCGCCTTTGCATGAACGAGCTCCTGAAACGGGGAATCCGTTTTGCTCGATGAGTAGAACACCCGCCCGGATGGTATCCACCATTTGGCGTCGCCTTCGCTATGAACGTAACGTCCCTCGCTCTCGAGCATGTTGCCGTCGACCCGACCGCCATATGTGTCTGTAATCATTCCCGGCGTAAAAGCGAGTTTGTAACTTTCAAAAGGAAGCGCCAGCGGCATCAGTTGCTTCAGCGGAAGAGGAGCGGTCAATTCATCATGGCGGTATAGCGTACGTGTATGCTCGATCAACCTTTTCTGCACGATGCCCGCCGTCGGACTTATCTCATAGCCGATCGAAGTCACGTCATCTCCGGCATCCTGCAACTCCTTGAATGTGAATCGGCTTTTTTCTTTCGGCAATGCAAGTCCGGTTATCGCATAAGTACGGGATTCGCATGGCAGCGGTGCGCGATAGTCGTCGGCAGACTGTATGGCATTCGTAAATACATTTTCCGAATAAGTGACAACGATTTCGCTCTGCTTACCCTGGTCGCGCTGCTCGAGATCGGCATCGGTATTGCGCCTGACATATCCGATAGCGGCGGTTTTCATTACGTTCCCATACTTGTCCGCCTCCAAAGTCACGGTATGCGCAACGCGAGGATCCTCGGAATTCCGCTCGTAATGGTAGACGATCGACTCTCTTGGATGCGTAAAAAAAACGGCATGACGATTACCGGCCTTTTCTTGCAAACGTTCGACGGTAAAGTTTTGTTCGGATACCGTATAAGGATGTTCGGCTTTATCCGTTCTGTCCAAGGCATAAACTTCCTGACGGAGCATCGAGCCTTTCAGGGCCCGGCAAGCTTCGCGTTCTTCCTCCGCCGTCCATTTCGGGTCAAGAACGGTATCGTCGAGCAACAATTGTTTGGCTTGATCGTTCTTATCTTTCAGCGCGGGTTCACGGTAATATTCCCTGGCGAACAAATCGGAAATCCGATCGCGGTTCAAATAAACGCCCGTATGGTACCATGTGCGGGTGCAGACGGGAGGAACGCATGAAGATTGTTCGAAATTCATTCCTGCCGGGAACTGCGCGCCTTCGCTTAATGCGCCGACTTCTTCCGTATCCAACTGCTCCACCATGCCGAAACCGCGAAACTCCCGTTCATCCCCGTCGAAATAACCGTGGTGATATACGTAGCTGGCAACAAAGCGGTTGCGGCTAATATAATCGTAAGTTTCCACTCTATCTACGACATGAACCGGGAATGCCATTTTCGTAATCCACGGTTTTCCCGCCAATCGGTCAGCTAAATAATATTTTGAAGAGGACGCGTAATAAACCCGGGTTTCAGCTCCGAGATTGTTGGCCGAACGAATCATGAGATGCGGCTTCTGCCCGCTCATCATATCGATGAATCGAATTTGCCGGCCCGAATGACTAGGCAATGGTGATGACCAGACCAAGCAAGAAGTGCCGTTGCCGAATAAATCGACCGTCATCACCGAAGAGAGATTGCCCGCAAGGGGAAAGCCGCCCATTCGCCGCATCCCGCTCCATCCGTTTCCGCTCTGGTTAAAATACAGCTGAACGAATTCCCGCCCCAAATAAATAATGTCGGTAACGCCGGATCCGTCGATATCGGCCAAGCGAATGTGCTGCTGGTTGAATTGATCGGCATGATCGAACCAAGGCGCATTGTCCATCGTCACTTTCGCTCCGAAATGCCCATACCCCATGTTCGGCCAATAACAGATCTCGCCATTACGGATGCGCACAAGATCGGATAGTCCGTCGCCGCACATGTCGGCGAGATAGATGGACTGCGTGCCGTCCGCCAGTACCAGTTGGGGACCTTTCTCTTCCTCTTTCGGTTGGCGGACTTGCCTGGCAGAACCGAAGCCTTTTTCCCCCAAGGACGGGTACCAAGTGAAAACTTCATGCTCGGTGACGATAAGATCCGCGTGTCCGTCGCCGTTTAAATCTACAAACCGCATGTTTGGATCGTTCCATTGCGTATTCGGCAGCTGTTCGAACGATCTGAACGCTTCCCAATTCCCGTCTTCCGTACGTTCGAAAAAACCCGGTGCCGGTCCGCTGAAATCCACGATGTCTATCCTACCGTCTCCGGAAAGATCCAAAAGTTGCTGGTTTCCCCCGGACAAATTGGCAGTCGAGGGTACGGCCGCTACTAGCTGAAGCGGACCGAACCGTCCTTCGCCCAAGTTCGGTTTATAGTGCCAAGCGCCGGCCTGTTCCGACAGTATGCCGGATAGACCTTCTCCGTCCAAGTCCACCCACTGATAATGCGATTCGTCCAATCCAACCGGGAGGTTATCCAGACTATCTGCAGCAAGCTCCCGAATGTCTTCTTGGATGATTGCCTTGCTGTACTCGAACTCCAACGGAGGAAGCGTTTTTTGAACATAGGCCAAATATTTGGCCTGATTGCGCTGCAGCATAGGAATGGAATCGTCGCGCACGTAACCCGCCTGAGTAACCGAACAGAGGAACGAGGCATAACGGGTGCTGCCATGGTAAGCAAGCTCCTGTTCGGGCGGATATTGCTGCGAGTAATCAAAGTCCCGATACTCAAACTCGGTCGAACGAACCAGGGAAGGATCGTTTCCCAGTTCGGCAAAACGGTGAAACATCAGCAAACGGCGGCACCGGCGATAATAGCGGACCTCAAACCCGGGCCGATAGGAGGAGTAAGGATCCGGACGCTCAGCCCAAGTGCTCCTCGTCGTCTCCCTTGATATAGTGGCACGAATATACCTGTTCTTCTCGTTCTTGTTCATGGCGGGTTCCGGGTCGAACGCCAAGCAGTGTCCCTCGTCATAGTCAAATACCGCTTCGAACATCCACTCCGCATTTGTCAAATCCGATTGGAGCAGGCGCGAGATTCGGTTGCCATACTTGATGCGCTTCAAATAACGACCGGACGTACGCACCCGATTGCGCTCATGGACACGATTCAAATCGATATTGGCATCGTCTTCCTTTACGTACTCGTATACAATGGCGTTGCCTTTATCGTCGTAGCTTTCGCTTATCAACCATGTAAAAACGCGATTGCGATCGCCGGCATCAAAAATCCGGCTTTCTTCCGTTTTTCCATATATAGAGGTAATATTGTCCCGCGAAATGGAACGCCAATAGATTTCTCCGGAATGACGGTTGGTCCAACGTTCGATGCGCGCGAACAATCCCTCGATCCGGGGGCGGTAACGATGTATCGTAACATCAGGTACCGTATCCGGATCCTCCCAGCGTTCTCCGTTCCCATCGAGAACGGGAACCAGATCTTCCCCGCCGGACAAGAGATATACGTCAGACTCGTCAACATCGCGGTATTGGGGCAGCCCTTTGTCCGTTTTGCGCGAAATAGTCGGGATGGACAGACTCCATCCGAAGCCGAAAGGGCCGTTTCCGTTACCGGAATCATAGGAGAGAGACAATTGCGGCCCGAATCCGGAACGCCCTGGACTGAAGGCAAGAGGCACGGTCATGGATCCGGTACCGGTAACCGGGTTGGCGGAAAACTTCTCGCCGATGCCCCGGATCGCTCCGCCGCCCTTCGGGAGAGAAATGGACGGGGCGGAGAACGCCTTTTGTCCTTCGGCGTTCTCGTTTGATTTTTTTTCATCGAGCATAAGCTGCTTCTCTCCTTTTTCACGCGGTCCGACTTGCCGCTCACATGGCGTACTTGATCAGAACGAACGCTTTAGCGTCTTTGTCCGGAGCAAGCGTAAGATCAAATGCTCCATCGTCATTCAGCTGTTGCGAAAGATCTTCTAAATCAAGGTCCGTAATTGTGAACGTTGCAATCGCACCGTTCTTTATCTCATACAACTGTATCCCGGCGATGGCAATATCTTTGCCCTGCGTGAAGTAAGGAAGAAAGTCCCGCTTCACCTTTGCCGCAAAATCCGCGTTGCCGTTCACGAATCTGTGCCACTCGCTAGGAAACTCGTGCGGCAGACTGAGCAACAAGGTTAACCCTGAGGCAGTCGCCTCGCCGACCAGTTCAGTGATATAGGTTGAGGTGTCGTCACGCAATGGCGTACCTCCGTTCCGTGCCGTATAGCGCATATGGAGGATTACATCCGTGATCGTGTTATAGTCGAATTGCCGGAATTCCGTCGGCAGTTCGAGCCTCCAAGTACTTTCCGCTCCGGCGCCTTCGAAGGGCAGCAACCTGTCATCGCGCAGATTCGATTCGAACAGTCCGCCGTCGTTGTTGCCGCTGCTGGTCACGATCGATTGGACCGAGCCGTAATAGTCGATAAACCGTGAATCCTCGCTGCCTTGCCGCTTGTAATCTTCGCCCGGCAGCGGGGATTTTCTGATAGAGCTCTTCAACAGGGTGAGCGTGCAGTTGACGTTGGTATAAGGCCCGGTTACCGAAGGAATGGACAAGCTGACGTTTTTGATCCGCCTCATGTAATGACCGGGACAATCGAGATCGAACAACCATTCCGGCAACTTTACCTCGCATGAGCAGGAAACTTTCAAGTCCAACAGCGCCTTCGGATCGAGCTGCCGCAGGGAAATGTTCTTGTTCAGCTCGTATTCGCGCTTGTTGTTCTCGTAGTAGGCCATTTCCATCCGCTTCAAATCCAGATGAAGCATCTCGCCGGAGAGCAGCCCCTTGCGTCCTCCGTCCCAATAGTTGAACTTGATATAGCCGGCGGAATCCACTTCCGGACGCATCAGCTCATGCTTCATCGTCTGCTCCGCCCTACGGGCGGTATCGAACGCGAAACGATAGTATTCATAGTAGAGCCGCGAAATTTCGCCTTGCATCCAAGCGTATAACTCCTCGTTCGTAAACTTCTCCCGAAGGAAACGGTCTGTTTCCTGGGCATGCTCGATCTGCTTCTTGGTGTTCGTATATTCGCGGTAAGCGATTTGCTCGGCGATCAGCGCGCCAATGATTTGCTTGCCGATCTGCATCAGCTCGCGGGCTGCAAGATTATGCTGCAATATCCAATCGTCGGCGCGGCGTTCGTAGGAGGCGGTTTGACCGACCAAAGTCGCGGCGCTATCCGCTAATGATGCAAGGGTTCCTTTCGCACGTGAAACCGCTCCGCCGACGTTCGAGAAAATTTGTCCGATCGGGTATTCTATTTCCGCACCAAAACCGAATGGTTCTACATGAACCTTGGGATACGGCAAGACGGAAAGTACTGAAGTGATTAGATCGAATGCAGCGGAATCGACCCTTAAACCGGCGCTGACAAGCGGCAGCACATTTAATGCCAGTGATTCTTTCGCGGAGAGATAGAGCTGTCCCTCAGTCAACCTATCAGCCACGTTTAATATTGAATTCGAATCGGCCAGATTCAAGTTCGGATGGCTTAGCATGGTCAACGTCCGATCGTACTGACCTACAAAAGCACTGTAGGCTTCGTCGAAGTTTTCCTCGGACAGCTCCCGCCGGTCAAGAGGAAACGTATCCGGCGCGGCATTGCCGTCCGGGGTCAAGCCGAGCAAGCGTTGGTTATAGCGATAGCGTTCCAACGCGCTTCCGCGGCTTCGCAGCAAGGAATCGGTGGCTTCCTGAGCCTGCTTCCATTGCAAGAAGCGAACCTCCTGCGCCATTTGCTGAATTTTGATTTCATGGCTCTGCCGAAGCAGCGCCATGCGCTCGCCCTCTCCCTTCTCGATCGCCGACAGCAGTGCGGAGCCGAGCCCGCGCACCTCGCCGCAAAGCTCGAGCGCCTTCTGAATCATCAGCAAAGTCCGCACAGGGCCGACCGGTTGATTCAATCCGCCTGCGATCGTACCGATAGGGATTCCTGCTGCCGCCGCTTTGACCATCATGCCTGGATCGATCTTGGGGTCGAACAGCGCGAGCTGGCGCGCTACCCCTTCGATATTCATGCTGTTACGGATTTTAAAGAGCCGGTCTGCAACCGTGTCCCAATAGCCGATCATCTTCTCGTTCCGCGGAATACTGAAGTAGAGCGTACGCCCGATGCCGTACAAGGGTCCGGCAAGATCCGTATCCGCGCCTCTTAATTGTGGAAGATCGAAGTTGAAAGGGAACTTTCCTTCCAGGTCCACTAACGCGTTGCCCATGGCATCGAGGCCTTGTTTTTTGAGATCGGCGAACGTTTTCGGTCGCGTCGTTCCCCGCTCCGGAATGCGCTGCGGACGTGCGCCGAGCAAATTCGCCGCCATCACGTAGCGCTGCGTCGCTTCGTTGATGGATTCCACCGTATCTTGGCGGAATAAACTGTCGCCCCAAGCGATCAGGTTATCCAAATATTTCATGACGACCGCGTACTGGTAGGCTAGCAGCCTTGTTCGGGCGACGGCATGCGGTTGAAACGGCTTGTTTTTGATCGCCGCATAACCGTTGAGCAAGGATTTTCTTTGCTTCGTCTCGGTAACGTCCGGATCGGACTTGCTGAGCAGCGCCAGCAATTCGTCAATCTGGGTGATGTCGACTTGATCCTTGCGAAAACCGAGAAACTTCCAAAAACGCTTAGGGACCGGAAGCGACGTGTCGTTGCAGGTAGGATCGAAGATGTAATGGAACCAGCGCTGCGCTTCGGCAAAGCGCTGGTTTTTGCTAAGATGTACGGCGATGGTGAACGGAATATGAAAGAGCAGCTCCCAATTGTAGTTCGCATAAGGTCCGCCTTCGAGCAAATCTATTTCCTTATCATGATGATTAATCTTGACTGTAGCGTTCGTCAGCTTGTTATACAGTTGACCGAAAAAATCTTCCTTCTGCTTCTCGAGAAACTTCGGGTCGAGCATCCCGGGAAGCGAATCTTTGTTCAGTTTCTCGATCAGCTCTCCGACGAACGGATGAAAGAAGTTTTCGAACGTATAGGTGAATTCCGTATCGTCCGTGTATGTTCCCCACCCCTTCATTTTGGTGTACACGACATCCTTTTGCGCATGATTTTCTGCCGTAATGTACGTCACAGGGCGATCCCCTCCTTAGAATGTTTGCTTTCCTGGAAATTTCGCACCGGACCAGCCGATCTGCTTGCCTTCATAAGGAACGGTTCCCCCAGTGGCAAGACCCACGCGAATCGTGGCGCTGTTGGCGACGTTTATGAGCATAGAGCTAGAATCAGAGACGCCGAATACTTGCGGGTTAACAATCAAGTCAATCCGATCTTCGACAGGCTCGGGCAACGGTATCCGGACGATTTCGATCCATTTATCCGGAATGACCAATTCCGGGATTATGTAATCGAGCTGCTTCGGAGTTTTAATGGGCATATACCATTTCCATTCCGGAATCTTTACGAGGCGCTTCGTCGTACTGACATAGAAAACATGACGGTTGTCCTCATAGAAGAACGGCGCCGTCCACCGATTATTCAACGGATGTCGAGGCTCGACCGTGCGGTCTTCCATCGGGTTTACCAAAACAGGACGCTTTAATGGCGATGAAAATAACCCTTCTTGGTAAGTAACCGTGAATCTGTTTTCTTTGTCCGATGTATCCAACGTACGGAATAGGCTGTCGAGTGATGACAGGTCAATGTCAAGCAGCGCTTCGTTGAGCACCGGCAAACTGTGCGTATTGTAAAGGGTAAACGATGGATAATTCGGACCGGATATATCTATCCTTAGGGCTTTCCCCTTTTCGGATACCGATAAAAATATGCCGGAGCGGTCAAAGGCATTGCTTCCCGTAAGCTCGTACAGCCCTAATTCGGCCGGCTTGTTGACGTCCGAAGTTTTGACCGGCTGCCACTTTCCGTTATAGTGCTCGCTCCAGCACAGGATCGCCTTTACCGTTATTTTCGGTGCGCCGACGGTTGAGATGTCCGAAACGTTCGGCGGCAGATGGAGCGGCGCTTCTTTGATGATTTTTAGCCAAAACATGAAGAGCCTGCCCTTCCACACGACAGGGGTGACCGGATCGTCTTCGATATCCTGCTTGATCTGTTCCCAAGGCGTCCAATATCCGTATTCGCGGCGCCGGTAGTAATATTTGCGGTTCGCGCCGGAGGTGCGGGCCACGACATGAGCGATGTCGTCGGTCTCCTTCGTGTTAGGGTCGTCTTCCACATAGTGGATGCCGCAAGGCTCTAATTTGGCCACTTCTTCTAGCTTCGACAAATAGTTCAGCAGCGCGGTCGCAGCCGAATATTCCGTAATATCGCTCTGAAGCAATTCGCTCATCGTCTCCTTGAAGAACGGCGACTGATCGTCGCGGAGCTCGGGCTCAAGCCAATTTTCCGGGTACAGGAACACTTTGCGATTGGCTTCCCATACGCGATAACGGCTCATCCACTGCCAATGCTTCGCGTTGATCGACGATGAGGCGACCCGTTTCTCCAGATTCATCAGGCAGCGTTCGATAAAGAGCTGGACGGACGATAGCGCGTGCCGAATTCTTGAAGTTTCCGTATTCGGTTCCATCTGCACGTCCATTAGGAAGTACTCAAACAGCTTTTCCGGCGTATCGATATGTGCCGTGGCCGCCGTTTCGCGCATCTGGTGAAGAATATAGGCAACCAGCGCATTCCGCTGCAGTGCGCGCATTTCGTCGTTGATGGGCTTCAGCACTTTGAGCCAATCGTTATTCGCGTACCGCGAGCGCAATGCGTTCTGTAAATGGCTTACGATGAGGGAATCCGGCTCATTGGCAGCGGCTTTGATCAAGACGGACGCAGGAACGCCCAGCTTCTTCACCCAAGCGTAAGCATCGTAAATCCGGCTGAACGTATCCATATGTTGTAAATCGTTGACAGTCTTGCCGAACCGGACGAGCAGCGCATTCAGCGAGTCCGGTTCCCAGCGGGTCAGCGCAAACAGCAGGCTGTCCTGTCTCTCGACGGACAACGCCGGTTGTTGGAGCACTTGAAGCAGACGCTCATCGCCCGGCGCGAGAGCGGCTTTCATTCGGGCATAGTCGAGCAATCCCGTGAAAGCCTTGAACAATCCGGCGGAGAAGGTACCGTCCGGGCTTCCCGTTGCCGGCAAACGGTTCAGCCAACCCTCGCCATTCATCCGGTAATCGGAATGGGAAGCGAAAAAGGCGGTTTCCGCGCTCGTCAGTTTCAGCGCCGCTGCCAGCATATCGGTCTTCATGAACCGGGTATAGGTGTCGCGCAGACGGCCGATCAAAATCCCCGAATACAAAACCTTCGCAGGGATGATCTCCATTCCTCGGCCAACCGTTTCCCAGCGGACGACCATTTTGTCCGATACTTGCTGAACCTTGAGCGAAAGCGAATAGAGCTTGCCTGCCTCCAGTTTGATTGCCGATCCGTTGCTCCACGCTGCGCCGTCATTTTGAAGCACGAGATCAACCCCGCCAAGGGCAAGCGTCACCGCAGCGCCGGCATCCGCTTCGATATGAAGGTTATAAAATCCGTTTTCCGGCGCTTCCAAATATCCGCTCCATACGGCGGAGGCGAGGTCGGCATTCGGGCTTTCCGGAAGTTTGTTATCGTCGGCGGCCGAATAGGCCAGCTTGGCTTCAACGATGCTTGAAACTTTATGGATCACGCCCGTAGTTTTGTCTTTGAAAAAGAACTCTGCCGAAAGTCCCGGCGATTCCATTGCCGTTAAATCGATTAGCCCCGGGCTGCCAGGATCGGACGCTCCGTGCAAGACATCCGCATTCTCAAGCATGGCTTCAGTGAATGCCGTATCGGTTTTCGCCGCCGCGCTGATGGCTTGAAGAACATACAGGCGCTTATGCTGCCGCTTAAGCTCGGGCAAGAAATTGTCTTGGACAAGCGCTCGCCTTTGCTCCGCAGTATCTCCCGCCGCCAGGAATGCCTCATATAGGGGCTCCAACGCAGGATAACGGTCGAAAAACGCTCTTGTTTTGCGATGCAACTCTTGTACGGCCGATTTGAAATCTTCCGTTGCATCAGCCAAATCGATGAGCGCATCACGGATCGTATCGGACAAGACCCCCGCGCTATAGGAGAGCCGCTTGCTAAGGTTGTCATAGCCGATCCCCGGCGCCGTGTCCAGCATTTCCTGCTTCAGCGAAGCTTGACCGTGCGTGTACGCGACATCCGTCGTAACGCTGCGGTTTAATAAGCCGAAGAACATGTCGGCAGCTTCATTGCCGTAGATGAGCGCCATCTTCGTCCGGGCAGCCTGACTGTCCGCGTCGCCGGATATCGCGAATTCGTCCTCGATCGTGGATATTCCGGATCGGAGGAGACGGGCAAAGCTTGTAATCCCGCCATCATCCGGAGCCGACTCTCCGCTCAAATCCTGATTCCAGATGAGATATAGTGCCTGTGACGGCTTGAAAGATACCTCGCCGAGGCGTTTGCAGAAATTGATGAATCTCAAGATCGGCGAATGCTCAGGAGCTGGTAAAGCGAATGGATCTATGCCCGTGAACCGGGTCAACAGCAGCAATTCGTAAACGCTGAGTTTCAATTTCCTAGCGAGCCAGCCCCGGCGGAATACGGCGGAAACGTTGGCCAAATCGAGCGGAGTTTGGGCGTGGTAACCTAGTGCGGCGGTAATGGCAGCCAGCTCGTTTGCGTTAAGCTTAAACGCCGAGCGCAACGTTTCCGAATGGTCAAGCAAATATTCGGAGCCGTTCAAATATTGACCGTAGCCGTTGTCTGCGAACGCATTATCCTGCTTCGGCAGCGATGGGCTTAGAAACATTTGACGGTACAAGGATCCGGAACCGTACGTATCGATCGGCGCGAAACAAGCCAGCAGCGGCTGCAAATCCGTCTTCGGCTTTAAATTTAGAAGTTCCATCGCGCGTTTGACGACGCCAAGGCGCGGCAGCAAAATCCGAAAGCCCGCTTCAAGCCGCAGCAGGTTTACCGATTCGTTAGCGTCATTCGGCGTCTGACTATCCGGATAGAGCGCCATGATGGCCATATCGGTCTGTTCGATCGTCCATCCGAGCTTCTTCCAGAGCTTGATGAAACGAATCAGACGATGGTACTCGAAAGCGCGAACAGGATTGCCGTCGGCGTAACGGAACCTCAGCTCGTCAAAGCTGCACAGATTATCGGAATTGTTCGGGTCGGCAAGCGTTATCAAGCTCATGATTTTATTGAAATTGGATGGGTTCTTTACCCAAGCTTTGATATCTCCGCCGTACTGCGATACATCCAGATGGGGGGCTATGACGGCGCTGAACTGAGCGTCGCCGATCAAGTTGTTCTTGTACTTTTGCAACGTCGATATCGGTACGCCGAGCCGCTCCAGCTTGGGAATAAGCGCGGCATTCGGATTGATGAAGCGCGTTCGCGCGATTTCGATAATATCTTCATAAGAAATGTCCATCCTGCGCGTGAAATCGCGTACTTTCGAAAGCTCGGCCGGCGCGTCGGCAATAGCGGGGGAATAACCGTAAAGCTGATGCAGCGTCAACGTACTGTCGGTGAGCAGCTTATACTCCGCCCGGGAAAGACGCAGTTCCTCCATCCGAATGTCCCGCCATCCGTATTCGCTGTCGCTTGCCCTCTCCAAATCGTCATTTTTGCGCAAAGTTTCCATTACCTTGGGCAAAGAAGCTTCAAACCGCTCAAAATAACGGCGAAGGTTTTCCAGCGGCCTGTGGAACGGCAGCGATGATGCAGGCGGCAAAGGACCGCCCGCGGCCGATTTGCCTGCAAGCACATCATAGGCGACGTCGTTGACGAATTGCGGATCGGCCATCAGTTGTTCATGCGAAACGGAGTTATCGGTATTGTGGCCTTGATAGTCAGTTAATGACAATGTATGGGATACATAATACTCCAGCGTTTCGTTTACCAAATCGATATAAGGCAACGGCGTATTCGTATTCTCGCACGTGAGCGGAAGATGCTCGATATCCGGACGGCGGCCAAACAGCACTTTTTGTGGGTTTTCGCCTTCTTGGATGTCTGCCGGATCGATGAATTGCAGCAGATCCGTTAAATAAGCCGCAGGACTCAGAATGGAACGGCAGTGTTCGCAAGCGCAATAATCCATCTCGCCGAATAGCCCCTCGAGCGTCGAATAAGCGATCACGTCGGAAGCATGCGCGCCGGGACCGGCTGGCGCCGGATTCACGATTTGCGCCGGGCTGTGCACGCCGATGCCTGGCGCGTTCCTCGCGGTTAGGTACGAGACGGCAATGTTCAGCACGGCGTTATGCACTTGCTGCGACTTGACGTGGATGAGCCGGGCATTCTCCTCGCCGCCTACCTCGTTTTTGAAGCTGCGGACGAAATCGTCCCGGTTGAATCGGCTCACGGCATAAGCGGAATCGATGCCTCTTTTCAACAGTGCGTTCATCGCCCGATCATCGGGCGTAATCTGATAAACCCGCTGGAGCCGGGATATTTCTTTTTTTAAGCCGTCATCGATTTGCAAGTTGTTTTTCACTGCGTACTGCTCGACCGGCTGTATCCCGATTTCGAATTTGCCATGTTGCCCCGTCAGAAAATCGCGAACTTGGCTCTTCAGACCGCTTGTAACCGGCGTCTCGCCGTTCGCGACCATCTGCGCCACGACCGCGGTCGGATAACTGAGTCGGACTTGCGCTGCCAATAATTCGGCATAGCGGCTGCGTTTTTCTTCGTCGGACTCGCCTGTTATTTCCGGTGGAACCGGAACGCCGCCGATGATTTCCTGCCATTTGTTCGCGCTGTAGTAGCCTTTCTCAACCAGATTCAAAGAATCTTCGAGACCTCCGGTTTTATCATGAATCTGATGAATCAACGGGGCATTGTTAAGCGTCAAATAAGCAAGCTGCCCGTCGAGCTTCAGACGTTTCTCGGTCGCTTCCCCGAACGTGTCTTTTACTTCTTTCCAAAAAGGTAGAGGGTCGCCGCGATGTTTCGCGTAGATCCCGGCGAACTGCGCCTGCCGGTCCGCGTCTTCGCCCAAAGAAACAACGGCCATCTCCTTCAGCGACGATACGCCGGCAATCGCCGGGCCATCCAGAACCTGCTGCGCGGCCGCCTCTTGAAACCGTTCGACCGCTCCGCTTAAATCTATTTCCAGCCCGCTTGGAATTACGCCTTGAGTAATGGCTTGTTTCCAAATCCCCTCAACCGTCTTGGGATCTGCTTGATAGAGCGAAGATTCATGGGCAGGCAATCCCGCACGGAAAAGCGCATAGAAATAAGCCGGTTCGATCCCCGCGCTGCCGTCCGAACGATTCGTCCTGGCACTGAACTGATCGGCAAGGGCGGCAAGGGCGACCGCGCGGGCGTCCCAGCCGGTCTTATTAGCGAGATAGGTAATGTCGCTCCGGTCGTCCGTTTCTTTAAGCTCGCCCAACTTGCCTGGATAATGGCCGGATAGTGCGGTGATCAACGTCTCATGCTCCGATCGCAGTACGGAAGACGTCGCCTCATCCAACCGGACATTCAAGTCCTGAAGATTCGAGGCGTTGTATCGGACATCCGAAGCGCCGAGAAGCTTGTCCCCCTTGTACACGTACGCTTGCACGTCGGGGCGCTCCTTACCCCGATTGCGGAGTTCCGTATCCGTGAATGAAATTCGATAGCCGCCGTTGTCGTTCGTGACGGCTTCGGCGAGCAATATGTCACCCCCGACCCCCTTGTCCATAATCCGGATATTTAAACCGCCGATTCCGGCGCTGATGCGGCTGGATATTTTACCTTCGACTTGATAGGTTATTGTCTCATCGTTTTGCCCCGGGGGGGATTCCTCAATTTGACTTAATAACTCGAAACTTTTTTTTTGCGATACGACAACAAGCAGTTGCACCGTCTTCGGATCTGCCTCGCCTGTCGGCTCCAGCCCTCGGCTCTGCTGAAAGTTTTTTACTGCATTGACGGTCGAACTTCCAAAATGCTGTTTTTCCGTTTCTACCGAATCGATCATGAAATCCAACAACTGCAGCATCGCTTGCAGCGAACCGACCAGTTCCCCTTGCGTACTTCCGGATATATGAGGACCCGATGGGCCTTCCGGACCTTGTGGGCCTCTTTCGCCTTGCGTCCCCGGTAAACCTTGAATGCCTTGTATTCCCTGCTGACCCGGCGGCCCCTGCAGCCCGCGTTCTCCCTGAAGTCCTCTCTCCCCCTGAATGCCTTGTATTCCCTGTGGACCTGGTAGCCCCTGCAGCCCGCGTTCTCCCTGAAGTCCTCTCTCCCCTTGAATGCCTTGTATTCCCTGAGGACCCGGAGGGCCCGGAGGGCATTCCTCGCATTTGCTTTTTTGCTCGGTCATCGGTTTCCAGGTTACGAGGACGAGTCTCTGGATCGTCTTGGGATCGGCAATGCCGGTTGCCGGCATCGCTTGTTCTGCTTGAAACCCGAAAACCGCTTCCGTTGTCGATCCCCCGTAATAGTGCGCTTCTAATTCGCTTTGTTCAATCGCATAATCCAACACCAGCAGCATGGCATGCAAAGAAGCGACCTGCTGACCTTCCATGCCTTCTCTTAAAGTTTCTTGATTATTTTTTTGCGAGAGGAAAACAAGCAGTCGGACGGTATCCGGATCCGCTTCTCCGGTTACAGCCATCCCATGCTTTTCTTGAAACTCGTAGATTGCGGCAACGGTCGATCCGCCATAATATTGGTTCCTCGACTCCTCCCTGTCGATCTGCTTCGACAGATCCAGCGACATCAACATGGCTTGCACGGCGCTGACTTGCTCACCTTGGCTTCCTTCAGTTAATAAGACATCAAAATGGGTAAAATCCACCGTCCGACACTCCTATTCAAAAAAATATTTTCTAACTGAACCGGAAATAATCCCTGACTGTGTCCGCGACCACAATCTTTATTATTGATTCTGTTGGTTTATTTTTACAATATATCTTCATGCTCAATTATGATTCGATTTTTTCACTTCAATTCGTCAAATTGCATCATCTATCTATGCAATCATCCGAATAATTGATATTTTTTACATCATCCGACAGCACCCTAAATAGTCGTTTGGGATTATTTATTCGAACGACTGGAAGCGATGCGAAATTATCACATGGAAAAACGCGGATTCGAGAATATAGCGCAACATTTAACCAGTTCCCGGATAGCAAAATCACCTATTCGCTCGGCCGCTCGTTCGATATCGTTCCTGCCGGAACATGGGGCTGACACTCGGGGAGATGGCGTTATTTTCCATAGATCACGGCGCGGTTAACGCGTTGAATCTCGACTTTTTTCATGAGCTGTATTTGCAGTGCAAAGGTTGCAGAGGGAGTAGTTGCTTCTGGAGTCATTCATTAATGGGCAACATGTGACTTTCTTCGGCGGTCGGGTGCGGTGATGGATATTGTGCGCTTATCGCTGTCAGTTGGCTTTAATTCACATAACTGCCCGTTTGCAATAATGGCTGCCTTGCGGCAGCCTTCTCACAAATATGATTTTGTTTAAAAATAAATTGCCAGCTTATGCGTTAAACCGCCCGATACTTCCCTCGGTATTAAGGGATTTTCTCACGTTTACTCGCTCATTCGCAGGATTACACCCGCTTGGTAAATTGGATACAAAGGTATAGTAGTGGTGGTGGCATCCCCGAACGGCCATGAAGGCATACAGAAATAGAGGATAAGACTTAACTTCCTCATAATTCCATTTTCTGCACGCATTCTCCACAATGCCCTCGGAGGTTCATCCTCCCATATCTCAACGGGTCTATGCCCTTACCTTCCTTCGTTACACCTGTCCAAGGGGTGGAGGCCGATCAAGTTCAACATGCGGGTCTGTGCCCTTAAGTAACGGGTAATCGGTACTCCGTGCTTTCTTTGTAATCCTGCGAACGAACCAACCTACGTAATAATAGAGACTTTCTTTAAGCTACACAGTCATGAATAATGGCTTTGTCAGGAGAAAAAGACTCTCCTCGTTGAGCTAGACCAACCAGAATACGTGCTAGTTTACCCACTAATTTAAACAAGGAACGGTACTTTTTCATGTGTCTTACATGTACGTTATGTTCATGCCACTTCCAAAACAACGGGTTGTTTCCAATAAGACGTAAGGTCGCTAAATACAGATACTTTCGCAGCGTTGCATCTCCTCGTTTTGAGAGTACGATCTGCCCTTTCCGTTTCCCCGACATACTCTCAGCCAGATTCATACCTGCTCTTCTCAACAGTTGTCGCCCGTGAGAGTACAGACTTAGATCACCTGCACCCGAAAGGATAGCCGCAGTGAAGATGGGTCCAAGACCTTGAATGGAGCGAAGTTGACGAGCCAAAGGTATCTTATCCAGGAGCACCAGGATTTCTTGTTCAATCATCTCTAGAATATCGACAATGCGACAATACTCATCGAGTAGTCGGCGTAAATCCTGTTTGGCTTCGTGGGTAGCTGTCGTTTCTCCTATGCTTCTAGCTGCAGAAGCGATGAGCTGTGCAGCCTTCTCTAGCCCTGTAATTCCACCAGCTCGTTTCATGAGCTTTCTCCAGCTTGCTATGACTTCTGCTGTAGTCAACCCATGTAAGTCTGCTGGAACAGGGAATTCATAAAGCGACGCCATGGATCGCTTGCAAGTCCAATCCGAAAAAACGGAAGTAAATTCGGGGAAACGGATATCCAACCAGCGAATGATTCGGTTCTGAAGCCGTATGCAATTCGCCACCCAGAACTCTCGATGGCTCATGATAACGCGCAACCTTTGAAAAAAATGCGATTGCTTCGTGTATTCAGAGTAATACCCCCGACTGACAACATCCGCGATAACTAGAGCGTCCTTCGGATCACTTTTGGACGGACAATTATCTCTATTCTCCTTGTTTCTCTTGGTCGTAACAGGATTCACAAGAACAACGCTTAAACCCTGTTCAACTAACCAATTCGCTAGATTAAACCAATAATGCCCCGTCGGCTCCATACCGATAATAATGTTGTTTAAGCGGTGTTTCTGCCGCAACTCATTAATCCAACGTCCAAATTTTTCAAAACCTTCCTTAGTGTTGGTAAACGTAAGATGTCGTTTAGAAAGAACAATTCCGCGAAAGTTAGTTGCCTGTGCGACATGTATATCCTTCGCCATGTCGATTCCAATGACTAAGTGAGATGGAGTAATTCGTTCTATCCGTTGATTTTGTTCGTCTGATTGCTTAAACCTCATAATAAGAGCGCCTCCTTGATGGTGATGGGTTTCAAACCCGTGGACAAACCCATCATACCGAGGCGCTCCTTTTTTGACAAAGCCCATTTCTTAGGCCCTACAGGAAGGTTCAATGAATCAAAAAGAAGGAACTACGGCAAGGCAGCTCCTACACTAAAGTACCCGTTAGCTTAATGAACATGGAGCAGTTTGCCGCTGATATGCTTGATCTATCGATTAACTGAGAAATGAATGCTGAATATGTCTCTAAAGAAACCTTTGTAAGGGTATCGCATATGATTAATAAAATAATCATTCAATCTTGGAGGTTCCTATATGAAGGGCCGAGTTTTTTTACTTATTGGGACATGTCTTTTAATCTATATGATTGCTTTGTTCAAATTTAACCAGCCGTCTATATCGAGCCAGGAAGCAATTCAAATTGCTAAAAAAGCAACTCCTATATCTGATGGATATCACATAAGTCAGATAGGTGTTGGAATCAGTTGGTCATTTACTTTTCTCAATGATCCCGTTTACAATTTTAATGTTTTTACAGTTAAATATGAGCCAGGGTTTCAAGTGCGGGAATATAAAATAAAAGTTAATGCGGAAACCAAAGACGTTATTGAAATCAAGGAAATTGTTCCAAGGAGCTGAACAAAGGGCCGCCTGCGGCAGCTCTTTTTGTGTTTATCGTACCCGTCAGCGTAATAGTAAAGTCAATACAAGCACACTTTATGAAACTTTGATTTCGAAAGGTGTTGATTCGATTTCAAAGTCAAATTCTTTACCATCATGTTTAATTCTGAATTTTGCCTTTGAAACGATTTCATAGCTTCCTGCTTGTAACGTGAGCTCATTATATTTTGGGAAAACATGCTCCTCTCCATCGTAGCTATAAGAGTCATTCGGCTTTAATGTGATCCTAAATCCGATGGCATTAACAGATCGCTCCTTTACATCTTGCAGGACAAGTTTATCCTTCATATCATAAACATCATAAGTGAACATATCTGCACCATGCTCTACTTTCCAAGAACTATTGGAATTATTCACCAAAGAACCATTAACAACAAAAAGCTTATCGGCTTGTAAATCTTTAGGCATATTTACTTTAATACTGAACATCTTAGCTTTTGGTATCGTTTCAGTGTCACTTTGACATCCAACAAGTGTAATAATTATGACTAATAAACTAACTAAAACAGAATGTTTCATAAATGTAACCTCCTCGTATGTGTATAAATTTCGAAGCAAGCTCTTTCATTATCGTTCCCGTTAGCCATCCATGCATCTCTTATACTGCACCACAGAGCATGAAGGTTAATCCGTTCTTTCATGGTAGTTGAATTACTTGCTCATATTAAATGGAATTTCATTTTTATAAGCTGTGGTGTATTTCTCAATTAGTTCTTTTTTTGCTTCTTCATTGGTAATTAGAATGTCGCCGTAAACAGGCACTAGGGTATTCCAATTCTCTTTCTTCAAATGTCTGGTTACAAATAAATATGATTGTCCTTCTTGGAGTAATTGGTCATTTTCAATTAATATCAATTCATTTCCTTTGAATCCACCTTGTTGGTTTACAATTACTGTTCCGTTAAATTCACCTTTGATATTATCAGAAACCTCCACTTTAAACTGAGTTTCAGGAAAACCATCTATTGATTTAGTTCCATCCTGTCCTATCACTTTTCCGATAAATACATTATCTGCCCAACCTACGAGGCGGCGAGTATCTGATACATCAAAGGCAGTACTAATTTTACTAAGCTCTATTATTCTAATACCAGGATTTTCTGGCGGATTGTTTGTAAAGTAGTTAGGTCCGAAAATCGCTAAAGCTAATGACGCTGCCATAACAGATGCTATAACAAAAGTCCATCTACGTTTTGAGTTCCCTATCTCTAATTTTGCTTTTGAAACTCCGATTTCACTTCTTTCACTTAATTCTTTTGGAATTTCAATTTTATTCATTTCTTGTTTAATCTTATTGCTCATATACACCTTCTCCTTTCCATTCTTTACGGAGCTTTTTTAAAGCTCGGTATAAAACTGTTTTAGCTGTACCCAATGGAATCTCAAGCGTTTCTGCAATTTCTTTAATGGTACGGTCGTGATAAAATTTTAAAAGAATAATGTTCTTTTCATCTTCATTCAATAATTCAATTAAATCTTGCAAAGACATTGCAAGCGGAATATCCTCTTCAACGTCATTGGAAATTGCCGTCTCGAATTCAGGTTTCATATGAACAACCTTATTTTGTTTTCGCATAATATCGATAGCACAACTAATCGCAATCCTTATTAACCAAGTTTTCAAGTATTTGGGTTCTTTAAGATTTTTGATCGATTTAAACGAACGATATGCAGTTTCTTGAACAATATCAAGTGCATCTTCTTGATTTTTAACATAGACAAATGCCGTT
Source organism: Paenibacillus sp. J2L1-98 (assembly GCF_056269405.1). Classification (NCBI taxonomy): domain Bacteria; kingdom Bacillati; phylum Bacillota; class Bacilli; order Caryophanales; family Paenibacillaceae; genus Paenibacillus; species Paenibacillus sp. J2L1-98. The sequence continues at coordinate 71,488 of NZ_JBWDNW010000022.1, read as the reverse complement.
CTATATATATCCTTTTCGTATTCTTGAAACAGTTTTAAAAATGCTTCATCATTTCCTTTTTGAGCTTTTTTCACTAATCGTATGATTATAACCACCTCCTCAACCTTTCACTTATTAGACGAATAGGATTCTTATTTGGCTTTATTTTTTTTATTTTTTCAAAATAAATAACCGCCCAAATTACAGGCGATTTTCTAGACATATTAAATATATTGTTAAACTAATCTGACCGTTCGTAACGAAGGGCTACCACGTGGTAGCCCTTTCGGTGTTCAACTATCGTACCCGTTAGCTTAACGATCCTTCATTTTAGTATTAGATTCATTTCCAATTATTTTTCACAATGACAAGGACAAGGACTAGCAAGAATAAGCCGGCAATATACCATAAAACTTTTCCCCAATCAAATGTGGAACCGGCATATTCACCCTCATAATTCGCTTTAATGAATGACCCATCTTTTATCTTTATCGCAATTGCCTCATTTTTGTCAACGCCTTTGATATTGTAATATTCAGTGCCCTTCGGATAGTGATTCGAAAAATTACCTGAGTATGTGCCTTCCTTGTCTGAAAATGATGTGACTTTGCCGATTATTGAACCGATTTGTTCCTTTTCCACTCGATTGTCAGAAATGATATAGGATTTACCGTCGTTTACAACAAAATTGTATGCCCAATCCGCATGAATTGGCCATATTGCAAAAAAAGTGCTTGCCAGCCAGAGCGGAATCATCAAAAACAGAGATTTTCTCAAACTATCCCCCCTTGTTTCTTCATTTAATCAGACGAAAATAAAGATTTATTGTTGCACAATCCTGCCCATTACTTCAACGGGAAAAGGAGCAGCTGCCCTTAGCAAACCTGCCCCTGGATCGTTCAGCAATTGTTTTCCTTGAGCTTACGCATCCTGCTTAAGCTCAATTATCTCTGAATCCCCTTTCCACTTAACAAGTAGCTTTATTGTTGAATCTTCAGACGGTGCAGCAGTTACTACAAAGGGTCCAAAAGCATAAATTCCATTCTCGGGCACTTCCTTGACGATTATGCTACTACCTCCAGCAGCCTCGTCCGCAGTATATTCAGTGAAAATTTCACCTGTTGGTTCCGGATCTTTCCCGTTATAAATTAGAAATTTTTTCGTAGTTACCTTATCCGAATTTTTCAGCTTATAAACGAACAACACAGCACCCCAATTATCGCTATGTCCCTTAAACTCATAGGCATATTCGAGGTTCGGATCAATCATTTCGGGAAAATCTGCTTTTTTAATGCCCCCGTAATAATTTGCTCCCTCAGTACAGCCGGTTAGAACGATTACGCATAATACTATCATGCTAATGATCCACTTCAACAACCTGCATTCCCCCTCTCCATGACTTCTTATAGCTTAATACGATGTAATATTATGGGGAGTTACAGGGTTGAGAATTTAATTGAGCTGTCTAATCTATATTGGCACTAAGCTGCCCTTTAGCTTAACGCCGCATCCAGGGTGGCCACGCAGTTGCATCTTTGCTGCCGGCCCACGTCTCTGTCTCGATTTCGTCCTTACTCCCATGGCCGCAGGCAAAGGAATCCGATTCAAGCGTTTTTGTTCTTGAGAACTTGATATAGCTTCGCTTTAGATACTCCGGTCTGCTCAGTTATTTCTTTTATGGTATATTTCCGACTGTCATACAGAAGCAACGCCATTTCAACTTTGCTCTTATCCAATGGCGGTCTTCCTCCTTTTCTACCTCGAGCCCGAGCGGCTTGTAAGCCGGCCTGGGTTCTCTCTCGAATCGTCTCTGCCTCCATTTCAGCCAAGCCAGCCATAATAGCAAAAAAAAGCTTGCCTGCTGGCGTGCTGGTATCTACTCCCAGTGTGATGATCTGCAGACTGATTCCTCTTTCCTTAAGATCATGCGAAAGCTCGATTAACTGCTTAGTCGTCCGACCAAGGCGATCCAATTTCCAGATGACTAATATATCCCCGGAACGCAAGTACTCCAAGCAGCGAACTAACTCCGGTCGATCACTTTTCTTCCCAGAGACCTTTTCCTCGAAAATTCGCTCACATCCGGATGCCTTCAAAGAATCGATTTGTAAATCCATGGACTGCTCGGCCGTCGAAACACGTGCATACCCAATTTTAGTCATTTTCCAATCTCCTTTTGTCTATTAAACCTTCGATTACTATATTTAATATACTTTGAATTTTAGACGATTTAATAGACTGGAACAATGATCATTTTGGGACATTTTAAGCTGATGTTCTCAAAGTCTAAAAAACGATCGTTTTTTAGACTGATACGACAGCTGGAAATGTTATAGAAATAATAAATTGAAAGAGCTTAGTAAATAAACATCTATTTTTTAATGTCCAAATCCGTCTACAATTTTAGGACACAGAAAAACCCAGCCCTCATTGGACTGGGTTGGTGGAGGCGAGGGGATTTGAACCCTTGTCCGAAAATCACGCCACACAGGCTTCTACGGGTGTAGTCACAGTTTTGATGTCACCCGAGCAGCGCCCCGTACTTTATTAACACATGCTTTCTGCAGTTTTTGGTGATCCAGCACTAACCACTGCATACTCGATCGACTTACCCACAACTCTCATATCCTTTTGTTTGACTGCGGATCCTACAGTCTCCAACAAACGATGGAAGGCCAAGGAAAAAGAGACATTTATATTATTCAATGATATTATCTCAATAGCAAATTCATAATTCTAGATCCAGTACAGCTTTAACTTCATCAGGTGCCAAAGAATTAATGCACGCTATTGCACAGGCTGAAAATGGGGATTCACGAGAAATTGCGTCTTTAAGTTGAAGTATGCAATAATCTCTAGTTATTTGTTCATCATCATACGCCTTAATTATCCTTTCAACATTATCCCAAGTCGTTGATATTTGTTTCTTTATGTACGGATCTATTAAATTGTATATTTCTATTGACACATCTACTCGTAGCTTTTCGTAGCTATCTTCGGTAGCATAATGTACTTGTCCACCAAAAAATGTTATGAGTTCAACGTCCTCTTTTTTAAGAGGATCCAAAAGCATTGATAATTCATTTTCATTTCCACCTTCTGTTAAGAACTGACTTTCATTCTTCAGTGGAAAAGCAGTACCTTTCCCACCTTCGCCTGTCTTACGATTCGCATAAATACAACAAGCTCTGTAATTAGATATATCATTCTTTAACCAAAAATAACCTATGCCTTTTAAAGGTTCATTGTGATTATAATCTCTAAACGGTTCCACTTTTGCTTTCGGTCTGAAATGATCAATATGAACATCTTGACCCCACAAAGGGACTTCAGTATACCAGCACTTATTGTAAAACGCATCCCTAAAGTCTTTCTTTAAAGTTTCATTTTTCCAAAGCTCCGCACTGTGCCCCCAGCTTTCTCGTTTCTTATATAACTCTACTGTATCTACATAACGCATTTTAATGCCCCTCAAAAAGCTTATTAATGATTCCTTTAATCTTATTACGTCGTGCAACAACTTCATCAAAAGTGAGGTACTCTTTCGTGTAATATTCTGTATCTCTATATTCTTTTATAAAATCGTCATACAAAAAATCAATTGTATTATTTGAAAAAGGTAGCGATCCTAAATCTTTAGTAAGTAATCGTAATACTTCTTTTTCTTCATTAGTTATATTGTCATTTATAAGTTTAATATATAGTTCTTGTCTTCTAATATATTTATCTGAAGTATCTTTATCATAGGAAGTTTGTAGTCCATAGTACTCACTTTGCAAAAGTCCGTCTATTCCCATTCCTTTTGTATCTTCTGTAGGAATATTTACTTTCGTTCGATAATAGCCATTAACCATATCAATATTAAATATTCTAACAAACTCCTTTTCTACTCCGTTAATCACAAGAGGATCGTGGGTTGCAATCAATGCTTGAGTATTTGTTACACCTTTCAGACATTCATCAATAATATTTTTAAGGTCATACTTCCATTTTGGGTTCATGTGAGCATCAGGCTCGTCCATAATGACAAAGGTATCCTCATGTTTGAATAGACCAAGCATGCCAAAAATTCTAAATAACTGTTGTTGTCCCTCACTCATTTCACTTACCTGTACATCGGACTCACCATATTTGACAGTTACATCAAATTGCGCATCAAAAAGAGATGATAATTTTTCGAAGGTGTTAAAAATGGAAATTCTGTCCATGTTTAAAGCATCTAATTCACTTAAAGCAAAGTGAATTCTATTGTTATCTCTAAATAAAAAGCTACTTCTAAAAAGTTCAACAAAAGAGCCTTCAATGAATTCTAATATTTTCCAAAACAACTCAGGGACGCCTTGTTTGTCATTATCATTTTTAAATATGTGATACAACTTTTTCAGGTTGATCACAATATCAATTCTCTCAATTTTTTCAATATGACAATCTTTCATCAAAATATCTTTTTCATAAGTGTTCTCAGAATTGTCTAGTAAAATTGAAGTAAGGTATATTGGAGTCATGCTTTCATAACAGTAGTTGTATTTTCTATCTGGGAAATAAGGTACTAATATTTCATCAGCTCTCTTAGACGAAATTAAATTAATGTAATTGATTATAGTTTTTCTGCAGTTTTGGACATAGAATTTATCAACATTTCTATATATGGGCAGCAGATTATTTTGTGTTCCAGAATAAAAGATTACCACTCTTTTTGGAAATATATCCTTTTTGTCTTTTTGAAGTGTCTTTTTCAACTTAGCTAATGAACCTGTTATATAATATTTTTCACTTTCAATTGAAAGACTATATTCACTACCTTGTTTGATAATGAAAATGCTTTCTCCTGCATAAAGATATTTTAAATGATAATTAAAGTTTCGTTCCTTAGCAACTGCTGACGAATCAAAAGAAGCTAATATTCTTAATATTACTTCAATCATTGTTGATTTACCTGTTCCATTTTCACCTATTAAAATTGTCGAACTTCCATTTTCACTGACATCAAATTTAATCTCGAAATCCATTAGAAATTTATAACCATCGATTTTACATTCTAATATTTGCATGTTTATCCTCTTTTGCAGGAGTATACTCCATTCCTATTTTCAATTAAATTAATTTTTTCCATTCTATATAATGCTCGAGTGATTTCAAAATGATTATTACTTAAAAATATTAAATCATTTATTTTGGCTTGCTTTTCTCTAAGTAATTGTATATATATTTCCCGCTCTAAATTTGTTTTAAGCTCACTTTCTATTGCTTGATCAATTTTCATACTTGTGCCACGTTTAATACTCTTGGACACTTCTTTTGTATCTTCTTTTGAATTAATAAGTACTTCTATAAGTAAATCCTTTGCATTTTCTTCAAGCGGATCATTTGTGCCTAGTTCACCACGGAAAGCACGAGCGAGGATTGCCTTTTTCATCAGATCAATATTATCAATGACACTACAAAAATCTTTAGCCTTCTGTTCCTTTTCGAACAAGCTATCCAATGTCCGAACAATTTCTTGCTGTTCAGAGAGCGACGGCATTTCAAATTTTATTTGTCGAAGTCCTTTTATCGGAACAGTTAACTGTGCAGTTCCAGTTGCTATCTCTGTAGCTTTTTCAAACATCATATTAGTTTGCAATAGATACCAGAGAAATCTTGTGTCAATTGTATTTGGTTTAAGTAAGGCCATATGTCTTTGAAAGCAAAACTCTCTTTTACTATCAACAACGACTGGTATCCCGTAAGATCCAACAGTTGTATATAACACATCGCCAACCTTAGGTTTTCTTGAATCACCCAACTTATCATAATATTCATGCGGCACAAATCTTGTATTTTCAAAGTTCAAATACCCTTTATTGATATTGGATATCACTAAGAACGGAATTCCAGTCTCACTTTTAGGCGGTGGCATATGATCCCCGTCAAAAATGCTATTACAAACAGATCCCAATGTCTCTTCATGCCAAATATCCATCCCCAGCCCATGTTGCTCCCGCCAATTGGCGGTAAGTTCGCCTGTGAAGGCTTTGTGGAGGATCGCGGCTTTGCGGGTTTCAAAGGTATCAAGGGCATTTTTTGCCAACTCCTTTGCCTGATCAAGCTTTGCAAAGAGACTTTCAATACTGTCCACTATGCGCTGTTGTTCGGCTAATGGGGGAAGGGGTATAGACTGATTAATAACTGTTGAAGTATTAAGTTCGATTTGATTTGTCGTGCCATTTGCTTTGTCTTCAAGCCCATCTTGAATTCTAGGGCTACAAAGATAATAGTAAACATATTTATTATGAATTTTGTTAACACGCACTACAGTAATATGCGAATCCGCTACGACCTTGTCATAATCACATAATTCATTATTATATATATTCAATCTACCGATAGTACCTGTTCCCGTCGAATTCCAGAGAATATCCCCGATTTGAATAAATCTATCATTGCCATAGGAATAAATGCTTTCAGGACTAATAAATTTAATTACACTCGGATCAAATCCACTCCATTGAATACATTTTTGAGAAATAACAGGATACAGTTTAACTTCTGAATATTTAGGACTCTTTCCTCGCTGAATATATTCCGAAACTTTTCCCAACTTAGTCCAAACCCAATTAGCAGGCACTTCATACGGTTGCTCATCCTTAGGTACCCATGCCTGTTCCAACAATTCCTCTACCGACAAGTTCTGCTTCTTCGCCTTAGCCATTAGTTCTTGCCTCCAATGACTTCAGTTCCTTCACGACACTCATGATCAAGTCAACCGCCTCTTCGAGCTGTGCAACGACTTCTTCCCCACTTTCAATCGGGTCTTGCAGATCGTCATAATCCAATACACTGTCATCACGAATAAGGCCCAGGTCAAGGCTATTATTTTTCTCGCGGATTTGCTCGCGTGTGAACAAATTCCAGCGCTCATCCTGTACTTTACTTCGGTCCTCGGCTGTATAGGCATTGATAAACTCGTTAAAATTCTCCACCTTCAAAGGATTGGTCTTGCCGAAGTTTTGCATATTGGTACGAAGGTCATATATCCATACTTCTTTTGTGTTGTCCTTTTCGATTGTACCGCGGGTAAAGAAGAGTACATTTGTCTTTACTCCCTGTGCATAGAAAATTCCAGTGGGCAGACGCAAAATGGTATGCAGATTGCACTTATCCATTAAATCATTACGTATAGATGCGCCATCGCCATCAGCAAACAAAACATTATCGGGAAGCACCACCGCTGCACGAGCTTTCCCATTCGATTTTAAGCTTCGATATATATGTTGTAGAAAGTTTAACTGCTTATTCGATGTAGGATAAGTGAAATCATCACGAGTGACACGCTCCCCGCCTTTTTTCGTACCGAATGGTGGATTGGTTAGCACCACATCGAAGTTTTTCAATGTCTTTCCTTGATTGGAAAGGGTATCAGCAAGCATGATTTGCCCTTCGATGTCATGAAGCATCGCATTCATTAACGCTAGACGATGGGTTTCATGCACCAGTTCACTACCTGAAAAGGCCTTTTTCCTCTGGAATTCCTGTTGTTCGGCAGATAGGTCAAATAAATCGTCGGTTTGTTCTTTCACATAACGGTCAGCAGCTATCATGAAGCCAAATGTACCACAGGCTGGGTCATTACATAGCTCACCAGCTTGAGGAGCTATCAACTTCGTCATGACATCAATCAGCACACGAGGTGTGAAATATTGTCCTGCACCCGATTTCTTCTCGTTCGCATTCTTCTCGAGCAAACCTTCATATAAGTTCCCGAGTCCTTCTTCCTTTGCGGAATACCAGTCAAGAGCGTCGATGGAAGTGATGATTTTTTCGAGGTTTTTCGGCTCTTCAATGTTCGAGGATGCTCCTGCATAAATCTCACGCACCCTGCCTGTGCAGTTTTCGCCTAGGTGGTTAAGCAGTTCCTTATAAAAGCGTTTTAGCTCCACACCTTTGGGCTTCATCAGCTTGTCCCAACGATAATCCTCTGGGATTTGTCCTTCTGTGTCTGTTTCTTTGGCCATCTTCAGAAAAAGAATATAGGTTAGCTCGGTCACATACTGATGGTAGGTTATACCGTCATCCCGAAGCACGTTGCATAAGTTCCAAAGCTTGGATACGATTTCTTGATTGTTCATGCTGTTTTGCCTCCGTCATCATACAGATACTCGTTTAGTTCGGATATGATGTTTTCTAGTTGGTTTTTGAATATCTTATCGATGCGTGTATAACCACCAAAATTCTTAAATGCCCCGCTGTCAAAGGCTTCCTTATCCAGAACGGTTTCGTGAAGCAAATAGGTCTCAATGCGGTTTAACCAATCCAGCTCCATTTTACTAAAGGAATGATTTTGTCTCAGTTTCTGCACCGCGTTTATGATACGCTGTTCGTGGCTAATAAGAACAGAACCAATGGCTTCTTTGCGGATAAAGCTGATAATGTCAGCTGCAATATCCTGATCTTTGAGTTCTTTCCATGCCGTATTAAGCTGTTTCTCAGTAAAGCCTTCACGGTCAAGCTCCAGTCTGAGGCTCTTGAGGCTCTCTCTCGTCAATTCCTTCGGTCGGGTACAAACGACATTGAGTGCAGCAATATTATTCATATTATTTGTAACAAAGGATTTAAACCCATCTAAGTAGTCTTCAGGTTTCATCCCCTTGCCGTATCCTCGGGTATGACTTATCAATTCATCTTCTTTGTCTGAGATGACGACAGCACGTCCAGGATTCATCCCGCCTTCATTCAGCATTTCAAACAGCTTACGGTTTCTAAGAAGCAGTTCTTTGGCTTCTTCTACAGACATGGACTTAACTTTCTCAATAAACTGCGTTGGATTCTGACCGCCTGATAGGTCCACAAAATGAGTCAATGATTTTTCACTCATATTACGTTTCTTCCGCTGAAGCTTAGCCATAATTAAATCGATCTGATTTTCTGTTTGACCCTCTGTAGGAAGAGTCTCCAGTCCATTCAAGAGGTCATCAAATGTCGCAGACGGGTTAGCAACGACTGGCTTCATCGTATTTAAATCCTCTAAAGTCTCATAAACACCAACAGGGTCATAAATCTCAAAATGCGCTTTGCCGATTTCAGGACAAAGACGGGTTGCCCGCCCCAGCATCTGCTCAAACAAAATACGCGATTTTACACGGCGCATAAACACTAGTGTTGTGATTTCGGGAACATCAATACCTGTAGTCAACAAATCAACTGTAACGGCAATATTAGGATGCTTCTCGTTCTTAAACCGCTTAATGGCTGCCAGCACCTTCTTCTTATTCCCACCGCCGACGCTTCCCGTGATTTTCATGATAGCATCATTATCCACACCATAAGGCTCGTAAATCTCTTTTAAGATTTTGACGATTAGGTCTGCGTGACTATCATCCACTGCATAAATCAACGTTTTACCCTCAGCTTCAGGGTTAAGGTCTTTAGCGATTTCTTCTAGAACAGTGCGATTGAAATTTTCGGTGATGACCTTCCGATTGAATTTCTCAACATCAAATTTCAGTTCGTCTTCCAATTCGCTGCTATTGGTGATTTCGCCAGTGATCGGGTCATAGATGGCTACTGTCTCACCCTTTTCGTAATTAATGCCCTCTTTACTTAGCTTAGTAACAATGCTATGGGGAGCGTCATGGTCAACTAGAAACCCTTCAATGACTGCTTTCCGATACGTATAGTTGAACACGGGTTTCCCAAAAATTTCAGAAGTGTGCAAAGCGGGTGTCGCTGTTAAAGCAATCTTTACCGCATTGAAGTATTCAATGACTGTGCGATATTTGCTGACATAATCATCCTGATTACGGTAAAGAAGCTCGTCGTCCCCCATTTCTTTATCAAGGATATATCCTCGATGCGCTTCGTCAACTACAATGAGGTCATAATCGGAAACCGATGGCATAGTTCCAGCTTCATTATATAGAATCCGTTTAACAAGACTCTGGACCGTTGCTACATGGATTTTTGTTTCTTTGTCAATCTCTTTATCATCAAGGTTTTTGATGTTATAGATTTCATTTAAGGTCATTAGGTCTTCGATTTTGACTTCTTTAAACACATCCTGCGCTTGTTCGCCCAGTGCCGTACGGTCAACAAGGAATAAGACACGCAGAAAACGTCCTGAATTCACAAAGCGATAGATCATGCCTAGTATGGTTCTTGTTTTACCTGTACCTGTTGCCATTGAAAGAAGGGCTGTTTGTTTGCCTTCGATGATTGCGTTTTCGGCAGCTTCAATCGCCTCTATTTGATATTCGCGAAGATTTAACCCATCCTTATCCCGCAAAAGATCATAAGGCGCTTTTTCCAAAGACTTGTTGGCAGACGCAATATCCTTTTCCAATAGTTCCATCATGCCGTCAGGACTCATCCAGCCCTGCAGTGCTTTAGGTATATTAGAACTTTGTCGGGCATCTAAAAACCAGATGCCTGACTTAGTTTCAAGCTGCTTTAAGTATTTTCTTCCGTTTGTCGCGAATAGGAATGGGGCCTTATATTCGTTCCAGGTTCCTATCTGGTACTTTGCGTGTTCCATCTTAACCTTTTTCGCATAATCCTTGCACTGGTAATCAATAACAGACGGAATATCTTTAAAGGCTCGTTTTGCTTCAACAATGCCAACAAGTTGCAATCCGACAAAAAGGGCATAATCTGCATAACCCCTGTTACCGACTATAGAATCAGTAGGCCATTCAGCAATAGCTATATTTCTACCTTTCTGCGGTCTCGTACCTTTGGAATAACGTAAATTTATAGTACCTGCTTCCCAGCCCACTTTGCGAAGCTGTTCGTCTATGAGATAACGCGTCTCTTGTTCTGAAAGATTGATTTGATCAGCCGCTGTATTGGCTTGTTTTGCTCTTTCTTCCACAGGTATCGCTTTGCTAATCGTCACTTTTTCTGCCTGTTCGGTCAGTTTCTTAATAAGCTCTTCTTTCTCTTTTATGATGGCTTCATAATCCACTTGCTTGCTATTATCTTCTGGTAATACAAAGCCTGTAGGCTGGTATTCCCAATCACCATACGTCTGCATAAACCAAACTGCTAGATTATATGTCATTTCAATTAGAATTTTGCAATCTTCAAAGGAATCGTAATTTGCATGAACCGCCTTATTACGTGTCATTCTTAACGAGTAAAGGATATCGTCAATATCTTTTGGAAGCAAGCCATTTTTCTTTAACAGCTTTATTCGGTTTGCATGGGTATTGTCGTACGATGGTGGATCGATCTTGTCCAACTGTAGCATAAAATTGACTACCGTTTCCCCCAATAACCCCAGCTTAATCAAACAGGAATTTGTGTCGGAATATAGATACTCTTCAGCAGTGCTGCCTATTTGCGCCAAGATAGGGAAGAAATTTTCTAAAAATATAAAATTTGATTTCATCGTTACCCCCTGCAGCAATATAAGACATTAGCAAAGTTTTACGGGTTTATCATTAGCAAACAATATACCTTGGTTCCTTAAATGATATAACACCACATTATCTCCCTGACTTTTGAACCACATGACTATACATAATTCAGCAGAAATCTTGCTTTTCCTTCTTCTTACGTATCAAATTATTAGAGAAATAAAAGTACTCATCTGAGTCTGAATCCGTAGTATGTTTCGTAACAAAAGAGGCAAGTCGGAAGGGGTTTTATATGAGGTTAAAGGGTCGGTAGTGATTTTCTCACGATACACCATCTACGAAGTATTCCCCCTTATTGAAATAACGATCGAGGAATATCCACTCATTTATCATTTCAATATATTTCTCTTCACCTATGTATTTGTTATATTCTTTCTCAGTAAATTCATAGCACCAGCAGGATACGAGAAAATCACCCCTACTTATGTGCTCAATATGTTTAATAAAAAGTGTTAAATACTCCTCACTAAAGGTAATAGAATTTCCTCTCGCAAATCGTTTATTTAATAGCTCTTCCGCTGAATTATGCACTACCCAATTCCTTGAATTTCTTGCTCTATCTACGATGTTCATTTCTTCATCCGTAATTCCAAAGAGTTCTTTCTTTCCATCCATACTTTTTAAGGCCTTACCAACGAGCATTCTGTTTAATCTATCTACATAAGACATATATTCTGGGCTTAGAAAGCCATACTCATTCTTATCAAGAGAATAGACAATGTTAAACATCTTTATGATATCTCTACAAGTTGCCTCGTACTTTTGGCATAAAATTAATGACTTCCCGTAAATTGTTCCGTATTCATTAAACTTATTTAAATCTTGAGATCTCAGCCACATTTTTATCTCCTTTTGATTAAGGCTTTTTCGCATAACCGTGTGATCTGCGACTCCGCAATATGCTATATTCAGCTGTTAGACGAAACTAAAGCATTCAAAATAGTTATGTATTGAAAATACCCGCCACTTAAACGGACTGGATTAAGCTATGTTCACTAATATTTTTATCATCCATTAAACCAGCATCCGATTTCCTTGCACGGCTTTGCTACTTATGGATTCCCTTTCGTTCAGCAAGACCTAAATAGAAATAAAATACGCAAGTAAGCACGAAGCAAGAGGCTCTGTTACAACTATATTCCCATAAGAAGAGAAATTTGTCACACTAAAATGGAATAAAATATATTTAATTTTTAGCTTATTCAAACTAATTCATATAATCGTTCCTCCTGAAGAGCTTGATATGTGAGCAAAAGCCCATGGTTGTCTCTACAATCTACCGACGAGGGCCCTCTCAAACTTTCGAACGTGTGTCAGAAATTATGCTTTTGGGAACGTTGAAAATCTCCCTGTTATTCCGTTTCAAAATGCCCTAATATTGTTTTAGGAACGTTTCACTATAATAAACGGTATTTTGATACGGATTTAGGGGAGGTTGAAGGATTTTGAAGATAGGGTACGGCCGGGTTTCGACTAAAGATCAAAATCCGAAACGGCAACTCGTTAAATTTAGGGAGTTGGGTATTGAGGATCGATTTATTTTTGTCGATTGGCAAAGATTTTGATTGACCACGCTATCAGGCGATGCGTCTAATGATCCGGGAAGGCGAATTGGTTTATATCGATGCGCTGGATCGACTTGGTCGAGACTATGACGGAATCATAACAGAGTGGAAGTATATTACGCGGGAGATCGGTGCAGACATCGTATGTCTATGTCTTGATAATGAAACGTTGTTCGATTCTCAGAAGTTTAAACCAATGGTCGATTTCGGCAAAGTCATGGAAGATCAATTCCTAAGCCTGCTGGCATATGTGGCTGAGCAAGAGAGGAAAAAGAATCGGCAGCGTCAGGCAGAAGGGATAGAGGCTGCCAAGGTGGATGGAGTAACGTTCGGCCGACCCAAGCAGGAGATTGATGACAAGGTTATCCGGATCTATGGGGAATGGAAATCAGGCCAAATAACAGCGACGGAGGCTATGCGTCAGATCAATATGAAAAAGCCCACCTTTTACCGGCGCGTAAAAGAGTATGAAGGTATGAAGCTTCACAATTGTAACGTTCTAAACAGGAGGATGGAAGTCATGGATGTATGCCTTTGTGGAAGTGAAAAATCGCCAGATCAATGCTGTATACCATCTGTACCGCCGATTCATTCTGAAATTCCGCGGTTTGTCAGCTCTTCAAAATTCTACACGCCTGATGTTCCGTTTTTTATCAATCGAATTCAGGTGAGTTATGGAGTACAAAAAGGTCCAGCTATTCTTTCGCAAATTGATCCATTGATTGCAGAGGCCCTTGGTTTTGATTTAACCCAAGTACATTTGTATAATCCCACGGCACGCAATAAGCTTATTTTTCCACTTCATGCTGTTCGTTATCATTTACAACAATTTCTGTATCGCTTGCGATTTTTACAAAAAGAGGTCGTTCAATCAGTACGGCAGGCGGCGAGTGATCCACGTTTGGAAATTATACAATGTGAAGATGTTCCGCTACGTAGTGAGCTGGAAGCGTTTATTTCTCGACTCGCGGCTTACCAGGACGCATTAGCGCACTATGTAGCCGATTCCCTCAAATATTCTGTGAAAAACGCTTCTTATAATAAAGTGAAAAATCGACTTTCAGAAGAAACCGGGTTGAAGCGAAAAGAACACACGGCTATACGAGAAGCATACGAAACTCACGAAGGATGGATTCGAAAATTACTTAATATTCGGCATGAAGTGATGCACGAAGGCATCAGCATGGACATGTCGATTCCTAATGATTTTTTTGAAACAAGAACATTTATTCCTCGTCTGAATGGCGAATCCGTAGAGGAATTGATTATCACTTTTTGGTCCGAAACGCTGGTGTTTACCAAGAGTCTTATCAGCTTAACGTCGTGTCTAACCAAAAACTAATGAGCATCTTCATGTTGTAAATATGCTTGAATTTATAATCCGTCCCTAAAGGGTTTCTACCTTGGCCTACTATATTAGGGGTAGTACCACATGCCAATCAAGTTAAGAATATATCGCACCTCAAAAGAAGGACTGTCAATTTGTTGAAAATGTTAAGTTATTGTGCTAACCTGCCAATCGTATTATGAGATCACCAGAACTTACTGGTCGACCTCATCTTTGTTTGGTCGTAAGATAGCGGTAGTCGGGGATCGAACGTTTCTGCCCGTTGGAGCTGGATCCCGAGAGCTATTCCGTTTATTGTTAAACAATGATTAGGCTAGTTGGGACCATGATCCCGGATCACATGCGATAATGTGGACGACAAGAAGTTTTTGGGGGTTCAGCGAATACCAGATCAAGGAGTGGTTGAATGAACCATGTCATTGGTTTGGATGCATCTAAAGGGGAAAGTCATGCACAGGCATTTTCAGATCGAAGAACGCCCTATGTTCTGATCATCGACGAATGACAAAAACTCATCTCATAAAATCAAAGAGGCCGCGATTTACGCGACCTTTAATGGGACAATTTTTTTGCCTCCCGTACCCTGTACCCTGCCCGATAATTCCATCACACGAGCCGGCGGATTGACCAGCCGACTCGTGTGATGGTTATGCATATGTTGCCCGTTTATTTTCTGTATACATTTAATGATCAGTGTTTCAATTTGTATTCTCCCAACTACCTTGTTTCGCAACAACTTGCACATCTTTGGCGTCTACCTTCCCATCGTTATTCACATCGTACATCGGATCAAATCCGGGCTGTCCGGGCAGCATGCCGCTGTGCTTGGAGATCAGTACGATCATGGATTATCATCGATTCACTGAATGAAGTGGATTTTAAAGTCAGACCAGCCCAAAGCCACACGGGTTGAGAACATTTTCCCGAATGATACAAAACTGACTTATGTATCATTCATAAATTAATCAGACGTGAATATTATTATCCTGATAGAGTAGAAGGAAAACCCTCGAAAAGATGCATTGTTATAGAAACAAGCTATCTTCAAATAAAAAAAGAAGAGGCAAATGGATTACTCCTCTGCCCCTCCTGTTTCTCAATCCCCCGTAGTAGCCTTAACTGTCGCCGCTCGCTCCGCATGCACCGTATTAGGAAACATAACTCACAAAAATTTCGCCCTACTTATGATACGGTTCACCGCGCGGATCTTAACGGCAAGTTTTCTATTTTATGATGGCCGAACCTAGTGAATATGCCGTTACTCTTTTTTGAAATCTTCATATGTTGATAGTGGTAGTTTTCAAAGCAGGTCTCCTCTAAGGAGTTCCGTTCAAGGGGGTCGGTACAATTGGCGCAACAATGGAAGGGCATTTCTATCATTACCTGTACTAAACGTCAAGACTTTATCATGAATTTATTAACCAATTACCATAGACAACGATATCCGAGGAAGGAACTTGTTATTATACTTAACAACGACAAAATGAATATAGGTCTTTATAAAGAAATGGCCAAAAAATATAAAAATGTGCAGTTCCACCAACTTCCGGGGAAACTGTCTCTTGGAACATGTTTGAATTACGCGGTAAAGAAAACTAAATACAGCTATATTGCAAAATTTGACGATGATGACTATTATGCTCCCTATTATCTGACCGACAGCATGCGGGCGTTTAATAGAACAAATGCGGATATTGTAGGGAAACGCGCCCATTTTATGTATTTGCGGGACTCAAAGATGCTTATCCTTCGTTTTCATAAAGATGAGAATCGTTATGTTTCCGATCTTCCTGGTGCTACTCTAGTTTTTAAACGAACAGTATTTCGCAAGGTCCGATTTCCTAACCGAAGTATTGGGGAAGATACTCATTTTTGTTTGAACGGTAAAGCTAAGGGTTACAAAATCTATTCTGCCGGAAAATATAATTTTGCCGCTGTACGCAGGGAAAACTCAAAAGATCATACATGGATTATCAGCGATAAAGAATTATTGGAGTACAATCTCAATATCAAATATCCTCATGTTCGAGACTATAAAAAATTCGTTCAAAAACATCCAACTGTTCGAGACTATAAAAAATTCGTTCAAAAACATCCGAGGGATTTCAACTTATTAAAAAACTTGCCGTTACTTATGATACGGTTCCCCGTAACATCTGTAAAGCGAATTCAAAAGGCATCCCATAGGGATGCCTTAAAATAATTTATTAATATTGAACAAAGTCATTAGTATTCCCAAATAATTTGGTCCAAATCCTCTATTAACTTTAAGCCTAACTCTTTATTTATCATTTTAATATAATATGCTTTTCCATACAAATGTTCTTTATAGTTTGAGTTTCTAATGCCCCTTTTTCGCAGATGTCCATTTACTCCATGCTTTTTACAATAGTATATTTCCTGACGTAGTGATTTAACTTCTTTTTTAGGTACATTAACTTTTTCGTTTACAACGAGCCCTGTCACCAATTGCTGTTGGTTTTGCAACTGAATACGCGTTTTTTTGGAATTAACTTGAAAACCTTCATCTTTTAGTATTTTTATTGCGGTTCTTATGAGGCCTTGAATGTGTGTTGGTCCGGATAAAGTTATATCATCTGCGTACCGACTATATTTGGCACCAATAGCACTCGCAAGTTTACTCATTCGTTTATCTAGCTTCTTACATACGATGTTTGATAAGTAAGGACTTGTAGGGGCACCTTGAGGTAAACAATCATCTTTGGTGCATAGTGTAGTTAATATGGAAGAAACCTGTTTTGTATAACCTAAGTATCGATACGCTTTATATATTCTGATGCCTTTAATAGCAGTGAAAAAATTAATAATATCAATATTTATTACGCATGCTTGTTCTTCATGAATCTTTGCATTATCCAAAATAGATTTTTTCTTCCTAAAACCATAAGCGTGATCGGAAATCGGCACATTATATAAAATATTATCTAACAACCACCTTTGAACAATTTTTAAAGATGGTGTTGGTGCTTCTAATCGTCTCATATCTCCACTCTTTTTAGGAATTTCAAAAGAGCGGTAGTGATCATCATTATACAGATACGATCTTAGCTCCTCGGAGGAGCACTCAAGCAAATAACACAAATGATTAAAATCAAAAATTACTGCTACAGAATTTGAAATTAGTCTCTCAGCATATGTCTTTACTAACTTTATATACTCAACAGAATATTGCTCTTGTACCATCCGCTCTTCAAGCAAAGTTAGATATTTATCATTATAATAATCCATAATTATATACCTTTCAAAATAAGAGACCATCTACCCATTTTCAGACCTAGGACATAGACATACTTTAATTAATAAGAACAATAAGTGCACTTCTTATTGTTCAGTGGGGGAAGTCGGAGTGCACTTTACGAAGAGTTTCCCCACTGAACAATAGTACCCTTAGCATCATTGGGAAACGACTGCGTTACCCTGTTCTAGATGGTCTCTAATATTAATAATAACATTATTCAAATCTCTTTTGGAAGTTTCTCGGTATAATTATATGTAATTTTCTTTTTGAATCTGGTACTCGTATAGATACCTTTAAATCATCAATCATGATATTATTCAGGCATTGGCTATGTAAAAAATCTTTGCCCTTTATAGCAAATCTATATACTTTAAGTTTTTTGTCAATATCTATATAACCGTCCCTAACTAATTCAGTTATAAATTCTCTGACAATACTGTAGTTCATTCCAGTTAAATCTAATAAATCATTGATATCATCAACAATATCGTATGTTTGAAAATAAATTAAAATCAGTACTTTACGGAAATCCATTTCGCGATTCTGCATCTAATCTCTATTCCTTTTTTCTTCTTCCATTTTTATTGCAAGTTGATATTTCATATTGCGCCTCTGCTCTTTTCGTCTCCTAATTTCATACAACGTGCTTGAATCTTTGACTATCAATTCATCGCCATTCTTCTTTCTAGGAAATACCGGATTCCAAGGCAAACTATCATTCTTTTCGTGAAAAGTGGCAAGAGTATTATTCGGGGTATTGAAATAAAATGCTGCTAATGTTTCTGATCGTTTATATCCCCAAGTGTACACAGGTTTTGAAGCAACATTTTCTTCATACTGCTTAATAGCTTTTTTCGCTTCTTTTCCATGTTCCGGATTTGGATATATGATAGCGTTTGAGAAGATTTTGTTAATTCTTTCTGATTCGAGAAATTTGATGTTTAGCCCAACTTCTTTGGAATATTCCAAAACATTCTCTTTGCCTTTATCTAGGCAAATAATGGGTAATATATAGATGCTTTTATCTGAAAAGAAATCGGGGCAAGTAATCTGCGTTCTTTCAATAAAATCTATCAGTGTATCTCCACTGCCTACTATGTCATCTATAAGCACTATATTTCGAAAACTACTTAAAATATTCTCATCGTAAAAATCCCTTGGCTGAGCTGCCATTCTATTTTTTGATAAATTCACTTCTGCTTCATTCATGCAGTCAAATAGACTTATTGCTCCATTCATGACACCACCAAAAGAGCAAACTGGAACAAACAAAGTATCATTGCTTTGTGATACTGTATTAATATACTTATTATATGCTTCTTCGAACCATTCAATAATTTTCCCTCTATCAAAATACTGGAAATATCTAAATAGATGCAAAAAATAGAGTCGGTCTTTTGAGGGGATAGGCTCTAACCAGTTCGCAAGCTTCTCTTCAAGGTTTTTAAGTTTTCTATCAGTAACAAGTAGCTCTGGTATTAATTGATTGTATGAGATGAATTGCTCTATTGTTTTTTGAATCTCTTTTTGCTCATCTTCTGAAAGCAACCAAATCACCCTTGTTGAAAGATTCATCAATAAACTTCTATTATAATCTATATCACTTAGTAGTGTGAAATTTCGACATTCTAAGTAAAATTCCTTCAGAATAATCAGAAACTAGATCTTCTATATGTCTATACTTAACATTTATGTTACCACTCAAATACTAATATAAATTGATCCTTTATTCAAAAGTGGCAATTTGTTATAAATACTTTTCGCCCTACTTATGATAAGGCTCTAAATATGTACCACATGTATATCGCCCTTATTTTATATTCTTTTAAATCTTATTTTTACAAAGAGAAGCTTTGCATAGCTTGGTCAATCATAATGTCGTCTGTAATTCCAATGTAACGCATGGTCACGGATTGGGATGAATGTCCAAAGATTTGTTGGAGTATCGCCAGATCCTTGTATTTTTGATAAAAGTGATAACCAAATGTCTTTCTCATGCTATGTGTCCCAATCGAGTCCTGAATGCCGGCATCCCGCGCAGCAGCATTGATAATATTCCACGCTTGCACGCGGCTAAGCGGCTTATCCCCATTCCGGGAAGGAAACAAATAATCCGAATCCCCCAGTGTACGGCAATACTTTTGGATTTCGTTTTTGAGTGCATCCGTCATCAAAATTCGCCGGGTGTTACCGGTCTTTTTCTCCCTTACCTTAAGATGTGTGGCCGACTTCACATCCCACACACGCAGCGGCAAAATATCGCTGATCCTAAGGCCTGAATTAATCCCCATAAAAAACAAAAAATAATCCCGGTAAGATCGATGTATGAGCAGTTCTTTTATCTGACGGATCTTCTCCAGGTCACGGATTGGTTGAACGATATTTGCACCTTGAGATGGTCTCAGGGGTAACACTCCTCCCACCCGAAATGTTTAGCTAAATGATACAATAGAATCAAAATGTTAAGTACAAGTTTTTAATGGAACCGAAAATAACTAAAAAAAAGCTTACTGGAAGCCGCCTTTCCGGCTACTCGTAAGCATTTCTCTAATTTAACAGATTGGTCATTTTGTTAAGGTAGGGTTACTTCCGTTCCCCCTGTTTCTACCGTTTTCTCTAAAATGGATTTGCCGTTTTTGAGAATTTGAGTGCAGATGAGAAGTACGTTGTTTTATATTCCGGCTTGTGAACATGCGCTTCAAAACGCTGAAATACTTTGAATGGCAGTTAAACGCCCTGGGTAGGGCGTTTTTTTATTTTCTCGTTTCTTAAAGGGCGTACGGATACATTGGAATCGGCCTGCGGCACTCCCCCGTTGTACAGTTCGAAAACTATTCATGAGCATTAGAAACCCAAAATACACTAATAATATCTAGGTAATATGGGAACTGCTGGATGAGCAGTGCGAAGGAGTGCAGATTCATTGAAAATATGGGTGGCGCGCAGCAACGACACGCTTCGAACGATCGCGGATGAGCATCACATGCCACTCGGGGAGCTTCAATCGGTCAATCTGCACATCGGACATCCCGACCAGAATATAGCCGGCAAACCGGTCTATTTTCCTCCCGTCAATGCATCAATCGAGAGTCGGGCTCCCGATCTCCCGACTTGCTCCATACCATCAGATGTTATTGAACATTGGATGCCCCTCACGCCGTTGGAACAAATGGCCGATACCGAATATGACGTCCTCATTGTGGGCACAGGTGCGGGGGGAGGAACCGCGCTTTGGAGATTATGCGAACAGTGGCAGAATAGTGATAAACGGATTGGCATCATCGAAAAAGGGAATCTGGTCATACCCACACATGGCCGTAACCTTCCGATGATGAACCGTTCTCGTCTCGATCAGTATTACCGATATATATCAGAAACCTTACCAGGCTCCTATCCAGAATTTATAGGGGCAAGAGAAGTGATTGGTTTCGGGGGAAGAACGATCTTCTGGGATTTGGTCAGTTCTCGTTTTAATTTATCACTGATGCCGGATTGGCCGATCCCGGCCATTGAGATGGATACCTACTATGACATTGCAGAGCGGATCATGAATGTTTCTTCCCAATATGCCAAAGGATCTGCGTTGTCGGAGATCTTGCTGAATCGTTTGCAGCTAGGCGGTTTTCCCGAATCCAGATACATGCCGCTCGCCGCTGATCTGAAACCCACCGATTTTGGCATGGTTCATGCGGATGTTTTTTTCAGTTCAATTTCGCTTCTTTCAAAAGCTTCGTTTATCAGACCCTTCGATTTGGCTGTAAACGCCTGTGCCGTCCAAATTCTGGTCGACCAGGGGAAAGTCACCGGCGTTAAGGTCATGTCACCGGATCAGCGCTCCTATTTGCTGAAAGCAAAAACGGTTGTTTCGTCGGCGAGTACGTATGAAACGCCACGCCTGCTGCTTCATTCGGGCATCCAAGGAAAAGCGATTGGTCGTTATATGACAAATCAAGTGTTTATGATGGCTCCCGGAAAAGTAAATCGCGGAGATTTTCCGGAAGTTCTGGGAACGCTCGCCATTTTGATCCCACCAACGAAGGAAAGGCCATTTCAGGTCCGCTTAAGCGGGCCCGCCGGTTATGATTGGTACTCGCCTCACCAAATCAGACCGCTCGTGGAAGATACGACTTCGGACATATCGATCCTTTGTTTTGGCCACGTTAACCCACGGTTTGAAAACGGGATCACCCTCAATCCGCACAAAAAAGATAAATACGGCGTTCCGGAAAACCAAATTCTCTTTTCATTTACGGAAACAGAACGAGCTAACATTCGACAGATGGAGGAAGCGGTTAAGCAGATTGCTTCTGCCATTGGTGTGCAGTTGGTGCAAGATAAAATCTGCCTTATGCCTACCGGAGATTTGCATCACACTTCAGGAACGTGCCGGATGGGTAACGATCCTTCTACCTCGGTCACGAACAGGTACGGTCAAGTTCACGGCGTTTCTGGACTGTATATAGCCGACAACAGTATTTTCCCTTCCCTTGGATCCGAAAACCCGACACTCACTACCGTCGCTCTTTCCCTTCGAACAGCGGATCACATTAGTCGGATGCATTAGAAATCGAAGTGGCACGTTAAGCGGCTCCACCGGCGAAGACACTGGAGTTGTTCGGCGATTCAGCATTCAGCCGGGTCTGGAAAAATCTCTTCGGCAGCTCTAAGGAAGCTAATAAGGACGGAAAGCCGATCAGCCGCATCTCAGCTACCCACTTGCGTTTATACAAACTTAACAATTTGTGCAATTTGTTAATCGAGGCTGATCCTTACGTTTACGTTTGTCCGGGAGAGGCTGCCGATTTGTATCGGTGGCCTTTCGCCGTTTCATGCGCAAATTTCGCCCTCGAACGTGAGTCGAGTAATTAAAATTAGGCATACTATAATAAATCCCGATAACGCGAGCGGTGGTTTTAGGGATATAGTCGTATTGGCCGCTCTTTTGTCGTATATATATAGATATAGGAGCCTCCAGATCTAACGGTCTGGAGGTGTTTTTTTTTATCCGGGAGGGGTTGCCGAATCGGTGAACTTTCGCCGTTTCATGGGTGGGATCGCCTCGTTGGTGTCACAACTTAAAATAATTGACACCGATCAAACAGTGTCATAACTTAGTGTCAAATTTGAGAGGGAAAATACATATGATTTACGGCTATGCTCGCGTCTCAACCGTTAGCCAAGATTTAGAAGCACAGCTGCAGCAGCTAAAAGCGAACGGAGCCCAGAACCGTCCGAAAAGTTTTGGGAACACGCCATCAAAAACGAATTTACAGACGTACCGACCGAGATCCTAGAGCAGGCTCGCCGTTCCTTTGATTCCGGACTAGCTAAGATCGAGACGGTTCCGCAGTATCTTTGTCCGTTCACTGGTAGGCGTTACAACCACGTCAATAAACTGGTCCAGAACGCAATTTCGCATCTTATCCAATCGACCATAAATTCAGACAAGCAGCGGCAGGAGCTGGCTCGTATTCGTGAACGTGAAGGAATTCCGCGCTATCTTGATCAAATATGATTTAAGTTACTTTTTTCTATTACAAAACAAAAAAGCCGCCCGGCGTTGGACGACTCTAGCGACCAGCTTTAACGAACTACAAATGCCCTACCGTCCTTATTCATCCAAATTCGGTTCTCATCACGAATTAATAGCCTTGTTCCGCACCCCTCTGTCTTACAGCAGTACATAGTCACATCGTCCGGATCTTCCAATACAATTTCCATAGATGGTTCCTTGCAACTCTCACATTTTATCACTTCGTACTCCCCCTAATTAAAATCAAAAAGCACTAAATAGTCCTCAAGCTCGGGATTAGCTCCTATTTGAAACAAATTATTGCGTATTCCCCCAAACTTGGATATAGCGAATATGTGCCCGCTAATGCTTAGCGTATAGAACCGTCAAATGGTTGGCGCTACCCTTTATTCCAGTGAGCCAAACAACTCACGAAGATAATCCCGACGTCCATGCAAAATACGGTGAATGATTACCGTTTTATTATCCATTATCCTGTAAAAAACCAGATATGGATGCACAATAATAAATCGATATGCACGCTGTATAAGCGTATATTCCTCATCTGACAATACCGAGCCCTTATTTGGAAAATCAGCTAGCCCTGCGATTTGATTATCTAACTTTACCAACATGTTCTCCGCACTTAGAACATTATCCTCCGATATAAATGAGAAAATCTCATCCATATCATCAACTGCTGCAGGAGAATATTTGATCCTATTCTTTTGCGGCATTGATCTTCCTCCGCATACGCGCTATGACTTGATCATGTTCTATTAATTCCGCGCCTTCGGCAACTTGCTTTTCTGCAATCAGCAACTTGGATTGTAATTTGATACGGGCTTCCATACGTCGAAATGCTTCATGACTCATGACAACCAGATCGGCTTCCCCATTACGTGTAATCACAACCGGTTCGTCAAGCTCATGGCAGTATTTTGAAAACCCATTATAATCCTGTCGAATTGTAGTAGACGGCTTTATATTCATTATTCGTATCTCCTTTTACATGACATTATTCTGACTATATTATATCATCAAGTGAACAGTTGTTGCCACTCTCCGCTTTACCGCTAATTATAATACGGTTCAGCGTATCGCTATTCAACAAAACTCCCGTTAGCATAGAAGACTGCTGCTTTTATCAACACACTAATGAGTCACATAATTGGGGTCAAGGTTACAAGAAACATTGTCTTTTACATGACGCAAGACTGATCGTCAAACCAGCAAACTAACACTTATAAAAGAAAGTAATAACTGAATTTTGGGCTATGGTTCCAATTTAACAGTTCGGTCATTTTGTTTATTTCATTCTTCACTCGGTATTTTCGATCTGCAAAAGCTGTCTGGGGCTCCTTCTGAACACAAAAAAAAGTCCCGAGGATGTCCCTTAGCGTACGAACGCGGAAAATATACGCAAAGCCTTCGGATGTGACCTGCTTAGCTTTTTTTCTTACTTTAAGCCCAATAGTCCGGATTGTATGGAGGAACCTTACTATGTTTCAATCATTCTAAACGCAACCTTTTCACCCACCCTTTCGTCTTTATTTATGTAAATCATCCAATATTTTCTATTCGAGGTGAATACATTGCGGAAAACGATCTCTCTTATCGCCCTCTTTGTATCGATAACATCTCTGGCCTTAATCCCCTTGGGAGGATCGGTGGTTTCAGCCGGAGCTAAGACGACCATTGTCACTGCCTTATCTCTCACCGGGATCATCGATATCTATGACCGAAGCCATTCCGATAACTTCTACGCTCTTCACAGCGACGGTACCATTTGGATTGGGAATGGCAGCAAACCAGCGATAAGAGGTCCCCAAGTGGCCGGCGCCATCACAATCTCCGGCAACCTTGTGCTCACCTCCACAGGCGAGGTATGGACATGGGACAACGCAGGCGATACGCCTATGCGAATCATCGAATTGTCAGGCATTCAACGCATAAGCTCCAGTGGCGCTATTAATTTGGCAATGGACGACAAAGGAGAGGTGTACGCGTGGGGCGATACTTGCTTAACTTCTCTCATAAGACCCGACTTCCAAGGAAGTGGAGGACTATGTCAATCCGCCTTCCATAACAGTCCGACGCCGGCAGATGATGAACAGGCAAGCATGCCTAAGCTAGCCCTTGAAGGAGCGAAAGATATTAGAACATCCCTACAATATATATTGATTCTAATGGCTGATGGCAAAACGATTAAAGCATACGGAAACACCTCGAGTATGAATTACGGCATGTTTGAACATGTTTTCGACGAACCGATCATTGATTTCGCAGGTTACGATAAAGATTACACGGGCTACTCGACCTATTTCACTTCGATTGTAGATGAAAACAAGATTCGGCCGAGCCCGTATATTCAAGTGAGCCAAGGCTTTGGGGGGAGCTACAAGTTGCTCTTGCATAAAGACGGTTCGGTATGGGGAAACACGATTTGGCAAGACGATCCTATACGACGCATTACCCCGCTCAAAGATATCGTCGAAGTCATAGCAGTGGCATTGAATAGCGGTACGGCCTTAGATAAATACGGCAAAGTATGGACGTGGGGCGACCGGAGTAACATTCCGTATCAAGAAACGACGGAGAAGGTGCTGGCCAAAATAAATGTGAAGCCAGTGCAGAAGCAAATCTCCCTCCGGATTAACGGAAAATTCATCGCATCCGTCCCCGCATCGATTCAAATGAACGGAACTACCTTCGTGCCTGTACGCTCTTTATTCGAATCCATCGGAGCGAAGATCGGCTACAACAATGATTATGTTACCGTCGCTTACGGCAAGCAACTGCTCGCCTTTAAGGTTTACAACACGAATGTGACGCTTGATGGCAAGACCATTCAAATGCCGGCCACGCCACTCTCTTACCAAGGCAGGACGTATGTGCCCCTCCGCTTCCTGGCGCAAGCGTTCGGTGCGAAGGTAGCCTGGGACAATGCAATTGACGGTGTCACTGTCCAATTCCCGGCAGCGAACTAGCATATAAACAAAGGCGCGGCTGCTCAGCCGCGCCTTATTCGTTATGGCTCCACCTTCAGGGCGACGATAACCTTGAACAAATCCCCATCCGTCTCGATAGACATGCGACCGTCATGTAGATCCACAATATCGATTTCGCGATGGCGAGACCAAGGCCGGAGCCCTCCGTATGCCTTGACGTATTGCCGCGCTTGAACCGTTCAAGCAGCTCCTCACCATTCTCGCTATATTCGTATTTCTATATGTTCGACAAGCAGAAGCACCGAAAGATCGTTGTCTGAGACCCCTTACGGGAAAAGTCCGGTCCTATCACCAAATCGCGGGTGCAAAGAAGGCCGCGGGGAGACCCCGCGGCCGATCATTAAGTTTTCGTAAACATAGCAATATATCTTCAGTGATTGTCATATTTGATGCTCACATAGACGTAAACCTTTTTATCCGGACTATAATCATTGCTCGTATGTCCCTTAACCCTCCACTCTGCTCTGTAACCTCCGGGCACCTCGGCAGTACTGTACTCGGTACCACCTGTAAGTAACGTCGTATCTTCCGGCAATCGGTTACCCTCGCCCACGGTCTCCAGACTAAGGTCATAATCTTCTCCTTCCGGGGAAATCATGGAGACCTTAACGACTCCATGGAAACCTTCAGGGGGGCTCCAAGATCCACTCAATACTTGGCCTGGAGACGAAATGTACCCGTAATATAACGAAAACCTATAATTGTACCAGCCGTCTGAATAAGTTTTGGAATCGGAAAGCTGAAAAGGGCCGGGAGCCGTATATGCTGCAGTAGTGACCGTCACGTTCACGTTTCTATTCCAGCTCCGGTTGCCAGCGGCATCGATGGCGACCAGCGAATAGTTGTAGGTCGATTTCGGACTCAGTCCCTTCACTTCGTAGCTGTTCACGTCCCCGTTCAGTGTATCTATCAGTCTATCGCCTCGGTACACCCAGTATTTGTCTACGCCCGTATCATCCGTAGCCGGCTGCCAATTAAGCTTTGCGCTGTTATAGGTCACATCGGTAACCGTCAGTACGTCGCCGCCAGGCCACTCTGGCGCTTTGGTATCAAATGGCCCTTCTTTCACTGCAAAGATCGAGTCACCCAATAGATACTGGAGCTGTCCATCAATCCATTTCACAACGCCTGCTTTACCGCCGATCAGTGACGGTTCGTCCATCCCTTGACGGTACTGGTACAACCTCTCAAACCCGAGAATCAAGGTGCCAGATCCATCCAAAGAATGAATCGGCGCATTAAAGGAAGCTGCACGCGTCACCGTACCTGTAGGGGATTGCATGTAGAGTTCTCCTGTATTATTCGTGTTCCGCTTTTGGTAGGCTAACCAGCCATCATTTACTTCATAGTCGACATGCGGCACCAGACGTTGCGCACCCGTCGTTCCTTGAACCACTTCGCTCACCTTTCCATCCAGGTACTTCATCAGACGGCCGTCATTCAAGGTGAACAGAATCGCCTGACCGTCGGTCACCGGACCGCGAGGTGCCCCAGCATATTCAAATGCGGTTACCGTGCTACCTGTTACCGGATCATAGCGGAGAATGCGGTCGCTCTGCGCGTCATCTGGTTCCAGCAGCAGGCTGCCGTTTGGTTCCAGTTCAAAATTGCGCTCCTGTGGTGCGTAAGGAATGATGCGCGTTGCCCCGGTTACCGTATCAATCCAGTGAAGATTCTCGCCATCCGAAAATACGATATAGTTCCCCCGCACCTGCCAAGAAGCGAGCGATACATTCGGCATGCCACCGCCGTTCTCACCGTTCCAATAAGAAAGTTCGGTCTCATAATAACTATAGCCGTAGACTTGCGTGTTGAGGAGGGATACGACCCCAGCCGGCGTAAGCTTATACTGATTAAAAAAGCGACCTGAGAAATCAATTTTTGCTAACTCAGTCTCGGATCCGTCACTTCGATTCTTCAAGATCAAAGCATCCCCCCGTGTGAGTAGCAATCGAGACTCGTCCGCATCCACGATCTGCACGCCAGGTTCACGCTGTGTCTCCACCAGCGCAGGGCTGGACTCGACATGAACCGTACGGTATCTATACACCCGGTTTTTGGCGTCCGAGATGGTATAACGTATTACCCGTGTTTTACCGTTATACTGTTCGACATCGTATATACGGTCGAACCGGCCTTCACCCTGGTCACTATCGAAGGTATCCGGATATCGCATACTTGAATCGGAGTCCATTTCTACAAAAAATTCCGGCTGCGTGAGATCGTCTTCGGCCTCAGCGATGATGTGCAGGCTGCTATTACGGATCACAGAGTGATCCTCGGCAGGTTCAATTCGCGTCACGACGGGAGGCATATCAGCCGTCCCCGTACTATTGATGCCTTCCTGCGCATGTGCATAAGCTGGTAGAAACAGTACCAATAATGAACTGAACAGCAGACCCATCCACCATGATTTGCGTCTTTGCATTGTCTCTCATCCACCCATCTTTGAATGATAATGCAGCTGCCCTCTCTGTCAATACTATCAAATCTACCGCATTTCATCTGTTATTTCGGTGTCTCTTGTCATATTTCCTTCTGAATTAGAAAAAAATTCCACAACCACGCGACATTTTTTGCAAATGAATATATAAAGCTATTCTGTTTTCATGAAGAAATTTGAGAGTAATGGTATGTGGGAAAGCAACCGTATGATGTTTCTAGAGCATATTAACGTTTAGGCCAACCTTATGCAGCTCTTCAAGAGCCATTCAGTCTTGATTTGAGAGTGAATGGAACGGAGTTACTCTAAAAACGAAATAGACTCCGGATTCCAAATCTCCAGAGCCCATCGAGCTGGCTAAGGTTCAGGTGGCGTAGATATAGAACATTACCTGTATGCCTGTACATATGTACAGGTGTCTTTCCGCACTTGTGTTGAAATCTTTTTGAATCCATGGCAAAAGAGACGTTTATAGTTTCGAAGTCTTGTCTATACTTAGGCTATACAGTGATTCGTGATTCGCGGAAGGATGAGAACAATGTTTGGAAAGGAACGCAGTCGATTTGGTGAATTCATAGACCGGCATGGGATAAAACAAGAGAAAATACGGGAAATATCAAAAGTTAGCCGGGAGACCGTTTCGAGGGTTTGCAAAAATAGAGATTATATTCCTGCCGGTAAAACGATGAAGGCATTAGTGACTGCGGTACGTATGCTTACCGGAAAACAGGTCAAATCAGATGACTTTTGGATGTAGATCGTCCTATATGTAAGATTTGTGAGTGTAACCGAGAAACGTCGGCGAATCGCTGTACGCTACCGGGGTCCCTTCACCGGCAGCGAGCGTAGGGTTAAATCTGAACTAAGACCTGTACATACAGCTGTACATATGTACAGCTGTATGTACAGCTGTATGTACAGGTCTTTCAACTGACTTCTCCCCTATCGTTACTTCCTTAAAGATTTTGATGCCCTGCATCTCCCTGAGTCTTAGAGGTGGTAATCCCATGAAAGAGTTACTAATCTTACTCACTGCATCAGATGTATACACAGCTGTCAGGGCTCAACGGCTTACGAAATCATCAAGGAGTCGCAAGACTGGTATGGAGGACGAATGCAAAATCAGAACCGGGTCTATCCTTCGAGCTGCTGGCAGTCTTGCTTTGAGAGTGAATGGAACGGAGTTACTCTAAAAACGAAATAGACTCCTTATTTCAAATCTCCTGAGCCCATCGAGCTGGCTAAGGTTCAGGTAGCGTAGATACAGAACTACACCTGTATACCTGTACATATGTACAGGTAGCTTTCCGCACTTGTGTTGAAATCTTTTTGAATCCATGACAAAAGAGACGTTTATAGTTTCGAAGTCTTGTCTATACTGGGTCTATACAGTGATTCGTGATTCGTGGAAGGATGAGAACAATGTTTGGAAAGGAACGCAGTCGATTTGGTGAATTCATAGACCGGTATGGGATAAAACAAGAGAAAATACGGGAAATATCAAAAGTTAGCCGGGAGACCGTTTCGAGAGTTTGTAAAAATAGAGATTATATTCCTGCCGGTAAAACGATGAAGGCATTAGTTGCTGCGGTACGTATGCTTACCGGAAAACAGGTCAAATCAGATGACTTTTGGATGTAGATCATCCTATATTTCAGGTGTAAGGTTTGGTGTTACCGAGCAATGTCGCAGACGCGCCGTCAGCAGCAGGATAAGCGGTTCCAACTGCGGCCGAAGGGTTAAACCGAACTATGACCTGTACATACAGCTGTACATATGTACAGGTATTCTACTCGCCTTCTCCCCTACCGTTACTTCCTTGTAGACTTTGCTGCCCTGCATCACTCAGGGTCTTGGAGGTAGAAATCTCATGAAAGAAAACTTATCTTACTTTCTGCATTAGACGTATCCCAGATACGCAACTGGCAGAAGAATCACTCCCGCAAAAATGGAGTAATGAATTAAAATTAACCTAAACAATAACTAATGTTCGCAAATAATGGAGTCACTAAAGAGATAGGTGGTGCTTACATGACGATCAAACAACCTAAGAAACTTGAGGGTAATGGCATATGGGAAAGCAGCCGGATGATGCTTCCAGCGCATGCCAACGTTCAACCTTATGCCCCTCTTCAAGAGCCATTCAGTCATGCTCTGATAATGAATGAAACGGAGTTACCCTAGCAACGAAAAAGACTCCGGATTCCAAATCACCAGAGCCCATCGAGCTGACAGTTGCGAAAATATAAAACTTCAACTGTATACCTGTACATATGTACATACATATGTACAGGTATCTTTCCACACTTATGATGAAATATTTTTGAATAGATGACAAAAGAGACGTTTATCGTTTCGTAGGCTTGGCCATACTAAGACTATACAGTGATTCGTGATTCGCGGAAGAATGAGTAAAATGTTTGGAAATGAACATTGACCGGCATGAGATAAAACAAGAGAAAATACGGGAATTATCCAAAGTTAGTCGAGAGACCCTTTCAAAGGTTTGCAAATATAGAGATTATACTTCTGCCGGTAAGACGATGAAGGCATTAGTGGCTGCGGTTCGTAAGCTTACCGGAAATCAGGTCAAATCAGATGACTTTTGGATGTAGAACAACCTATATGTAAGATTTGTGGGTATAACCGAGAAACGTCGGCGAATCGCTGTACGCTACCGGGGTCCCTTCACCGGCAGCGAGTGTAGGGTTAAATCTGACCTGTACATATGTACAGCTGTATGTACAGGTATTTCAACCGACTTCTCCCCCTACCGTTACTTTCTTAAAGATTTTGATGCCCTGCATCTCCCTGAGTCTTAGAGGTGGTAATTCCATGATAGAGTATCTAATTAATCTTACTAACTGCATCAGATCTATACGCAGTCGCCAGGGCTCAACGGCTTATAAAATCATGAAGGAGTCGCAAGACCGGTATTGGAGGAGCGAATGCAAAATCAGAACCGGGTCTGTTCTTCGAGCTGTTGGCAGTCTTGCTCTGATAATTAATGGAACGAAGTTACCCTAAAAACGAAAAAGACTCCTGATTTCAAATCTCCTGACCCCACCGACCTGGCTATGGCTCAGGTTAAGTAGATACAGTTCTTCACCTGTATACCTGTACATTTGTACATATGTACAGGTATCTTTCCGCACTTGTGTTGAAATATTTTTGAATCCATGACAAAAGATACGTTTATTGTTTCGTTGGCTTGTCCATAATGAAATTATACAGTGATCCGTGATTCGCGGAAGGAAAAAAAATTATGGGGAACCGGGAGATCGTTTCGAGTGTTTGAGATTATATTCCTGCCGGTAAGACGATGAAGGCATTAGTGGGTTCGGTACGTAAGCTTACTGGAGATCAGGTTAAATCAGATGACTTTTGGATGTAGAACATCCTATTTGTGTAAGGTTTGTTTTCACCAAGTAACATCAGCTTAACACGGCCCGTAGCCGGGAAAGCAGCCCGAACTGCGGACGTAGGACTAAATCCGACTCAACCTGTACATATGTACAGCTGTATGTACAGGTATCTTAATATCAGCTTCTCCCCTACCGTTACTTCTTTAAAGATTTTGGCCTAGCATCTCCCTGAGTCTTAGAGGTGGTAATTCCATGATAGAGTATCTAATTAATCTTACTAACTGCATCAGATCTATACGCAGTCGCCAGGGCTCAACGGCTTATAAAATCATGAAGGAGTCGCAAGACCGGTATTGGAGGAGCGAATGCAAAATCAGAACCGGGTCTGTTCTTCGAGCTGCTGGCAGTCTTGCTCTGATAATTAATGGAACGAAGTTACCCTAAAAACGAAAAATTCTCCTGATTTCAAATCTCCTGACCCCACCGACCTGGCTATGGCTCAGGTTAAGTAGATACAGTTCTTCACCTGTATACCTGTACATTTGTACATATGTACAGGTATCTTTCCGCACTTGTGTTGAAATATTTTTGAATCCATGACAAAAGATACGTTTATTGTTTCGTTGGCTTGTCCATAATGAAATTATACAGTGATCCGTGATTCGCGGAAGGAAAAAAAATTATGGGGAACCGGGAGATCGTTTCGAGTGTTTGAGATTATATTCCTGCCGGTAAGACGATGAAGGCATTAGTGGGTTCGGTACGTAAGCTTACTGGAGATCAGGTTAAATCAGATGACTTTTGGATGTAGAACATCCTATTTGTGTAAGGTTTGTTTTCACCAAGTAACATCAGCTTAGCACGGCCCGTAGCCGGGAAAGCAGCCCGAACTGCGGACGTAGGACTAAATCTGACTCAACCTGTACATATGTACAGCTGTATGTACAGGTATTTCAACCGACTTCTCCCCCTACCGTTACTTCTTTAAAGATTTTGGCCTAGCATCTCCCTGAGTCTTAGAGGTGGTAATTCCATGATAGAGTATCTAATTAATCTTACTAACTGCATCAGATCTATACGCAGTCGCCAGGGCTCAACGGCTTATAAAATCATGAAGGAGTCGCAAGACCGGTATTGGAGGAGCGAATGCAAAATCAGAACCGGGTCTGTTCTTCGAGCTGCTGGCAGTCTTGCTCTGATAATTAATGGAACGAAGTTACCCTAAAAACGAAAAAGACTCCTGATTTCAAATCTCCTGACCCCACCGACCTGGCTATGGCTCAGGTTAAGTAGATACAGTTCTTCACCTGTATACCTGTACATTTGCACATATGTACAGGTATCTTTCCGCACTTGTGTTGAAATATTTTTGAATCCATGACAAAAGATACGTTTATTGTTTCGTTGGCTTGTCCATAATGAAATTATACAGTGATCCGTGATTCACGGAAGGAAAAAAAATTATGGGGAACCGGGAGACCGTTTCGAGTGTTTGAGATTATATTCCTGCCGGTAAGACGATGAAGGCATTAGTGGGTTCGGTACGTAAGCTTACTGGAGAGCAGGTTAAATCAGATGACTTTTGGATGTAGAACATCCTATATGTGTAAGGTTTGGTTTCACCAAGTAACATCAGCTTAGCACGGCCCGTAGCCGGGAAAGCAGCCCGAACTGCTGACGTAGGACTAAATCTGACTCAACCTGTACATATGTACAGCTGTATGTACAGGTATTTCAACCGACTTCTCCCCCTACCGTTACTTTCTTAAAGATTTTGATGCCCTGCATCTCCCTGAGTCTTAGAGGTGGTAATTCCATGATAGAGTAACTAATTAATCTTACTAACTGCATCAGATCTATACGCAGTCGCCAGGGCTCAACGGCTTATAAAATCATGAAGGAGTCGCAAGACCGGTATTGGAGGAGCGGATGCAAAATCAGAACCGGGATCTGTTCTTCGAGCTGCTGGCAATAGAAAGTAATGGCTTAAAATTCATGATCGAAACAAAAACTAATATTGCATATAATGGAGGCGACGGTGCTTACATGATAATCAAACAACGTAAGAAATTTGAGAGTAATGGTATGTGGGGAAGCAACCGTATGATGTTTCTAAAGCATATTAACGTTTAGGCCAACCTCATGCACCTCTTCAAGAGCGATTCAGTCTTGCTTTGAGAGTGAATGGTACGGAGTTACTCTAAAAACGAAATAGACTCCGGATTTTAAATCTCCTGAGCCCATCGAGCTGGCTAAGGTTCAGGTGACGCAGATATAGAACATCACCTGTACATATGTACATACATTTGTACAGGTGTATTTCCGCACTTGTGTTGAAATTTTTTTGAATCCATGACAAAAGAGTCGTTTATTGTTTCGAAGTCTTGTCTATACTGAGGCTATACAGTGATTCGTGATTCGCGGAAGGATGAGGACAATGTTTGGAAAGGAACGCAGTCGATTTGGTGAATTCATAGACCGGCATGGGATAAAACAAGAGAAAATACGGGAAATATCAAAAGTTAGCCGGGAGACCGTTTCGAGGGTTTGCAAAAATAGAGATTATATTCCTGCCGGTAAAACGATGAAGGCATTAGTGGCTGCGGTACGTATGCTTACCGGAAAACATGTCAAATCAGAAGACTTTTGGATGTAGAACATCCTATATTTCGGTGTAAGGTTTGGTGTTACCGAGCAATGTCGCAGAAGCGCCGTCAGCAGCAGGATAAGCCGTTCCAACTGCGGACGAAGGGTCAAACTGAACTATGACCTGTTCCTCGAGCAGCTGGCAGAAGAATCACTCCCGCAAAAATGGAGTAATGAATTAAAATTAACCTAAACAATAACTAATGTTCGCAAATAATACTAAAGAGATAGGTGGTGATTACATGACGATCAAACAACCTAAGAAACTTGAGGGTAATGACATGTGGGAAAGCAGCCGGATGATGCTTCTAGCGCATGCCAACGTTTAGGCCAACCTTATGCCCCTCTTCAATAGCCATTCAGTCATGCTCTGATAATGAATGGAACGGAGTTACCCTAACAACGAAAAAGACTCCGGATTCCAAATCTCCTGATCCCACCGAGCTGGCTAAGACTCAGGTGCCGCAGATATAGAAATAAACCTGTACACCTGTACATATGTACATACATATGTACAGGTTATCATTCCACACTTGTGATGAAATATTTTTAAATAGATGACAAAAGAGACGTTTATCGTTTCATAGTCTTGTCTATACTGCGCTATATAGTGAGTTCGTGATTCGCGGAAGGATGAGAAAAATGTTTGGAAAGGAACGTAGTCGATTTGATGAATTCATTGACCAGCATGGGATAAAACTACGGGAGACCATTTCGAGGGTCTACAAAATAGAGATTATATGCCTGCCGGTAAGACAATGAAATCATTAGTGATTGCGGCACGCTAGCTTACCGGATAAAAGTCAACTCAGATGACTTTTGGATGTAGAACAACCTATATTTTAGGAGTAAGATTTGTGGGTTCTACCGACGGCGAAGTACTACCGCAACCGGGGCCCCTTCGCCGGCTGTAAGCGTAGGGATAAATCTAAACTATCACCTGTACATATGTACAGCTGTATGTACAGGTGTATTCAACCGGCATCCCCTTACCGTTACATCCTTAAAGATTTTGGCCCAGCATCTCCAGAGTCTTGGAGTAGAAATCTCATGAAAGAGTACTAATCTTACTCTCTGCATCAGACGTATCCCAGGAAAAGCAGCGATGCTTCTAGAGCGCCAACGTATAGGTTAACCTTATGCCTCTCTTCAAGAGCAATTCAGTCTTTCTCTGATAATGAATGGAACGGAGTTCCCCTATCAACGAAAAAGACTCCGGATTCCAAATCTTCTGATCCCACAGAGCTGGCTAAGGTTCAGGTTCCGCAGAAATAGAAGTTCACCTGTGTAACTGTACATATGTACAGGGCATCTATATCCACACTTGTGATGAAATATATTCGAATAGATGACAAAAGAGACGTTTATCGTTTCATAATCTTGACCATACTGAGACTATACAGTGATTCATGATTCACGGAAGGATGAGAAAGATGTTTGGAAAGGAACGCAGTCGATTTGGTGAATTCATTGATTGGCATGGGATCAAACAAGAGAAAATAAGAGAAATATCGAAAGTTAGCCGGGAGACCATTTCGAGGGTCTGCAAAAATAGAGATTATATGCCTGCCGGTAAGACGATGAAGGCGTTAGTTGATGCGGTACGTAAGCTTACCGGAAAACAAGTCAAATCGGATGATTTTTGGATGTAGAGCATCCAATATTTTAGGTGTAATGTTGGGTGTTACCGAGTAATGTTGGCGAA
Organism: Paenibacillus sp. J2L1-98; assembly: GCF_056269405.1. Lineage (NCBI taxonomy): Bacteria > Bacillati > Bacillota > Bacilli > Caryophanales > Paenibacillaceae > Paenibacillus > Paenibacillus sp. J2L1-98. Next base: position 35,262 of record NZ_JBWDNW010000022.1, on the reverse strand, counting down.
GCGCGGACGCAACCGTGTAAGCGGCCGAACTGAGGGATTCGAACTGTACCTGTACATACAGCTGTACATATGTACAGCTGTATGTACAGGTATTTCAACCGACTTCTTCCCTACCGTTAATTCCTTGAAGATTTTGACCCTACACCACCCAGAATCTTCGAGGTAGAATAACCTCATGAGAGTACGCACTTGTTCTCTCTGCATCAGACGTAGCCGAGATACGCAGCTGCCATCGCGCAATGATGGCATAGGAAATTATGAAGTAGCAACATCAACCGTTAGAAGCAAATGTCACTTCTTAACTCTTGAATATAGAACAATTGTTCGCATATAATAAGAACATCAAATTTATGAGGACGGTGTTCTAATGGCGACAAAACCACGCAAGAAACTCGAAGGCAACGGAATGTGGGAAAGCAGCCGAATGATGCTGCCTGAGCATAAAGTGGCTTTGAATGAGTGGGATCGTGAAAGACAAAAGCGGCAGAGGATCGAGCTCGATGAGCAAGAATGGGAAGACGTTTCACGTGCCGTGGGGCATTCACTGCAGCAGCGGCAGCAGATTAAGCTACGAATGTTTCATGAATTCGAGGATCTGGAGATCGTTGGCATCATCGAACGGGTCGATCAACATAGCGGCCGTTTTATGGTAGATGGCGAATGGTTTGCTATCCGGGATATAGAGGGTGCCCAGCTTGAGCATTGATCGTCAGAAATTAATCCAGCATCTTGAAGAGACTGCCGAGCAGCTGCGCTTGAAAATTGAAGGTTATGACGAAACCAAGGGCATTGATAGCGGAATGATTTTGATGTGGGTTGCAAAGAAGATCATGCTCACTCATCTGTTGGATGATTTGTATCAAGGGAAGTTTGATGAAATAAAAAAGCCGCTTAGCGAACCTTGAATTCGCAAGCGGACTTCATGTAATGCATGTTGTTTATAGACACGGTATGCTCATCTTGCTTTTCAATCACACCACCATTGTCGATCATCTCACCGTCTTGCCATGCCCTAACCGGTGTTTTGTTAAACATAGCAGCTGATAAATGCGCATCGGTAGCTAAGATAAATCCGGATTTAAACATCATGATTCCCCCTTTTTCTGTCAATTTCGACAACGAGTGAGAAATTTCCTGCTTATATCAAAGTATATTTTTGTAAATAAAGAGTAACCTATCTGAAAACAAAGGATGGGACCATGGCGCCGATCACCTCTCCAGATAATCCTTCAGGGAAGGCTCTGCCATTTAATCTTTTAATTCAATTCTATTTCCTTCGGGATCAATAACTACTCCTATCGTTCCCCATTCAAAGCTCTTCACTTCAACATTTACTCCACGTGCTGCAATCTCCGATACAGCTGAATCAAAATTATTAACGTTGAGTCGAATCACCGTTGGATTTTGCGATCTTGTTTTTTCTTTATCTGAAGCTACACCATTTTCCTCAAGCATGAGGTAACTGCCGCCGAAATCCAAAATTGATAAGTCCTTACCACGTTGACGGATTTTCATGCCAAGTTGTTCGGAATAAAACTTTAATACTAATTCGTAATCCTCGCAGAAAAGAATAATGCCTGTTTCTCTAATATCCATTCGTTATCACCTCAAATCGTTTATTTGTTTATCATAAAGGATTCTCTTCAAAAGATCATCAGTAAAAGGCAGTAGTCAACTTTTACATCATTAGTCTCAAGATCACATGGATTCAGTTAGGTTTACTCAATTAATTGCCTGTTTGTGTAATGACGCATCGTCAGTCTATAACTTTATTTCTTACTCCAATGAAGGAGAATACCGGAGAATGCCCCTGAATCACTCCTTCTGCACCTGGTGGGAGAAACATGCCGTTTTGTTGTAGGAGAAGATGTAAGACAATGCAAATTATTTCAAGTAGGGCTCGCATTTCTTAAAGATGCGGCTATCGTGGAAATTTAACTCTCTCCTGATTTGCCAATTCGCGATTGGAACCCCGCAGGCGGAGACCCTCCCCCGAATTCGAATTAGATATCTAAAATCGGAAACAAAGCCTGTACATACAGCTGTACATATGTACAGCTGTATGTACAATCGAAGTGTGTGAAGGATATATCTCAGTGTGTTTGAAAATCGATGATCATAATCTTTAAATAAAAGAGAAAAAAATATGGATATTGCCTTCGTTAATATATCTAACAGAAAGACAAAGCTATTACGACTCTGATTGAATATCACCAGGAAGGCCAAATATTTGCTTTTATTTTTCGATAAGGTGAAAGATACATCTTCTTGAATCTGGCTACGCACAACCGGGAAAGGGGGGGGGGGGGAGCATAACTGCTATTTATCTTACGCATCAGCATACAGCTGTATGTACAGTTCTGTAAAAGTTTTTGTTGCTGTTCAGATTTCTTCTCGTATGATAGCTCTAGCATGTGCCGATACCGGGATGCTTAACCGTTCTAAATGAATTGGATATGTAGTTGGATAATGATGTGCGCAGCAATGAGATACTCGTTTCAAGCCCAAACTGTCGAGCACTTGAGCAAATCAATATCGAGAATGTATTAAATCAACACGCCATGAAATGCGACAAGGCTGATTTAAAGATCAAGCTGACTGAAGGCGAAACATTGGTCAGCGAAATTGATACAGCTTCTGATCGGTTGTGTTATAGGTAGGTTTATGTATGGCAACATGGATCCGGAAGAAGCATCGAATGGCTCGAGCATGAGGCTGGTGAAATTGTAATTACGTTAAATAAAGTCCGGGAATATATCGAAGGAAGACGCGAAGGACTGATAGGGATTCTTCCCTTATGAATGTGGTCACATCCCGTTTTATTGAAGACGAACAAGCTAACACAAATCATTTTAGGAACGCTCAAGGAATTGAGGATTCGTAAAGCACGACTGCCGCGGAAAAATCATTTTGTTGCTTTTTTCCAGTTCCCGGAAAGATGCTGTATCCCGGGCTCTACCCTGGATACGAGCATCATATCTCAAGTCGAATACACAACCTGTACATACAGCTGTACATATGTACAGGTGACAAGGTATAAACGGTGTGTTTGAAAATCGAGGATCCTGTAAATCCAAACTAAAGAGAAAAAAATATAGATTTTTCCTCTTAGAATTAAACCACTATGGAAACGAAGGCTTTACCACTCTAATTGAAGATCGTTAAGAAGGACAATTATAGAAACTCAACTGAAAGGAACGCTTTGCGTGTTTTTACGGCAAGGGGGGATGATTCAACTTTTTCGAATCTTGTTAACCACAACCGGAAAGGGTATTCGGCCTTGGGGTTGATTTAGTGCTTGCTCTTCACATGAATAGTCGCCAAGTATACTACTAAGCTCCATTATATAGGAACCTCAGATGCCGAACATTCTGCCGTCAGGAAGTCGTAGTTTAGCTTCGTACGTTTCAATTGTATAGGGTTCAAATACATCCGAGTCGTATAATGTGGCTGTACCGGACAGACCGCATTGGTGCGCCGATCGTGCTGTACGATTACCGTCCGACACGAGGGGCCGAGAACCCGCGTAATTTCTTGACGGGCTTCAGCGGCTATCTGCATGTAGATGGATACAACGGCTAACATAAGGTGAAGTGTGTCACACTTGTGGTCTGCTGGGTATTTTCACGCCGGAAGTTCGATGAGGCATTAAAAGTGCTGCCTGCATCAGAGAGCTCAAGCGAAACGGCCGCTCATCAAGGACTCGCGTTTTGTAACCAGCTATTTGCCATTGAGCGTGATCTGAGAGAGCCAGAAGAAGGCCATACCACAAGCCAGGTGCGAAGTCGCGCTGTATTGGAGGCTTTTTCAGTATGGCTGCGTCAGCAGCGAGGTCGTGTGTTACCCAACGGCATTTGCTCGGAGTTCGAAGGGACCTTCAGGAGGAGGAGGAGCGACAGAATATAGATATAGCGGAGAATATGTTAAGTATCAACAATAACATACAATGTGTTGTATTAAAGAGTATATTGTGATTGTATTTTTTATTTACAGTAAGTTTAGTCTAAAAAAAAATCCGTAAGCGTCAACGAGCCACCACCATGCTTTCATAATTAGGACAGTTTGACGCATACCAATGTGCAATTAAACATATCCCCTTTATAAAGCTTAAGCATTTTTTTCTGGTGGACCATCAAACATTTCTTCTGGAAATTATATCCCAGTGGTGTTAAAGATGATTTTTGTTCATTAAATAACTTTCCTTACGGTTCCGCGCAGCTCGCCTCGGAGTGGGGACAACAAAGAACACGTTGCCCCCAAACCTCGACTCACTTCACGGCTATACTCACCACCGATTAAATCATCTTTATAATCCTCTCATAAAGATACTAAGGTTACGATCCTTTCTCCAATCTTGACCATCTGTCCATTTCCTTGCAGATTTAATAAAAAGAATTTTCAATTCAAAAGGTAACAAGCATTCGCTTGTACTTGATTAAATCAGCCTCCCCACGCCCGCCCCTGCATTATCGGTGAACTGTTTACATTTAATGATTTTTAGCTTCATAATGCTTGACGCATGGCGAAGCCGAAATCAGAATGGATCGTGCGGGGTGGACACAGTTCACCTTATCCCGATAGGCTGAATAAAAAAAATAAAACAGCCTAAATGGGATAAGATGTACAGAATGGCTCGGCCGTCACGCATTGGGGAACGGCTCCCAGGAGTTGTTTCTGCCACGCCGTATTTCTACGGCCCGCTTACTTATGGGTACTTGCCCCGGATTGGTTACGGTTCCTATTGACCAATCTGCCACCACAGCTTTTTCAGCGACTTCTCAAACCGTGGTCTACTCTCCCTTGAACAGTTTCCAGCAAGGTTCATTCGAGTCTGTACCACGTACTTTTCGGAACGGTCGCAGCCCACGATAGAGTCATATCGCATACGGGCTGCACTTCGTTTTTTGCCGGATTGTCTGCCCCCGGTTAGGTAGGCAGACTACGAGAGTAAAGCTTCACTGCACGCCCGGTTTTCCGGCGCAAGTGGTCACGGCCAATACGTGACAACCCCCGACAATCACCAATCCACTAGCCTCCGGCTCGCCACATAAATTGGGCAGGTCTTTTACCGTGGTCTCCTGATCCCACCGAGCTGGCGAAGGCTCATCCAGGCTCAGAATCCTAAAAAAGACAATAGGAAACTAAGCCTTCGAAGTCCAATTTTTAAAAATTGGAAACGAACGCCGGTTATTTAGTTTTTTCATCGCTTTTTATGTAACAATCTCTCTAGTTAGTTGATATTTAACCGAACGAAGATACCCTAACAACGAAAAAGACTCCCGATTCCAATAGGGAATCAGGAGCCTTCGACATGTCTATAGAAACCTATACTAAGCCCTTGATTTTTTAGAAATAATCAGGGTATAATAAGGTATCAAAAGTCATTGTGATGCGCCTGTTTCACCGATCTCGTAATCGGATGAAGCAGCTTCGGTGTTTCCAGCACCGAGCCGCCGAAACAATGGCTTATTTTGTTGTATTTTGGTTGTGCCCTCATTCTATCATACCAATTAATAGAATGGAATGGCATTTGAAAACTGTATAGCTGTACTCACATACACATGTACACATGTACATATGGCTGTACATACACATGTACATGTGTATGTACTCCTGTACAGCTGTACATATGTACAGTGGACTGTATTGACTTTTTAGTTCTGCTTCTGAGCAAGTCCCGTTAAGAATGCCAATGGAACCCGGATGATTTTTCCGGTGTCGCTTGGCATTTAGGGACGATACGCTGGGGGAATAGACCAATTCTTGTTGGTGGTCTTGAGACAACTTCATCAAGTAACTAAAGCTCAAGCATCGATCTTCTTCCGAAAGCTTTTCATGCTCATTGCATAAAGCAAAGAAGAGATATTTTTGATGACATGACAAGCTCATCACAGATTCAGAAAATTCGATATGAAATAACAAGCGGTAGGATTATCATACAGGGGGCAGGCCTATGAGGGGAGGGTTAAAAATTTAACCCTTCACAATCAAAGATAAACAAGATAAAATAATCGATTAGTCTAATCTAGTCGTATGATCGATATGATGCTTTATCCTGCATATACCTGTACATATGTACAGGTATACAGGTGAAACAAAGAGGGCTATTACCTCTCTGTTTCAGAACGATACTTTCGTAATACCTCTTCTAGAACCTGGACCATGTCTTTATTGATCGTAAGTGCGTGAACCTTAAGCCATCTATGCAATTCAGCATCAAGTTCAAAGGTAGCTTTCTTTTTCCCGCTGATTTGCACCAATTCATGAGCAGGACTTTTCGTAATTTCACTCGGGAAAATAATTTCTTCTTTAGTCTCTTGGTTCCCAGAAGGGGAACGCATAAGTGATTTAAATTTATCAGCCTTATTGGTTGACACGCTGCTTCAACTCCTCAACAAACCCTATATATGACTCCAATACGTTTTGATCAAACTTTGTACTATCCTGAATGCCTTCCAGAACATACTCTTTAATACGGCTGCGCCGTTTGATTATACTGTTAAACACCATCGGACCATATTCATCTTTTGCCTTTTCAACAATGGAATTGTCTATACCGGCTCGTCCATCACTCATAGCAATTAGTATACCAGCCAAAGCAAGTCGTTCATTCGTTCGTTGCTGTACGACAGTAAGGGTTTCAAGATAACGTTCTAGAGCTGAATAGCAAAATGGCTCAGACTGTAAGATCACGACTGCAAAATCACTCGCAGTCAAACCATTAATCGTCTGATCCCCAAGGTTTGGCGGTAAATCAATCAGTATGTAATCATACCGGTCTTTGACCATATCGATGGTTTTTCTCAGCGCCTGAGTAGCATCACCTTTGTAGTCTCGATATAACCACCGGCTGAACGTCGATAGAATATCTTCTGCAGGTATTAAATCAAGATTATCTGTGATACGTACAATATATGGCGTTGGATTCTTCTCCTGAATCGCTTCAAGAATCGTTTGTTTGGTAAAGTCGTAAATATCCCTTCGTGTGAGAAACTCAGTTAAGTTACCTTGGCTATCAAAGTCAATGGCTAGCACGCGAGCTTCTTTAGACAAAAGATGCGCAGAAATCGCACAAGCCGTCGTTTTACCGACTCCACCTTTTTGAATACCAAAACTAATAACAATCCCCATTGTTACCTCCTTAAAACTGTATACCTGTATTCACAACATAAACTGTATAACTGTATTCTACCACAATGAATACGAACAGCAACTACTTTTTTTCAGACCTGTATATACAGCTGTGCATATGAACAGCTGTATGGTAAAGTTTAGGCTGCTAGATTAGATAAAAAGCATCTAAAGGGGCGATTGTTTGATCGTCATGTAAGCACCGCCGCCTCCATTAGTATGCAATATTAGTTCTTGTTTCGATCATGAATTTTAAGCCATTACTTTCTTTTGCCAGCAGCTCGAAACAGATCCCGGTTCTGATTTTGCATTCGTTCCTCCATACCGGTTTGGCGACTCCTTCATGATTTCGTAAGCCAATTAGCCCTGGTAGCTACGTATACATCTGATGCAGTTAGAAAAATTAGTTACTCTTTCATGGGATTACCACCTATATGATTCAGGGAGATGCAAGGCATCAAGATCTTTAAGGAAATAACGATAGGGGAGTTAATACCTGTACAGCTGTATGTACAGGTCATGGTTCAAGTTTAATCTCTACGCTCGCAGCCGGCGAAGGGGTCAGGGATAGGGGACGCGCTTTACCGACATTACTCGGTAACGCCTAGTATTACACCTAAAATTTAGAATGCTCTACATCCAAAAATCATCCGATTTGACTTGTTTACCGGTAAGCTTACGTACCGCGTCCACTAATGCTTTCATCGTCTTACCGGCAGGCATATCATCTCTATTTTTGCAGACCCTCGAAACGGTCTCTCGACTAACTTTTGATATTTCTCTTATTTTCTCTTGTTTTATCCCATGGCGATCAATGAATATACCAAATCGATTGCGTTCCTTTCCAAGCATTTTACTCATCCTTCCGCGAATCACGAACTCACTGTATAGCATCAGTTTAGACAAGATTCTGAAACGATAAACGTCTCTTTTGTCATGTAATCAAAAATATTTCATCACAAGTGTGGAAAGATGGACAAGCGGTGCTGCATAACATCAAACATACGTAAAACGTAAGGGGCACTGAGGTCATCTACGTTTTACCTACGTTTGAAGGAGGGTTTATATGGAACACCATTACATTGGACTTGATATCGGAAGAAATGGGGTTAAGGCGTACACAGGAGGGAATACCTTGTATATTCCGTCAATCGTGGGGGAGTGGCGAGAACGCAGGCTTCTCTCCCGGCGTGATGACGACATAGAAGCGGTATTTCAGGGCGAGCGCTATTTTATCGGAAACTTGGCAGCTAATGAATCCGAATTTGGACGTTACATGATGACCGATGATAAAACTCATAACGATACATTGCTTCTTGCCTTGGTATCGATCCACCTTGCCGGTTGTTCAAATGTATCCATCATAACAGGTTTACCTGTAGAACATCATCGTCCAGACTCGAAAGAGGCTATGCGTAATCTTTTGAAGGGACAATGGGATATCGAAGTAAATGGTAATCGTCGTATGATCCGGGTTACTGACGTTAAAGTGGCAGTGGAAGGAGGAGGAGCGTTCTGGTCGGATCCTCAAGATGGCCTAGTACGTGTCATTGATGCGGGAAGTAAGACCGTTAATTACGTGACCATGCGGGATAAGCGATACGTAGACCGGGATTCTGGCACATTGCCTTTTGGGTTTAATACGAATAAGACCGATAATCCCAGGCAAATGGCGGCTCGAATCGCGGGTGAACTCGGTAAGAAATGGTCTTCCACTGATCACGTTTTGATAAGCGGGGGCCGCGCAGAAGAGCTCGCAGAACTGCTTAGGCCATATTTTTCGAAAGCGCAGCCTTTGCCAAATCCTTTGTTTGCGAACGCCATCGGTTTCTATCGTGCAGGAGGTGGTGTATGAGCTTCGCACGAAAAGCCATCAGCTTCAACATTGAAAATAATCACCAACGGGATCTGTTTGAGTGGGTTATTGCACAAAGCGGCAAAAACTTTAGCGGTTTTGTAAAGTCCGTACTATACGCTCATATGGTGGCTGGAAAAGGCGGAGTAAGCACTACATACAGTCAGGAGGTTTCCGATTTCAGGGCTTCTGAGAAAGAAGAAAACGATGCAGAGGTAATGAATGATATTTTCTAGGCCAGAGAAGGAAGGAGGCTGGGATATTTCCTCAATCAGCCTCCCTCCAACCTATAAATCCGCTGTCATGACGTCATGACAGCGAAGATAATCAACTTAAGTGGAGGATGATCGGCAATGGAGAAGAGGGCAGATCGGATTGATAAAAAGCACCGGGTGACACTCAGGATAGATGAAGTGACCCATAGTGAAATCGATGCGCTTAGTTTCCGTCATAACATCTCGTTGAATTTATTTTATACCGAAGCCATTGAGTATGCCCTGGACAGCGAAGAATTCATGAAACGGATAAACAATAAATACAAACGAGATATGCGCCGGGGGCACTTTACGTACCAACAGGATATGCATACCTTAAGACGCGGGAGGTTGGTTTAGTATGTCATGGCTTGGGGATGCCTTATTTGGTAAACGTGAAAAGCAGCCAATACTTGTCCATCTCTCACCGAAAGTGGTCGCCGGCATGGAAACGCTGGTGTACCTTCATAACGCTCGGACAGCTGAGATCGATCACATCACCCTCGACGATGTAATGGAATACGCAGCCGGGGCCGTGGTAAGAAAAACGCTAAAGATTGCCCACCGCGAAGAGACAAAAAAGCCTGCCGATCCACCAGATGTCGTAGACTACGTAACGCATCGGATCGGCAGTGGAAGAAGACAGGTAAAATAGCAGATAAGCCCCTAGGCTAGTCAGTCAGTCTAGGGGCTTATCCTTCTATACGGAATAATATTGGAAAGAACCAAATAAAAAAAGCTCCAAAAGGAGCCTTATCATTACTCATCTAGTTCACCAAGTTTTAATACCATGTTATAAAGATCGCCATTTCCTCGTTGCCTCGAACTAACTTTAAAGCCATATTTCTCATAAAATGAAAGAGCGCTTGGCAATGCTTCGATCGTGATGAAGTTACATCCGCTATTTTTTGCTATATCCTCTACAAGATCCACAACTTCACCAAGTAAATACTCTCCATACCGATGAAGTTCACGATCCCGATGACGGATGTCGACGCCAATATAGTGCAATTTCACAGCTGGGAACATGTCTAGCTCAGGAAGTTTCCATCCGTGTCTTGCCTTTTGACTAGGAAATAGATGAACATGATCGTTATACAAAGTAAAAAACCCGACTAGGTTTTGACTTTCATCAAAATACAGACGGGTAACCGCTGATCGAAGTAAATGTAATTTTAAAGCTTGTTCTTTTAAAAAGAGTTCAACACTGATTTCATCAGAACAATTAAATCCGTCAATAGCCTCTTTGTGTTCGAATGATATATGTTTGTACGTTAGCATTGTTCCAGAAGTTATTTCCTTTCCGGTGCACGTTTATGAGTTTTCTTCAATTGACGCAAGCGATCTAAACCAGGATCAGATGTCTTTTTCGTACTGGTCGCATAATTGATGAACTTATTCATTTCTTCTTCCGATTCGAACTCCAAGTGTGTTGGACGAATAGGTTTTATTTCAGTCTTCATTTTATGCCGACCTCCTTCCGAGTTACCCTGCTTTGGCATACACACTCCTCCTGGTACAAGCTTGTCCGTTAAAGGATACAGCTAAACCAAAAAAGTATGTCTCCTTAGCTAAGGTTACAGCATCGGTTAAAAATCAGAATACTGTATATATAGCATAACATCAATGACTAGGACTGTAAACGATTGAGCCCTTGGTTAAGTTACTCTCCAAAAACCATCCCGAACGTTATATCAGCGAAATTCCAAAATTGATGGAGAATGTTTACAAGCTTTACCACTCGTCCTCCGCATCACAAAGCATAAAGGATAAGTCTGGATTTGCTTTATAATACAATTCCAAGAATTCAAGCATGTTGAAATCTGGATGATCAGAGTTCATGGATATTAATTCATAGATGCGATGCTGTTCCTCTAAAGTCAGCTTCATAATTGGAGCATGTTGGGATTCTAATTTTTTCATACCACATAATAGGCTCATTATTGGGCTCCTCTTTAGTTAATTTAAATGCTTTCACTGTTCCACCTTATCCATGCTATTCCTTAATTGGTCAATGAGCTCCTTTCTTTTATGTTCTCGTCAGACCTCTTATCGATATATGGTCCAATATCGGCTTCACCAAATGATTGCTGCAGAGTATCCTTTATATATTCAGTTTTAGCGTTTATAATTCCAATGCTTGATCCTTATAGAGTACAGAATTACTTTGAATTTCGATTAAGTAATTGTCATCTATCTCAAATGAGGACTTCTATTTGGTAAAAAGGAGTCCTCACGCCCTATTTGTATAATCATTAATACTAACGATCACGATCACGATAATGTTAATTGTCATTAACAAAGGTTGCGCTTTTTTGAAGGACTCTTGCTGCTTGTTCACGCACCTTAAAAGCTGTACATACAGCTGTACATATGTACAGCTGTATGTACAGTTTAGTGTTACGCTAACGCGAAAAGCGCTGTTTTTCACAGAAAATAAAGCCTTAAACTGACAAAACGTCATTAAGCTACCATGGAAGAACGCAATTACTTCTATAAACTGTGGTGTCGCGTGAGCGGCATGGATGGACGGGTACGATAGTTTAATCAGATCAGGGAGCAGATTGCCGTAGCAGCTACTCCCTGTTTTGGTGAAATTACGGGTAGAATAATGGAAGTCGTAGCTCCCTTGGTTCATTTCCTAATAAATTTTCTTTTGATTTCCTCGAATCTTTGTCTTACTTTTTTAGATTTTTCTTCAAGCAATAATGAATATCCTGAAGTAGAATCAGTTGGTAGTGCGTTTTCGAGCATGTACAATTTATAACGTCTTCTATTAGGTGGAAAGGTAATAAGTGCTGAATGTTCAGAAATGGGGGTGAGCCCCATTTTTTTCAACGTTGCTTTTGTGAAACATATCTGCAGGGACATTATCAGACGTATACTGTTTCATAAAACCTACCTTTCTTGTACTTATTACACAGATTATTTTATGAAATAGCTGTTGATCTAGCTGAATGATGACGCAAAGGCAGCCGTACGTTCTGATATTTAGGTGGTGGCAGAATAAAAAAATTCGTTTTGATTCTTTTTCTAATTATAACCGTTATTGGGATGCGGGTCGAATATGCAATCAGCATCTGGCGAACTGGAGTCTCAGTTTAAAGACTAACAAAATATAACGAAAAATGGTATTCTTTATTAAGAACTTTTGTGTTCTTAATAAATAATTACTGATGAAAGCGGGGAGGCAACGAAATGAAAGAGACGGCACGATCGAGTAAAAAAGTCTTAGCAATTCTTATGTTTTTTCTGATTTTTAGTGTGACGACAAATGTAGGAGTCACGAGTGCAGAAGATAGCAATGAAGTGATTAGATCCTTACATGGAACAATAACAGATGAGAACGGTAACCCCGTTAATGGCGCATCCATTCAAGTTGGAGCATATACGCCAGGATACGGCTTCCGAATTGTCGCATCTGCTACAACGAACGCTGACGGCGTATACTCCATTCCTAGTTATACACGGATTTTAGGCGATGACGTATCCACGATATTATCTGCGAATGGCTTCATCGTGGTAAACACATTGATGTCTGAAACGTTTGATTATCAGTTCCCAGTGCAAAGAGCAACCGTCACAGGAAAGGTTACCTATGGAGATACGTATGAAACACCTGCAGCTAATTATCCAGTAGCTATAGGTGTGCATTTAGGGGCAGGCGGTCGGATGATTAATGTAGCAGTACCTACATTAACGGATGAAGAAGGTATTTATTCTTTCACCATCATCCCTGGCATTTTTAATTCCGCAATAGGCGAGAATCAGTTTAGAATAATTTTCGACCAAAGTTACGAGAAACATGTTGAACTGCATCTTGGGGATTACAAAAACGTGGAAGCAATCTATGTTCCTAATACTCAAGGTGTTAAATTAAATGGGCGTGTATCAGGTCAAGTAACGGACGAGAATGATTTACCAATTGATAATGTTACAGTTAAACTGGTTGGCTCCAATACGTCATTTTACCTATCTTCAGGCGTTTATTTTAGCGAAGTTATTAAAGGTGGAACTTATACGCTTAGATTCGCTGCTTCAGGATACTATCCACTGGAACAGGCGATTGAAATGAATGGAGGAGACGCCTACTTACCGATTCAGCTTACCAAGAATAATCCACCTGTTGTCACGGCTAGTGCGGACCGAATGCCAGACCATAACGGTTGGTACAATGATGATGTATCGGTTTCCTTTCAAGCTGCCGACGACGATGGCATTTTATCAGTCGATCCTCCAGTGGTTGTTTCTACCGAAGGAATAGATCAAGTCATTAAGGGGAAGGCAACGGATTCCACAGGAGCAACAGGAATTGGCTCGATCAAAATTAACGTAGACAAAACCTCGCCAATTACCAATGCGAATGTATCGGAAAATCCAAATGAAAACGGTTGGTATAACAACGATGCCCTTGTTACGCTGTCGGCAAGCGATAACCTTCCTGGTGTGGTAAATACGGAATACAGTATCGATAATGGAAATACATGGACAGTGTATAACGGAGCGATCACCCTTTCTAAGGAAGGGAAGAATACCCTTCATTATCGAAGCGTAGACAGTGCAGGAAATACGGAACAGCCGAAGTCAATAGTAGTGAATATCGACAAGACACCACCAATTTTAAAGATTACACTTAATAAAAGCGTGCTGTTTCCAGCTAACAATAAGATGGTCAGCATAAAAGTAACAATTGAAACAATCGAATCGCTTTCTGGATTAGACTCCATCGTATTAACATCGATTACAAGCAATGAGAAAGGTTCCGACAAGGATATTAAAAATGCTGCATTTAGCACATACGATACTACCTTTGACCTTCGCGCGGAAAGATCGGGTAAAGGTGATCGTGTGTATACGATAACTTATACCGCAATAGATAAGGCAGGCAATATTGCGATAGGCACTGCAACTGTCACTGTCCCTAAGAAACACAAACATTAAAGCAGCTCACAACAGAACCGACAGTACCATGTAAATAGCCGATAATGCAGCAGGGTAAGGGTCAAAAGCCGCTCTAAATATGGAGACCGCTGCAAAAGTCCATTTTTTTCAGAACACCAAATGAGTTTAAAAAAAACGAGCCTCTAGAATCGCTTCTAAGGCTCGTTTCGCGTTTAGGGAGACATATTTGACCCTCTAAATTCTTTCGTTTTTCCAAAAACACTACTTTTGCAGCGGCCTCAAATATGGGGCGGCTTTTTAAATATCTGTGTTATTAATGGTGCTGCAACCAAGTGTTTGGATCCTTAACTGGTGATAGCCCCATTATTGTTAAGTCTTTTTTCACTGCTGCTACATCTGCTCATTTTTGAATAAAGCTAACGTGCTTTTTCTAAGGAATTATGTGGTAAAATTAGTTGATGAATATCTAATTATAGGGGGTTTTTGATTGAGAGACAATAAACACTTGGTCATTTTACCTCTCTCTTATTTGCCTTACATTATTTCTTTTGGTTACTTTTTCAAGAATATTCGACCTTTTAGCCCTGCTAGGGACACATCCTATGAATATCGTATTGGGTTTTACATTATTTACTTTGATAATTGGCTTATTTGGTATCTCTGGTATCGAAAATTGGAAAGCGATGTTAAGGAGTGCAGTCACAATAGTAATAACACTCGGGCTATCAGGTATTATGTCCTTCGTTTTTTTTTTGGTAAGGCATTAAGCTAACCGGGCAGTTATACGCAATGAGAATTATGCTAATATGGAGATACTGGGAACCGGAATAATAAGGTAAGGAACTCGTTAGGAGATATAATAATGTTAAAATTTGTGCTTAAAAAACCCTCGGATATAGCTCCTTGGGGGAATGAAAATAATCTTATACTACACTGGTTTGGATTAACTGACTCTTATTATTGATTAGACCTTGGAGAAGGAGAGTTATTGCGTTACAGTGTTCAGCGATTTTGATGAACTTGAAATCAATAAAAAGTAAAAGTTAAAATAGCCCTCCTTGTCTCTTTATGAGATTGAGGAGGGCATTTTATAATTTTAATTTAGAATCTTCTTGCTCCAGAGCCAAGGGATTGTTCTGCAATTTGAATTAAAGCTCTTGTGATGTTTCCACCAATAGTACCTGCATCACGAGTAGTCATATTCCCATTGTAACCATCTGCAGACCATTGAATTCCAAACTGTTGTGCTACCTCATATTTCATTTGGTCAAGTGCTGCTTGTGCTTGTGGAACGACTAAACTTTTTCTGCTCATGTATGTTCACTCCTTAACTGGATGTGGAGTTATTTTGTGGATTGTTTTGCTTTTTATACATCAATTTTTGGAAGTAATACATACGTTCATTTGGCATCAACGTCATCCGAGCTCTCCCAAAGAGCCGGTGACGCGAAATCTTATTTAAGCTCCATTGAACGAGGGCTTCAACAAAATCCTTCGATTCAGTTTTTTGAAAAGGTAAGCGCTGGTTTTCAAAGAACAAAAATCACTCGTTATACCGTAGCCGTCGCAGATTTAGGATCGTATCGGTTCTCGTAGATCAAGGTTGCCCGAAAGGACGATAAAAAGTTTTTTAAGCGATTTTCTCATAAAATTTTTTTCACCTTGAACGGAGAGGTTCTATATGATCACATGCGACCAGATGGCTACGGTATGACGAGTGTCTTCTTTAAAAAACGGAATACGATAAGTCTATACACAGGAAGGCCTGCGAAATAAACCTTCCGCTACTTCGATTCGGGCGTGCAAAGGTTTTGCTCCCCTGAAATAGCCAGATTCTTTTAGGAACGATGATGGAACGAAGCGATAGCGAAAGTGGAGTCATGGTTTGGTTCCTCTTCCTTCGCAGAACATAATGGTTTGCGGAGATGGAGTGATAACGAAAGCGGAGAAAGCCATTATGTTTAAGCAATATCCGGGTGATCCTTTGCTTTCTTGTAGGCGCGTAAAGAAACCAAATGGAACCTGGAAGCTCTTTCCGGGGTCACTTGGGATTTAGCGTCGTTTAACTGCGGATTAAAACACCTGTTTGTGTTTACATTTTCCGCCCTGGCGCGCAGCTACTGCCTTCAAACGTATTCACAAAGTGTGTAGCCTGTGGATCCGATATCCGGTCTAAAACTATCTAGATGAAGGCATAAGCTTTTGATCATAGGACGAATTTTTACTTTTATATTTTTTTCGAAAAAAATCAATCAAGTGTGAAACAATTTCGCCTTAAGTTACGTTTTATAAAATGTGTGCAATGGCTAGATGGCAGGTAAACTTTATTTAAAAATTTCGGCTAAGCCTATTCATTTTTATGAGAATAAAACCGATATAATTCATGGACCCAATTTAGCAGGAAAAATAAAGCTTAGGCCAGTGTGTTTATGGTGCCTCTCACACCGCGGAGTAAAAAAGGTTATGAAATGAATCGATGTTCTTCAGGAATTCGTTCATGATTGAAAATAACGCTAGGCTAAGCCTTCATTTTTGTTAATACCCAGAAAAAGAGAACCCCAGCTCGTAAAGCTGGGGCCAAGGTTCCTCTGGTGACTCTCAAACACCGGAGGAGTAACAAAGGTTATGAAATGAACTTGATGTTTCAGCATCTCGTTCACAGTTCATAATATAAAGGATGTCAGCTTATTTGTCATTGATAAGAATCTGGATATAAATACAGGGACCGTCAGCATTATTACTTCTATTCAGTTTATACAGTATATATAAAGATTTGAGAAATAGATTCTAAACGTTTTAATATATTCCTAATCATTATGTAATAAAACCCTCTATACCCAAATATATAATTTTTAAATTAATATTAATGTTAAATTGGCTTTAAAACAGGAAAACTAAAAAATTGAAAATGTGCATAATAAAATAATTAAATGGCTGATTCTTCAATTGTTGTTTATCCGAAGGTGTAGGCCACGTTGATACATTAAAATTTTCTCACCTGCATTACGCTAACGGAGAACGATAGTGCAATGACAACAGGCAGATTTATTGGTGATAATATCCAATTGTGGTAGGGGTATAATGAGTGATTACATGAACAGTGTATAAAAGCTGCCATGGAGTATGGAGTTGCGGCATTCGAAGTAATATCAATTTCAAAAAGGACGAATAAGTTATACGATTTAAAAAGAAAGCTCTTCGTTGTACTAAAAAGACAGCCTGATGGAATTCAGTGATTATATGGAATGCTTAATTATGAGCATCCCTATGTTAAGTATGTTGCAGCTATTTACTTGCTTTCAGTTGATGAACAACTCGGAGAAAACTGTCATGGTATCGAGTGTGAATCGCGGGAAGCATGATAAAGCATCTTACAAGAAACATTCGAAATAATAGTCCCTAAATTAAACAATGACTCGTAAGAACGGACACTTCGCGAATAAAGCGGCCATCTTACGGGTCTGTTTGCGTTTAAGATGATGGATTTTGTGCGAGTTGTCATGAGTAAATAAAGTATTAGACCGTGAAAATAAAGTTGTAGACTGGCATTAGTCGTTAAGCTAACGGGCAGTTTAATGGAATTAAAAAGGAAAAAACAGGTAATGCAGCGAAGTTTATTTTAAAAGGAGTGATTAATATGGAGAGTGGAAAAATTATGGGGATTGCATATAATGTAGTTCCTGTATCGAATGTCAAAAAATCAGGGGAATGGTTTGTAAAACATTTTGGTTTTAATATAAGAAATGATAGAGGTACTGATTTAAGTATATTCAAGGGAAACCGCCCAATACTTGTTTTAATTGAATCCGATAATGACACAAGAGCGGTTTTTGAAGTAAACGGGCGAACTAGATGGGTTATTACTTTCTTTACTGATGACATTGAATCATTACATAAGAGATTATCTTCCGAAGGAGTCACTGTTAGAAATATCAGTGATGAAGGTATCTATGGAAAATTTTTTGTCTTTGTGGACATAGATGGAAACTTATATGATGTATGGGAAAATAGAGATAGTGAGTTAATTTTTTAAAGAGGTTGTATTAAACTATCGGGTACGATAGTCCAATGATGACAGCGGCGAACCAGTCCTTTGAGGGGCTGGTTTTTTCAATACATAAGATAAGTTATGTATTGAAAGTGTCGTTAAGCTAACGGGCAGGTTAATGGGGAAAAGTTCTTTATGAATCTAAGCAGTCTAACTCTGGCATATTAGGGGATATACTCATTAAAGTAAAACGATACTTGCCTACGGAGGTTACTTTAATATGCGGAAAAAATTAGTGGTATATATGTGTGTATTATTAATTTTAATAACCGGTTGTGTTAACACCCATTCAACACAGGTTGAAGTGACATCATTTAATGAAGCAAAAGCGGTGGACATGGTTTTAAAGGATCATCCTGATTTCCCGAAACCGGGAAAAGTCAAAAAAATTAAAACACAAACTGGTGGTCCTTATCCGGGTACAATCGTGAATGGTGAACTTCGCACAATAGTTGAGCAATCATCGGGAAAAGATACGTATATTATCACACTAACAAAAGCATGGAGGGCTTTTGTTAATGACATCGAAGCGAAAAGTGTTTGGAAATATAAAGTAACTCCGGATCGTGTGGAACTCATCTCAAGCGAAGAAAATGATGAATTAATCCATATGATCGGTTGAACTAACGGGCAGGTTAGTACAATAAGGGTCATGATATAATAATGATAAACTCTTGTTTTTGGAGATGAATTTGTGGAAATAAAATATCCGTTTAAACCTACGACTAATAAGTATTTAACTCCTGGTCAGTTCTGGGCAATTCCTCTTCAAAACGAGAAATTTGCTTGTGGTAGAGTTATACAAGTAACTAAATCATACATGGCAAGCCCAACAAAAACATTCCTTGCTGGATTAATGGATTGGGTAGGAGATGCACCTCCAAAGGCTGAAGATATTGCAGAAAAAAAGACCTTAATACAAGGCGTGGCACATGTTAAATCCATCCACGAGACAGGTTTGCAAGAAATGATAATCGGTTATCGTCCATTAGAAATAGACTTCATTGAACCTAATTTCTTTCGCTCTCAAACTGGTTATCAGCCAGAATATTGTAAGTTGATGAAAGGGTTAGTTGAATTAAGACCAATTACTAAAAGTGAATGGGAGTTATATCCTACATTGGGTGCTTGGGGGACAGATTTCATTAGACAATATGCGGAAAATAAGTTATTACGCTAACGGATACGATAGTTGAACACCAAAAGGGCTGCCGCGTGGTAGCCCTTCGTTACGCTAACAGACAGTTATACTTAATGTGATTTGTAGGTGTGGTATAATTTTTACAATAAAATACAAATCGGAACGGAGATAATCATGAGAATTGAGTTTAATGTATTCTTTGTTTTTCTTATCATGGTTTGGTGTATGTACAAGACTGTTCTTTTATGGAATCAGAAAAAAATAGGGAAACAAATTGAATTCTCAAATGAAGTAACAGGTACATTATTCTTCTTATACATATTAGTTTTAATTGATATAACTATTTTTCCAATTGAGATAGGATATACAGGTAAACGATATATAAGCTATAATTTTGTTCCATTTAAAAGTATCTATGGGCTAACATCACTCTTGGTATGTGGTGCCGTTGAGGAATTTGGTAGGTAATATTCTATTATTTGCTCCTTTGGGTTTGTTTGTTCCAATAAAATGGAGGAAAATAAATAAGCTAAGAAAAATGATATTAATAGGCTTTTTTATTTCTCTGTTTATTGAAACTTTACAGCTATCTGCATTACATCGAAGTGCTGATATTGATGATATTATTTTGAATACGATAGGCACGGTAATAGGCTATTTTGCATTTCACTTTGTAAAAAAACTACTGATGAGAAACAAAAGAAATGAAAAAGCTTTGTTAAGCTAACGGGTAACGATAGTTGAAACGCCCCAGGGAGCAATTTGCCGCTGCTCCTTGTTTTATTATGCGATTAGGCAGGATACTTCCAATAAAACACCGAATATTTTTTTCTAAATAGCTTACTAGGTGGAGATAACATTGTTGACATTGTTCGGTTGCTTCTGCTTGAGCAACTAATATCAGAGAACTATTAGGAGGAGCAAGTTGAATACAAATAATAAAGCTATCGAACATCTCGAAAATAATGATTATGACGTTGCCTTGGCATTGTTCAAGCAAGCTGTTACTGAATCCAGAAATATTCAGTCTTTAACAAACCTTGCTTGGATATATAGTCATGAGGAATGCGACCAAGAAACGGCTCTTGTATTAATTCAAGAAGCTGTTGCATTAAATCCTTCTTCTTACTTCCCCTATAACCTTTTAGGTGAAATATACATTCAAATGGAAAAGTGGCAGGACGCCTCTCATGTTTTATCGCAATCCATAGCAATTGAGCCATCCATTGCAGCATTTAATAATTTAGGCATAGCCAAATATCATCTTGGAGAATTGAAAGAAGCTTCAGTTTATTTTCTAAAAAGTGCCGAACCTTCTAATTACTCAATGTACAGTCACATTAAATGTTTGATTGAACTCGGTAAAAAAACAGAAGCAAAATGTAAATTGGATGTTTTTTCGCAAAATGACGATGAATTCGTTGGGGAAGTTCAGGTTGCTGAATTGTATGTTGAATTGCAGTGTTTTAATGAGGCTGTCCATTGGTTCGAAAAAGAGTGGGAATTTTATTACAAGACTCCAGATTGGGTTAGTAGATATATTTACTCACTTAAAAGAACAAATTCTCTGAATCGCGCTTTCGAAATAGTAAACGAATGTATACAAGAGAAAATAAACGATATACATAATGCTCGCGCCGAAGAATGCAATGAAGATTGGACAGTAAGTGATAAAGAGGAGTATATTAAACAATTAGAATCAGATAAATACGAATATGAAAACATAATAAATCAAATTTCTTTAGGTTATGTTCCTCCATTTAAATTCACAACTTCATTGAGTACACGTTGCTATCTGTTTGGATGTAGAAGGCATAACCATCCAGAATACCAATGCTAAACCGAACAGAATTCATAATTTGTTACAAATTAACAGTGCACTTTCAAACATGAATGATCAAGTCGAAAAAGTATTAAAAAGAGACGGTGTGAGAAGAGAACGAGGAAAAAGTATATGAATTACAAATACATTTGATCAACGAAATCGGAGACATTAGACTGACAACGTAGAGTATTCAAGCTTTGGAATTCGGCATGATTCATTACGCTAACGGGTACAATAGCTGAACGAACAAGGAGCAGTTTGCCAGCGGCAGCTGCTCCTTGTTTTATTAAAGTAACGGGCACAGGATAGTTTAATCATTTTCGCGAATAACTTCAATTAGTGGGTTCATAAATATGTCCGTATCTCGGATCAAATTTGAAGGAGGAACAAATAAGCCGTATGGCTTATTCTTTATAAATAACTTGTTGGCTCCAACAAAGGAATCAATACATTTTTATTGTAAAACGATAAATTAAGTGATAAAATCAAAAATGAGGTGAAATAGATGAAAAAAGAGACGCTCTTTTTAAAAGTTGTTCTGGTTGTTATGGCAATTCCTGCATTAGTGATGTGTTTTTATGGACTCCCAGCGATGGCGCATAGTATGATGCCGGATTTCCCGGATATTAAAGTTTATCTTTCCGCTTTGGCTGCGTATGTGGCGTCTATTGCGTATTCATTTACGCTACTTCAGGCATTTAAGCTTCTCAGGTACATCGATATAAATACCGCTTTTTCGCATACCTCTGTTTTAGCGCTTAAGAAAATAAAGCGAGCGGCGGTTGTCGTATCACTCATGTTTGCATGTAATCTCCCGCTTTTCTACTTTGTAGCTGACGGCGCAGACGCACCAGGCGTCATGGTCATCGGGCTATTTATAACCTGTGCGCCAGTCGTAATCGCAGTATTTGCCGCAGTTCTTGAGAAACTGCTCAAAAACGCGATCGAGATCAAAGAAGAACAGGAGTTAACCGTATGATAGTGGTTAACATTGACGTCATGCTTGCAAAGCGGAAAATGAGCGTTACTGAGCTATCGGAGAAAGTCGGCATTACAATGGCGAACCTGTCGATACTTAAAAACGGAAAAGCGAAAGCCATTCGAATCTCAACACTCGAAGCGATCTGCAAAGCACTCGATTGCCAGCCTGGAGATATTCTCGAGTATCGGCAGGATTGAATAAAATAAAAAAACCCGCCGTACGTCGCAGATGTAAGTAATGATGAAGAGTTCGAAAGCTATATCAATCCTAACGACTACATAGCCTTCGCCTTTGAGGCTAACGGCAATATGACACTATACCATAAGAATAACTCATCAATAATAATGCTTGCTCATGACCATTGTTTTGAGCACATTACACCCCTCGATGGTTATCCAGAATATACAATATACAGAATTAATGATTGTCCAAACTTGTTGCTTGGGTTGAAGAAGTTGCTAAGCAAGAACTAAGTAGATTGATAACACAATGAATGATTAAGCTCCCTTGGTACGATATGATTTTCTCACGAATGCTCGCTTATTCGCAGGATTTCGCCCGGTTGGTAAGGGCTGAAAGACAAGAAGGGGAACGCCGTGTTAGACTTCGGCAACATGAAGGCGCACGGGAATAAAGGGGGATTATTGTCTCCCCATATACTTCCATTTACTGCACGCATTCTCCACGCCGCCCTTGGAGGTTTTCACTCCCATGTCTTAACGGGTCAGTGCCCTCTCATTCCTTCGTTACGCTTATCCAAGGGGTGGAGGCCGGTCTTGCTAACGGTACGGGTCGGTGCCCTTTGGTTTAATGAATCCGGTACTCCGTGCTTTCTTTGAAATCCTGCGAATAAGCCAAAACTCGTACAACGAAACGGGTGGTATAGTTAAGCTGCTTGCAAGAGTGGTAACGTTTTATGTGGCATGTAGGCTTTACCGCTGCGCGCTATCCCGACTAGTATTCTAGCCAATTTACCGCATAGTTTCATAATGGATCTCATTTTCTTCATCTTCTTGAATTGCACATTGTATGCATGCATCGCTTGAAACTCCGAATTGTTCATGACCAAACTCATAGTAGCCATGAAGAGGAAGCGGCGAAGGCGTGATCGTCCGCGTTTGCTAATCTTCATTTGCCCTGTCCATTTGCCTGAGCTCGCTTCTGCAAGGTTAAGTCCTGCATGGCGCAGCAAAGCATTTCCGTGAACAAATCCGCTTAAGTCCCCAGCCTCACCAAGAATACCAGCTAGTGAAATGACACTAATTCCCTTAATCGCGAGGATAGATTTTGCAAAGGTAATGCGTTCTAATACGGATGAAATCTCCTTCTCCACAACCTCCAGCTGTCCGCAAGCAAGGTCATACTCGGCGAGCAATTGTTTCAAGTGGAGCTTGTAGTAATGCGAAGCTGACTGAGATCCTACAGAATGGTTGGCCAGCTCGATCAGTGCTTTTGCTTTTCTAGCACCGCTGTGCCGTTTCATAATCGTTTTCCATCCCTGAATTAGGTTCTGGGGCTGCAGCTTACTGAGCTCTGCTGGAGTAGGGAAGAGGCGAAGCGTTGCCAAGGATCCGATACAGGTGATGTCCTTGAATACGTGACGTAGTTCAGGGAAAACAACGTCAACCCATCGGTGGATCTGGTTTTTGGCACTGACAAGCCGTTTGACGACGAAGTCGCGGTTAGAGAGAAGTACACGTAGATCCTCGAAGGCTTCGGGGGTCGTGCGTGTTACCGAGTAGTAGCCGTTCTTGACCATGTCGGCGATAACGAGTGCATCCTTCCTATCACTCTTTGAGGGCGTATTGTCGCGATTCTCTTTGTTCTTTTTCACGAGATGCGGATTCACTAAAACGACTTCAAAATGGCGTTCTGTGAGCCATCGAGATACGTTGAGCCAGTAGTGCCCGGTTGGTTCCATCCCGACGATAGCTGTACTTAAACGATGGGTGGTTTGAATCTTTTGAATCCATAGCAAGAGACTGTGAAACCCCTCCTCATCATTAGAAAAGGATAAGTAGTCTCCGATGATGATGCCACGAAAATTAACAGCGCGGGCAACATGCATCTGCTGGGCAATGTCGATCCCGACAACTAAATGCTGAGCAGTAATTTTTTCAATGAGTTGATTTTGTCTGTCCTGCGATTTAAACTTCATAGTAGAGCGTCCTCCTGGATGATGGAATTTTTAGGGCTATGACCCGTTGCGTACTTCCATCGTACCGAGGCGCTCGTTTTTATGCAAAGCGGAAATTTAACGCTCTACAGGAATGCTAACGGGTAAAGATAGCTCAATAAAGTCGCAGCGGCAGAGCCGGTTAGCACGATCGGCTGTCTTTGTTGAATGGGCAGGATAGTTGAAATAGAAATGGCAACAATGGAAGTGAGGTGAGGTTAAGGATGACTTCAACGAGGTTGATTAGCAAAGATTTGGGGATTGAATTTGCTAGAAAATGGTTTGATATACCGCAGTCGAATAAAATCAAAAAAGCTGTTTATCGCAGAAATCATGACGATACCACGCCTTTTTACACATTAGATTTGCATTGGGGCAAGGGTATAGAGGTTATTTTGGATGCTTTAACTGGTCAGGTTGTAGAGTTTAGGCGCAAGGAACCTATCATTGATACAGTCAGACCATCAGAAATGGATCAGGAGGTATTTGAGCGACTCCATTCAACAGTATTAGACTGGCTTGTTAAGTTGGAACTGCCAATAGATGTTTCGGAACTGCTAATTTTGAAGAAGCTCGTGGAGGGGAACAACGAGCGCTTTGAACTGGAGTATATCCGCCAGAGGGACGGGGTTAAGGTTCGGGCCTATCAGGTGTTATATTTCGCCTTCAATAAAAAGTACGATATCGTTGGTCTCCGCGTACGTTGGGACAAAGTTGAATTTGTGCCCATAGACAAATACTTATCCGTCGATGAAATTAAACAGAAGTTATCACCTGAGCAATTGACGTTGGTGTATTTCCCTTTTCGTAGCAACCCTGTTTACGCTTGTAAAGATGAATGGTTTGACGCAGCAACAGGGGAAAGAACCATGTCAGAAGAGCTAAGTGTGGTTCAGGTTATATATTGGGACCAACAAATAAACATAAAAAAGAAAAAAATAAAAGCACCGAGCAAACCCCTTATCTCCAACAAGCTATTTGACTCTTTGATATTGGATAACGGAATAACGGAAGTAGACTTATCCGATCCGCACCCTTTTAAAGGTGAGAGTACCGAGGAAGAAAAGAAAAGAGCAATTGAGGTCGCTATTACCAGCTTAAAGGAGCAATATCCTGATAAAAGCGGACTTTTTGCATTGGTAAAACGGTCAGATAAACCAATGGTGGAATTAGAGTTCGGTAACATCGTTGTACGTTTTCATCGTGTAATTAACGGCATCCCCTCCCTCGGAAACGTGGTGCAGATTTGGGTTGACCGCAATAAAGAGAAAGTGTTAATGGTGCAAGATCCCCAGGAGATGTGGGATGAAAAGGTCGTTAACGAAATCGATACGAGTCGAGATGTAATATCCGTTGAACCCGCATGGTTGCAATTAAAAGATAAAATTGCCCTTCCACTCGGGTATCGACTTCATCCGTATGACCTGCGTTCCGAATCACCTTTAAAACGTTTAGCGACTTTAGAGTATGAGCTGCAGTGTGATTGGGTATACGATGCCATCACTAAACAGCTGCTCAAGTAATAGCTTTAAGGTGTTATTAAGCTAACAGGTACAAGATCTTAATAAAACAGGCTTAAAGAGGCTGCCGACACGATCGGAATCCTCTTTAAGCTAATTCGAAGAAAAGCAAAATGATCGAACCTGAATGTATAACGCCTGGCTGTCTATCCTTGTGTCGCAACTCACCCCGAGGTCCTAATCAGATGATCCGCTGTCCGAACGGCAAGGGCAACGGTCGTGAGCGTCGGATTATCGGCCCCGATATAAGGCAGGACGCTATTATCGGCCACATACAGGCCGGCAATCCCGTGTACTTGCCCATACGGGTCGGTGACGGAAGAAGAAGGATCGGCCCCCATACGGCAGGTTCCTGAATCATGATGCAGCTCACCGGGTGGCCTAAGGCTGACTGCCTGCCCGTCCTTATGATTTATCAGATGCATTCCGCAGGCGGCGGCAATCCGCTTTGCGCCTTGCTCCATCTGTCGGATGACGACTTGGTCGTCTTCGTGAAACGAAAAATGAACCTTCAATTCAGGCATCCCGTATTCATCCTTTTTGTCCGGCAGCAAGGCAATCCTGTTTTCATAACGAGGTTCCGTCTTTCCGAATAAATGGAGATTGAAGTGCAGTTCATCCCTGAGGGGCTGGACTGCATGATCCGGATGCGAAAAATCTCCAGGACCCGTTAGACGAACTTGGTAAGGTCTGTCATTCGTGGGAGGGATGAAAAGGGCAAGCATCCCCATCCGTTCCGGAAATTCTCGCCGCTTCAATCTCCCTGTAGCCAGCATAAAAGGTTGATTCGAGAGATATCGGCCGAGCGCGAGGTTTTGGATCCCTGAATGAAGCAGCAGGCGAGGCGTCTCAAAGGTGCTCGCGGCTAGCACGACATTTTTCGCTCTCAGAATAAATGGACGCTTATCCGGAGACATCACCTTTACGCCGCGGACTTTCCCGCTGTCGGTCAACACTTGCACGGCACAAGTCCGAGTGGTCAAATCAAACGGACAGGCATGAAGTGCTTTCGCCAGCAAGGAGATTGAACTGAAACATACGTCGGCGCGAATAGCTCCAAGCTCGCTCTGAAAAACCCCGATGGCAAGCGGCAATCTCGCCGCTTCGGGAAACCCGCCTTGATGCAGCCGATCCAGAACTGTATCCTGCAACGTAGCTCCATCCGGATATTGTCTCGTCACCTTCATGATCCGTTCGGCGATCTCGTAATACCTTTCCATCTCTTTCCTCGGAACGGGCCATTCCGGAAGCAGGGATAAATCCATCCGGGAGCCGACTAAATCCCAAAATAGCGTTCTTCCTCCCAAGGCGAAAATTTGTCTGGCTCCAGAGAAATGTGGAGCAGAACCCGATACGGATTTCGAAACGTAATGAAAATAATCCAGCAGCCGTGTATGATGCATCGTTGGTAGATTGTGGACTTGTGTGGGCAGGAGAAGTCCTCCTTTTTCCACGACGGCGATGCGTTTACCCTCGTCACGCCAACGCTCGCATAACCGCCAGACGACAGCCGCTCCCCCGGCTCCGGTGCCGACGATCACGACATCGTATTCGTTCTCCGCCATCTGTTCGAGTGGTGCAATGGGAATCCAATCCGGCACGTATTTTATTTTATTCGAACGCGCAGCAAGGGCTATCGTGTTGTCGTTCCCAGCGGTCTGATGCGGCGAGGACAGCCTCACCTGCGTTCCGCCAATGTTTGTGTCCGGATCGGAAATATGCGGATTCAAGGCAAACAGCGCGGACACATCCACGTTGTGGGTCCGAGTAATCGAGCGGAGGGTATCTCCGATGTCGGCGATGCGGATTCTCAAGGATTCTCACAACCTCACTCCAAATATTGGTACTAATTATATGCGATTCCTTTTCAATTAATTTGATCCAGAAGAACTAACACGTGACAATAAATTGGATCCGGCAGAAAAAGGGGTCTTCATTCCGATTCTTGGTGCGAGAACATTCGAGCAGATTCAGGACAATTTGGCGTCAACCGAATTTGATCTGATCGAAGAGCAGTTGCAGTGCCTCGATGATGTGAGCCGGATCGGCCTTGGGTTTCCACATGATTTTATAGGCTCAGATGTGTGAAAGAACTTATCAGCAGGGATTCTACCTCTCGAATTAACAATCATAGACAATGTTAACGGGCAGTTTTGCTCAATGTGATTTTGATAAAATGAAAAAG
This sequence comes from Paenibacillus sp. J2L1-98, assembly GCF_056269405.1. Taxonomy (NCBI): domain Bacteria; kingdom Bacillati; phylum Bacillota; class Bacilli; order Caryophanales; family Paenibacillaceae; genus Paenibacillus; species Paenibacillus sp. J2L1-98. The sequence continues at coordinate 7,243 of NZ_JBWDNW010000022.1, read as the reverse complement.
TAGTGATTCCATTAATCCTTTAAGGAGAAGTTATGCGTATAGGGATTTTAATTGTATTAATACTGTTGACTGGTTGTTCAGGTAATTACAACAGTATGCAAAAGACGAGTGAGGACAAGGTATCACTCGAACAATATTTTTACTCACAAAGCGAAGAACAGCTCAAAAAGCTACATGAAAAGCTTGCAACAGAAGGTTTTCAAGTTAGGGAGCAGATTTCTTATGAGCATAATGGCAAAACAGAGTGGTCATTTTATTCAACAATAGAAGTAAATAGAAACGAGATATCACAGGAAGATGTGAAAGCTGAAAATCACGCAAAGCAATTTGAAGTTAATTACGACGGCCATGGTTTTTCATTGGAGGATTAATAAGCCTTGTTGAACTAATGGGTACGTTAGTTAAATGAAGGACTCTATACAAACGAAGAAGGAGCTGCTGCGGCAGCTCCTTCTTACATCTTCACAAAATGTAGGTTTTTGTACAGGTGTCTAGCCCATTACTCTCTTTTCAGTGGCTTAAATTTGCGGGGTCCGAATCGCTGTGGCGGTTCGGAAGGCTGCGGATAAGAAATCGATATCCATTAACCAAAGTACCTTCTCGCTCGACTTTACAGTATTATGAAGATAATGCATGGCATTCTTGGACCAGTTCAGCAGATTTTTATGTAACCGATCCATATGCATCAGGATTTACTGGATCGTTCTCAAATTCAGACCACACTGCAGCAAGTTTCTCAGATAACTTTAAATAAGGAGGGTTACATATGAAAAAATCATGGGTGATCACTGCATCAGCTGTAGTCGCTATCGTTGGTGGCATCACACTTTTTAACAATGTATCTAGCGCGGACAAGGAATTAATTACACCGCTACAATCAACAAGTAAGGATATCCCAGCGCCTCCTTCAAAGCCAGCTAATGAAAAAGTGAAGTATCTCAAAAATAGTGACAAACACTTTAAGTCTGCAGATGAATTTTTAGCTGATAAAAAAGATAACATTCATAATAAGAAAGAGGCCCAGAAGGTATTACGGGAAAAAGTATTATATAAAGATATACGTAAAGTCGTACCAGAATCACAAGATGTAATGCATTGGGTCGATCCAGATAGGCAGATATACGTCATTTCGGATAAATTTGACAGTCTAGAAACTTTACAAGGAACATGGACAAACGCCACAATACTCACTTATTATGATGCAGAAACCGGTGATGAGTTAGGTTATAACTTAACAGGCTATCCGCCAAAAAATGCAACAATGCATGGTGGGGAATTAAATAAAGAATAAAAAAAGTGAGCTTCGAAATCCCCTCGAAGCTCACTTTTTTATTCCACTAGAGATCAAGGTGAAGAACATGCATCGCTCCGGCCCCGTCCGGCTTTCTATTTAAGAAGCATCGGTAAACTCCCGGCGGAAGTGCGTACCGCTCGCTCGCGGCTGAGCTCTCCACCGCTGATCGCCCCCCAAATGGCTTCTCTCTGTTCTCAATTTTTCACTTGACCCTTCCCCCTCCCGTTCCCAACGTTGGATTGGTTGGGTTCAGGCTTAAGAGCATAGAAGAAGCGGATGGCAGTACTGGTTATGGGTTGATAAACGAATTGAGAATAAAGTGCCTGCAGATACTTTAATCGAAATAGCCAATTCAATTGTATTAGAAACTAAGTACAAAGAGAAGGTGTTAAAATAAGTTTACTTTCTCGTTCAACTAACGGGTACAATAGTGTAAACCTGGAGAGGAATGAAATTGCCTGAAGAACATAGAGGAATTATTACGACAAATAGCTATCTTACCAAATTGCAGAGTCAGTCCGCCAACTGGTTTGCCGCGCACAGATGAAGGATATAGCCTTCCTCCAGATCTTAAACGTTTTTATGAGCTTTGTGGAGGCGTGATGCTTTTTGAAAACAAAGATTATAATTGCCAAATCGTTCCGCCTAACGAGTTCGCCTTATCCAATCCAGTCATCGTAGGAGAACATGTTGATGGGGACATATCTTCCCATTGGTTTATAGTTGTCCATGACGGAAATGGCGACTACATTTCTATTGATTTACATCAGAAGCGACTAGGGAAGTGTTACGATAGTTTTTGGGATAGACACGGAGTTGTGGGAGAATGTCCCGTAATAGCTAGATCGTTTACTGAGTTACTGAATCAATTGGTTCAAAATAACGGTGAACGATGGTACTGGCTGAAAGAGGATTTTGAATCACTTGGAGATGCTTATGATGATATTGATGATGGATCGTTGCGCTAACGGGTACGTTAGTTCCATATACACCAGAACGAGGCTGCCAGCATAGTGAACTGCACCCCGTCAAGTAGACAGTACAAATAATAAAAATGAGTTAAGCGGCCTTAGCCCTGAATTCTATCGGACTAAGGCCGTTTAATTTCGCCTGTAATCGTTCGTTATTGTAAAAGTGGATGTAGGCCTTAATGTCCCTTTCGAGCTCCTCAAAGGTACGGTAAGTATGCAAATAATACTTCTCGCATTTTAGGGTTCCCCAGAATGATTCCATGGGGCTGTTATCGATACATCTACCCACTCGAGACATGCTCTGCACGATCTTACCTTTCTTCAAGATCTTTTTGAATTTAAATGAAGTATATTGAAAGCCTCGGTCACTATGCAGCATCGGTCTGCTGCCCCGTGCGGCTTTTATCGCCTTTTTGACGGTTTTAAACACGAGGCTGTTGTTGTTGGAGTGCCCGACCACATAGGACACAATGGTATTATCATAGAGGTCTAAAACGGCGCTTAAATATGCCTTTTGACTAGGGCCATATTTGAATTCCGATACATCCGTTACCCATTTCTCGTTCGGCTTTTCCGCAGAGAACTCGCGATTTAACAGGTTCTCAGCCACGTGCTGAGGAGTTGACGGTGCATATTTCTTTCGCTTTCTGCGGCGTATCACAGATTGAATACCTTGCTGCTGCATGAGGCGCTGGATACGTTTGTGGTTAATCTGCTGCTGCTTTTCTCTGCATAAGTGAAGGGTTAATCGACGATACCCATAGATACCGCCTACCTTCTCATAGAGCGAGATCATGGCTTCTGTGAGTGTATGGTTCTCCAGTTCGCGTACACTGGGCTTGCGGTTCAGCCATTTGTAATAGCTTGATCGCGGAATCTCTGCAATTTCACACAGCGCCTTTATGCTGAATTGCCCGTCTTGCACAACTGCTTGGATGGCGAGGTAGATATTTTCCTGACGTACTTGACTTAGCGTCGCCTTCTTTCGAGTTCCTCTAACTTTTTTAAGAACGCATTTTCTGCCCGTAGACGCTCAATTTCAGCCTCCAGCTTCTTCATCGCAAGCTTTTGGCGGTCTGCGTCGGTTAATTCCTCTTCTGCCTTTTTACGTCCTCGGCCATCCTGCAGCGCTTCTTGCCCGCCGTCCTGGTATTTCTTCACCCACTGATACACCTGTTGGTAGGAGACCTGATGCTGCTCCGCTGTCTTCCTGTAATCCTGGTTATGTGTCAGACAATATTGAACAATCTCCAGCCGTTCCTGCCAGGTTGTTGAACGTCTCTTCGTCATAGCCTTTGCTCCCCCTTTATAGGCCTTTAAGCTGCTATGACTATTATACTTCTTCACCCAGTTGGAAAGCTGCGTTCTGCTCGCAATCTTGTATTTATCAATGATCTGGTATTGGGATAATTCCCCCTCAAGATAGTCCAACACCGCCTGATGCTTAAGTTCTGCGGAATAGCTGCGGTTTTCCGTTTGGACCTCTAATCCTTCGAAGCCATAGACTTCAAACCGACGTCGCCATTTAACCAAGGTTGTTTTCGAAATCCCATATTTATACGCAGTGGCCATGATGCCAAGTTCACCACATTCGATCTCTTCAATAATGGCGAGCTTCTCCGTCGCATGATATTTAACTTTAGGCATGAAAATGCTCCCCTCATAGTAACAGGTTTTTATTATTTAACCTGTCTACTATTTGGGGAGCATATCATAGAACGGTAGCCTCGTTGAGCTAACGGGCAGGTTTGCTTAAAAATCCTTACTGGTCACATGGTATTTAGGTTAAATTTGATTGACCGCTATTATTAACAAAGTTATTAGGTGTTGATGGTAGAAATTGTTTGTTTAAATTTTTTTCTTATCTTGGTACGGTTATTCTGTTACTTGTATAATTTGTGCATGGCGAATTATAAAAATAGTGCGGGAATGTCCCGATACAAGTACGGACACATAAGGAAGGAGGCTATCATGAACTGGCCAGAGATAGATGAAATTTATACTGAACCAACACTTCCTATGTCTAAAGGGATTATTATTAACCTCTCAGCGGATGTTGAGGGTGACTTTGATGAATTTGAGTCGTGTCCTCTTGGAATTAAGGCGATTATCATGGGTTGGAGTTATGAAAACCACAAGGAACGTGTCAAGCCCTTTCAATTGCTGGAGTATTCAAGAACGGATAAGTCCTATTTGGCTGTTATAAAAGTACTCAGAAAGTCCAAACACGTTGATGAACTGAAGTTGTTATGTGTAGATATAAACGATGTGTGTGGCCTAGAGGGCATAGTAATTAAAAAGTGGACGGCGAGCTTAAAGGAATAAAGACGCATATACAAAGCATTTGATGGTTATATTAACGCCTCTTTGCGGGAAAGAATCCCTCGGCTTGTTCAACTAACGGGTACAAGAGTTCAATAAACGGAGGTTGATGTAAATAAATAAGAATATCAAAAAGATTATGTCTAAAGAGTACAAAAGGGATTTCCTAGAGCTTAGGATAATTGTTAATGAATTTGACCCGCTTGGTTTAATCCGTATGGGGGCTCCCGATAATGAACATGACAATGTGACACAAAAGCTAATTCGATGTTTGTATGGCCATAATTTAGAGAGTGTGAAAGATCTATTGATTGATTGTTACGAAGAGTACGGTTCCAATGGAAGAGGCATTAAAGAAGAATTTAGGGACAGTTTCGACAGAAAGATTGAAGCTGCATACAAACAAATTGAAGCTTGGTACCTCAATAAAAATCAGACCAGTTGATTTCGGAGAACTAGAGTGCAGGAGTTGTGCGTGAGCAGCTCCTCTTTTTCATTGAAGTAACGGGCAGATTTGTTCAAGACACCTTCAAGGAGGAACCGATGATAATTTACTACTTTCTGTTTGAAGTAATGCCATATGCAGATAATCCTGAACGTAAAGAATTGGCAGGTGCATTTGTTAAATGTTGGGTTAACTCAACTGACATTAATCTTGCTTTGGAAAGTGCAACTTCTTACGTTAATGATCAAGGTTGGGAAATCATAGATGTAAATGAACAGAAAATTGTGAACCGTGAGCTATATGAGGAAGACGATGAACAGGATGAATCTCTCGACTGTTTTGATCAAGCCGTAAATTTAGGTATTTCAGCTATATTTTATACTTGGACTTTTGATGATTGACTCAACTAACGGGAAACGATAGCTTAATAAAGACACTGAGGCAGCCGGCCCGAATGACGAATGAACGGCTGCCTTTTGCACGCTAACGGGCAGGTTACGCTAATGCCACTTAATCAAAACGAAGGAGACAGTATAAAAACGTTTACAAAAAGGACGCTTCTTTTGAAGTGTTCTTTTTTGTGGGAAAGGCCCGCAGTCCTTACAGGCGGCAGGTTCTACAAAACTTAGAACTGCTCAGCAGATGAACTTTCGGTTACACTTGAAGCAAGAAGAATTTGAGGAGGGAGACATCATGGTGATGCCAAGATGGTCTCAGGTTGGCACCTATGCGGCTTCAAAACTAGCGGCTGCAGGGCTTGTATTTTTCGGTTTCCTGGTTATAGTCGGAGGATTTGAACTTTATGAGATGTCGGAGCTAACCCGGCAACTCCCGCTGTGCGTGTATATTTACGGCTATGCCGTTCTGTTTTCTGTCGTGATAGATGCTGTGCTCTACAAGTGCAAGGCCGGCCCCTCCAAAATGGTACTTACCGTCCTGCTTTATATGCTCGGAGGGTATGTCCCTTTTCTGGTCTGGTTTCCTTCGGGCCAATGGAGCTTGAGTCTGTTTGCCGGCGGCTATGGCGTGGCCTGCGCACTGACGTTTCTCGCCGCGACCCATCTGTTTCGTGGGTGGTGGCCCTACAGCGCAGTCGCAGCAATGCTACTGCTTGCCGGGGCAGTCTACGTCACCATGGCCGATTTCACTGTGACTAAGCAGTGGACGGAGACAAGAACTGCCGATGGCTATCGCGCGGAATTTGCTTATTTTAACGGTCAGAAACAGATTCCGGTCGAGCTGGGAATGGGTCAGACGTTGTCATATCACATCGACTGGCAGGTCACCAACGGCGGCTACGGCACATACTTGAAGGCCGAAGGAGGGACGTACACGAACGTTATGCGGGGTGGCGAAGCGTGGATCGCATATCGGGTGAAGGCACCGTCCACTATACGAATCGTCGTCACCGGCGATCGGGCACAGGGAGCGTTAACGATAGAGTGGGAGATAACCGGATGAGAAAGGATGGTTTCAGCTCATGCAAACGAGCTAACTGGGAACGACGGATTGGGCTGGCAAAGTTGCAGCCCTTCGTTCAGCTAACGGGGGGAGTTTAATGAAAAACATTATTGGTTTACCTAAATATGTTTTTGTTTTTGTATCCTTAGTTATCCTATTTATGGGCTTTATCTTTCTAATAGTTACAATAAATAAAAATCCACTTCATATATATTTATTACCCGAAAATTTCATAGGAGAGGTTGAAATTACTTTTGCACAGGCGGATTACCCACCTCTTGAAAAAGAAAAAAATACTTATATCTATAATGTACCTATGTCGGGTAAGTTAAAAACTTCAACTAATCTGAAAGGTGGACCTGTTGAGGTATACTATGTTGACAATCAAGGTCACCGTAAGAAAGTAAGTCATGAGGAATTTCATGGAGTTTCCACTGGTAGCGGTGGCAAAGATAACTTAACAGTTGCACATTTTTATATAGGTACTAAAGACCAATACGATAACTATGTGAAACAGCAATAGTGTGGCTAGGAATAGGAGATGTTCTATGGACTTTTAGCATTATTTCCATTTATTGCAGTAAATGTTGTTAGGACTGACATCATTACGCTAACGGGTACGATAGTGGAATGAAGCAGATTGCAGCGACAGTCTGCTTTTTTCATGAAGTAACGGGAGAGTTAAATAAATGGTAAGGAGTGGAGGTATGATTGACAGGAGGGTATTAAAGATCTATGACCATGAAATTG